>JBKJRX010000213.1:0-23957 GCA_046593155.1 Lacunisphaera sp.
AATGGTGTGGTCTTTAAATGTAGGGCCGGTGCTCGTCGCCGGGCCGTGGTTCGCACGCGGAACGGTCCGCCGACGAGCGGCGACCCTCCATTTCACTGCATCGTTCCGGCTTCATAGAGGAGACTTCGGCTGCGAGACTTGAGGTCCCCTCTATGAAGAGGGGTGGCGCGTAGCGCCGGGGGGTGTTGAGTGGTCAAATACGACATCTCCGATCCATAAACATGAAAGGCGCCCCTTGCGGGACGCCTTTCATGACCTAACACCAAGCAAACCGTAAGAACTACAAACAATGTTCGTCTATGAAAACGACGCACTGATGTCGTTAGGATAGACGCGACTTGTTCGAAAACGTTGAATCATTACGCAAAAATCTTGCCGGGCGGAATTCTCTCCGAAACCGACCCATAAACATGAAGGGCGCCCCTTGCGGGACGCCCTGCATGACCTAACACCAAGCAAACCGTAAGAACTACAAACAATGTTCGTCTATGAAAACGACGCACTGATGTCGTTAGGATAGACGCGACCCGTGCGAAAACGTTGAATCTTTCTCGCGGCAATTTTTGTGAATAAGTTATCCGCAAATGATCTGGCGCTTACTACTGGTCTGCAGTTGGTTACGCAGGGATTAGGTTCCGATTTCAGAGCGCAGCAATGCGCCCAGTATTGTCATAAACTTATGAAATCATGAACCTCCCCTCACCCTCCCGTCCGCATCTCTTCGGTTTGCTCGCCGGCCTCGCGCTGGGCGCGGGCCTCGTCTTCACCGCGCTGATTTTCGCCAACGCGTGGACCCGCATCGCCGAATCCCAGGTCATCAGCGTCACCGGCTCCGCGCGAAAAAATGTGCGCTCCGACCTCGTCGTGTGGCGCGCCAGTTTTTCCTCCGACGCACCGACCTTGCTCGAGGCGCAACAAAAGCTGCGCGCCGATTCCGCCAAGGTCGTGGCGTTTTTCACCGCGCGCGGCATCGCGGGCTTCGTCGCCTCCGCCGTGCAGATCCGCGAGCTCACAGCGCGCCAGCGCAACGAGGAGGACGACACCGTGGCGACTGTGCGCGTCGGTTACCGGCTCAGCCAGTTGCTCGAGGTGCATTCTTCCGAGGTCGACCGCGTGCCGCGACTCGCAAGTGATTCCGGCGAGTTGCTGCAGCAGGGCGTTGCCTTCGTGTCCGAAGGCTTCGAGTTAATCTACACCAAGGCGGGCGAGGCCAAGGTGAAGATGATGGCCGAGGCCACCAAGGACGCGCGGAGTCGCGCCGAGCAGATCGCGACGCAGGGCGGCCGCACGATCAAGGAGCTGCGCAATGCCCGCATGGGCGTCGTGCAAATCAACCCGCTCTACTCCTCCTCGACGAGCTGGGAGGGAAACAACGACACGACCTCCCTCGAGAAAACCATCACGGCCACCATCGGGGCGACATTCGCGATGAAGTGAATTGATACGTCTTCACCAAGGTGGAACCCGGCCTCCGGACGGGTTTTCAGGACGCACACCAAACAAAACCCGCCCGGAGGTCGGGTTCCACCCCCTACAGGTGAATCTCCGCCGGCATGACCTGGCCGGCGGATTTTTCCGGCAGCGGCGCGGCCTTCAGCGGATAACGGAACTGTTTCCCCTCGAAATTCCGGAAGACGACCTCGTCCTCGGTGATCTGCTCCACATACTCGGGGTTCACCGGCACCTTGCCGCCGCCGCCCGGGGCGTCGATGACGTATTGCGGCACGGCGTAGCCGGTCGTGTGACCGCGTAGTGCCCGGATGATCTCAATGCCCTTGCGGACATCCACCTTGAAGTGCGCGCCGCCGGTAATGAGGTCCATCTGGTAGATGTAATAAGGCCGGACCCGCATCCGCAGCAGCCGGTGCACCAGTGCCTTCATGATATCAGGATCGTCGTTGACGCCCTTGAGCAGCACACTCTGGTTGCCGAGCGGCACGCCAGCGAACGACAGGCGCTCGCAAGCGTCCTTCAATTCCTGAGTGGCCTCCTTGGGGTGGTTGAGGTGCACGCTCATCCAGATCGGGCCGTGCTTTTTGAAAATCTCGGCGAGCTCTGGCGTGATGCGCTGCGGCAGAAATACGGGGATGCGCGAGCCGATACGAATGAACTCGACGTGTTTGATGGCGCGCAGCCGGCCGAGCAGGTGGTCGAGCTTCTTGTCCGAAAGTAGCAGCGGGTCACCGCCCGAGAGCAGCACGTCGCGGATCTCCGGGTGCGCCTCGATGTAGCGCAGCGCCTGCTCGTATTCGGGATGGAAGTTGTAGTCCTGCGCGTTGCTCACGAGCCGGCTGCGGGTGCAGTAGCGACAATAAGCGGCGCAGCGGTCGGTCACGAGGAAGAGCACGCGATCCGGATAGCGGTGGACGAGACCGGGGACGGGCGAATGTTCATCCTCGCCGAGGGAGTCGAGCATCTCACCGAAGGAAATGACCATCTCGGCGCTGCGCGGGATGACCTGCTTGCGGATCGGGCAGTTCGGATCGTTGCGGTCGATCAGGTTGAAAAAGTAAGGCGTGATGGCCAAGGCCAGCTTCTCCTTGGCGAACAGGCAACCGGCGCGCTCCTCGGGGGTAAGCGTCATATAACGCTCCAGGTGCTCGATGGTCGTGAGGCGGTTCTTCAGCTGCCAGACCCAGTCCTTCCAGTCGGCCTCCGGCACGTGTGACCAAAGTCCCTGCCCGGCAAACCATGTGGTGCGGTCTTCAGTGTAGGGCATCGGCGGACAGCAGAAATAGCCGGTTTGCCCGGGGTGTCAAATGACCGTCCGGCAATATCTGGTTCCCGACACCGCTCACGGGCGCCGCCGATTGGCCAGCGCGGCCAGGATGGCGTCAAGCACTTGGTCCAGACGCCGGCCCACATCCTCGGCGAGAAATCGTAGGACGAGACAGCCGTTTTGCTGAAGCAGGGCGTCCTTGCGGCGGTCGCGACGGTAGGCTTCCGCATCGGCCAGGTGCTGCGCGCCGTCTAGCTCGATGGCGAGCCGCGCCTCCGCGCAGTAAAGATCGATCTCCATCTTGCCCGCCTGGTCGAACGGTATCGGCAGTTCCGCATTCAGGCGGAAGCACCCGGCGGTCTCCGGCATGCTTTCCAACCGCCGATAGAGAAAGGCCTCCGTGGCACTGCGCGCCCGCGCCGTCCCCTCGGTGTCCGGGGCAAAGACACGCGCGGCCTGCACAAAAAGATTGGCCAGCAGCAGATCCACCCCGTCGCGGACGAGACGCCGCACGCTCCCCGCATAATCTTTTTTCCACACCGGATCAACCGGCAGCGCCATTCCGACCGGCCAGCCGGGCACCGCGCTGGCGGGGAGGAGGATCGAATAACCGATGGCCTCGTAACCGCGGCAGCGCCGGTCAAACATCCGGGCGAGCATCGGCACGTCGAGATCCGCATAGTCATAGACGCGCACCTCGCTCTTGCCTTCGTGGAGGCGATGGAGCCGCCCGGCATACTGGGCGATGGTGCCCCGCCACGAAACGGGCAGCGCGAGGAAAAGCGTGTCCAAACGCGGATCATCAAACCCCTCGCCGATAAACCGCCCCGTCGCCACCACCACGCGGCCGGTTCCAACGGACGTATCCGCGAGCCGCCCAAGGGCCGCGCGCAATTCCTTCCGGCCCATGCCGCCTTGCAGGGTGATCACGCAGGGAACTTCGGATGCCAGCGCGGCCGCGATGGTCTGCACATGGGCGGTGCGTTCCGTCAGGACGAGCGGGGAGCGGCCGGCCCGCACCGCCTCCACCACTTCCGCGCAGATCAGGCGGTTGCGATTTTCATCGGCGGCGAGCGCCTTCACGAGATTCTGAAATTCCATCCGCAGGTCGGCGGCGGGCTCGGCGGTCGCGCGAAATCCGGTGGGCCGGACGAACACCTCGTGGGAAAACGGCCGCGCGATCGCCTGCTGCCGGGCATCGACCCGATGGCGCACCGGGCCGCATTGCATGAAGATGATCGGGTGATGCCCGTCCTTGCGCGCGACGGTCGCGGAGAGCCCGGTAACAAAGCGCGCCTTCGCCCGTCGCGCGACCAGCTCGAAGCTGTGCGCGGAAACATGGTGGCACTCGTCCACCACGAGATGACCGTAGCCGCCGACGCGGTCGTCCACGACGCCTTTGCGCACGAGACTTTGGATGAGAGCCACGTCGAGCGCGCCGGTGAGCTTCTTGCGCCCGCCCCCGAGCCGGCCGATCGACTTCACGGGCACGGCCAGAAACGTGGCGAGACGCTCGACCCATTGCTCGAGCAACTGCTGCCGATGCACGAGCACGAGGGTGTTGACGCCGCGTTGGGCGATGAGCCAGGCCGCCAGCACGGTCTTGCCGAAGGCGGTCGTGGCGGCGAGGACGCCGGTGTCGTGCCGGAGCATCGCCCGGGCGGCCAGCTCCTGATCATCGCGCAATTCCCCCTTGAACATCACCGACAGCGGCACTCCCTGGCAGCGTTCATCGCGCAACATCAACTGGATCTTCAGGCCGGCCAGCACCCGCTGCATCTCGTCGAGACATCCGCGCGGCAGGGCGATATGCTTGGGCAACCGCTCGGCACAACTGATGACGCGCGGTTTGTCGTAGACCGGCAGGCGCATCGCCTGCGCCCGGTAGAATTCCGGATTCTGAAACGCGGCGATCCGCAGCAGCCGGTGGCGCAACGCGGGCGGCAACGCTTCGGAGGGGATGTAGATCTGGTCGCCCAGCACGATTTCGAGGCTGGCGGGCAAAGGCTCCGTGATCGGAGGCTCTGCCCGACGGCGCGAAGGCGGCGCATTCCAGGGCGTCTCGTCGTCTTCCATCGTCACCAAAGGGACGCCGATCACGCGTCCACGCTTCTCCGCCTCCTCCACTGTGGCCTGCACATAGTCGCGACCGATCCGTTGCACCGAGGCCAGAAACGCCCACTGGTCCGCCTGGGGCGCGAGTTGTTCGTCGAGAAAGACGGTGTTGTCGTGCGACCGCGCCTCGCGCTGCAGCGGCAGTGCGATCAGATTGCCGAATCCGCCCTTGGGCAGCGTATCCTGATTGGGGAAAAAGCGATCATAGGATCCGAAGCCGACGTCGGGCCGCCGCTCCAAAGTCTCCGTGAGAAGATGGGCGCCCAGCTTGCGCGCCAGTGCGGCGGAAATGGCCTCCGCGAAAAACAGCCATACGTGGCCGCCTTCCCCCGAGCGGGAGCGTTCGAGCGCGACCGGAAGCTCCAACTGACGACAGGTTTCGAGAAACGCCCGGACATCGTCGCGCCAGTTTTCCCCATCGAAGTCCGCCGCCAGAAAAAAGCACGTCTCGTCCAGCAGCATGGGATAGACGCCCATGACAAAAGCCCGCCCTTGTGCGTCCCGCTCCCCCGCCAGATGCCGGAAGATCACCTCGTCGGTGACGGGCAGCCAGCATTGGTGCGGGCAGTCGGAGCACTTGATGCGCGGTTTTTCACAGATGCCTCGCACCCATTCGTTGCCACAGGCGGGCTGGTAACCGGACTTGCCGGTCTTGCGACTCTCGAAACGGGCGGGGTAAACGTCGGTCCGGCCGCGAAAGAGCGACCGGAAAAGCGCGATCTTCTCCGCGACGGCCGAGGCTTGGGTGACTGATATCACACGCCGTAAATCAGGCTCATGGCGCGGGAGCGATGGCCCTGGCGTTCCGCGTCGGTTAAGGTGTTGGCCCGTGCACGATATTTGGCAGCCACCAACGCCCCCTTGGAGGGAGCATGCTTGGCGAGCCGGACTGTCTTGCGCGTGGCCACGAGTCACCTTCGTCCCGACTTCTGGGAGGGTCAATTGGAGATTACCTCTCTGCCGGACGAGGACCATAAACCCGTTTTGCTGGAGCAGGTTGTCTTTCCGGCGGTCGCGGCGGTAGGTGTCATGTTTTGTCCGGTTGCACCGGGGGTCAAGCAACCGGACCGGTGAAACCCTGATCTGGGACCGACAGGGCTGCGGGCCGCGTCCTGCGCGCCACCCCTACCAATCGCGAACCGCACACGATCCTCTCGGTGGGCCGGCGCCAACTCGGCGAGCAGGCGCTTCAGCGGACATCCATTGCCGCAGCCTGGCCGGCTTTGAGCGGCCAGCCCGAATTGATAGCATCCAGCGGCCCGACCCCGTGGACTTGGCTTATCGGCAATCTACAAATGCAGCTCACTTTCGCGCATCGTAGAAGGCACCATATCAACGCTTGGCATTAGACCAAACGAGAACAAATACGTGTAGCACGCATGAATCGGTATATAGCCTTTTTGGATATTCTTGGATTTGCCGACCTCGTGCAGAAGGAAAGCCTAGTTCAGGTGAAGCAACGCCTAATGCTTGCTCAGCAGTCGCTGGCACTGGCGAAGTCTGGCGGTGGCTATCCGAAGCCGCCCCCAAAGAATACGAAGCCAGTCCATTATTTTTCGTTCTCGGATACCTTTGTCCTCGCATCAGCCGACGATAGCCTAGAAGCGCTCATTTCTTTTATCATAGAGTCCGCACTGACGGCCCAATACTTGTTTGCTCAGGGGTTGCCGGTTCGAGGCGCTATCACATACGGCGAGGCGGATTTTATCCCGGGCACAAATCATCTCGTCGGCAAAGCCATCATTGCGGCCCATGCTCTTGAGATGCGGCAGGAGTGGCTCGGAGTCATCGTGGACGTTGGTAGTTTGCCGACGGGTGCCTTGGCTGCATTTGAACTTCCTGCTTTGGCACCCCTATTTGCACGGTGGGATGTTCCGATCAAAGCAGCGTCGTCGAAAACTCGGTCGCAGTTATGGGATTGTTCGTTGCTCTCATGGGCAAAGCACTTTCAGAAGAAAACCCCACCCTGCGTTCTCAAAAACGCATTGGTTCTTAATTGGCGGCTCAATCTGACGATCGAGAAGGGCACGCGCTCACTGTTCCATCACTCAGAGGACAAGCGAGCGCAGCAAAAGGTGACGAACACTCTGGCGTTCATTAAACATATCTGCATGACCAAGCGGCATGTGGGTTACCCGGTGGATACAAATGGAAAGCCGATGCGAATACCGTTTTTAGCGGGCTGCAACGTAGGCACTACTGAGCCCGGCAAGGGGCTAGTTCATGGTGACGATCTATAGCTCCAAAGCCGTGTTTTGATCTTCTTGATAAACGAACCCATAAACCCCAACATCCGCGAGCCCTGAGTAATTCGATGATCTGTCCTAAAATCGAGTTTCCTACCTGTAACCCGAGACCGTCAACGGCAGCATCACCATCAAGGATAAGTGAGCCGGCTGGTGGCTGCAGGGCGGGGTCGTTGAGCCCGCCTTCTGCTTTTACCGCATGCCACGCTCAACGGGATACGACGACCCGGCCTCACAGGGCCTGGGGCTAACATACTTTACTCAGTGGGACAGGGGGGCGTATTAGCCCCCCGCCGAAGGTCTCCGCAATTTCTTCTCGTTGAGCAGAAAGATTGCCCCGATGACCGCACCCGCGATGACTGCGGCGAAGTCGATGCCAAGCATCCAATTTCGATGTATGGCGCAGTTTACCAGCCCCCACCCGCCTGCTATGGCTGCCAGTAGCGTGAACGCATAACACGAATACCTTTCTTTCGTTGGCGCTGTAGTCATTCCGACTAGCACGAAAACAAAGCCGATCATAAAGTGGGCGATGGCATCGTTGAAGATGCTGCCGAATCTGTTTTGTGCGTAATCCGGTTTCGATCCCTGAAACACGACATACAGCAGCCGGATTAAATAATGCGTTAGCAATGCGACCCCGCAAGCAAGCGGCAGTGCGAATATCCAGCGTGCCGCCCGGATGATCTTGTCACTCATGTGCTGTCTTTTGATTCCACCAAAGCTACAGCCTTGCGAGAGAGCAGCAAGGGTGATTTAGAGCTGGTATGAGCCGGAATGATGCTGCTACATGGGAGGAATTGCGGGCATCGGTTAAGCGCATTTGCGCGGCTGAATCCCTTCAGGAAATGCGGACGTTAATGGAGCAAGAATACCGGGGTGCAAAAGACAGGCACCGCGCCAAGGATGCCCGAATAGAGGCGTTCATTAACTTCTCTTTGCGTGGCTATCTGGGCAATCCGCTGAATCCCTCCGATCCCCTACCGCACGCAGACCCGTATTCCTCAGAACTCGCGAGGATTCAAAGTCGGCTTCGACAACTCGGCGTCCTTCCAAAGAAGCCCTGAGTAGTTCGATGATCCGTCCTGAAATCGAGTTTCCTATCAGTAGTTGTCACTCCGCCTCGAGAGCCGAGCGAAAGCGGTCAGGTTGGGGAAATTGATGTCCCGGCCTCGAAGCCACCGCGATGAATCAGCGGAACACGGCGCGCCAGCCCTTCGACAAGCTCAGGACCGGCACGCCGTCTGCATCCTCCTCCGCTTCGCTCCGTCCCGTGGAGCGAAACCGCAGGCTCGCCGGTCCGCCGGTCCAACAGCTCCTCGGCCACAAGAGACCGGAGACGACCGCCATCTACGCCGAGGTCACGATCACCCAACTGATCGAGGTCCCTACCCGCTGCCACCCGGCCCGGGGGCCGAACACCCGCCGCATCCGGCCTTGCCGGAACCGGCTTCCTCGCCATGATGTCCCTCATGCCAGCCGCCTCCTACCGCTACCTGACCAACCTCCCCGGCGTTCGCTCGGGGCGCACCATTATCGAAGGCACCCGCATCGGCGTGCATGATGTCGTGGGCCTGATCGTCAACGGCGCGAGCATCGAGGAAGTGTGCCGCAGCTTTCCCGGCGTGACCCGGGCGCAGGCTTACGAATGCCTCGCCTACTACGAGGATCATCGCGTCGAGATCGACGCCTTGATCGCGCAACAAATGGGCGAAGGTCCGGCGTGACGTTCTTCCTCAATCAGGACGTGCCGGAGGACATCGCGCTCCTGCTGCGCGCAGGTGGGGCGCCAGCCCTCCCCTCATCAATCATACTTTTCTTGAGGATATTTTCGTCGCAGAGCGCACAAAACTCGGACCCAGAGTTCACAGATGCGGACGCTACAGACCGATCTGTCGTCCCAGCTCCTCGACCGTCAGCTTGTGGTGCGCCGCCACGGCCTTGAGGATGGCGCGCAGCGTGCCCAGCTTGATCGGGCTGTGGTTGGGCACCGTGACATGATGCTGGCCGCCGCGCTGGGTGGTCAGCCGGATGTGCGAGCCATCCTGCCGCACGGGCTCATAGTCGAGCGCCCGCAGGGCTTTCACAAGGTCGGAGCCGCTCAGGTCGCGCGGGATCTTCACGTGGCCAGCACCTCGTCGCGCACAAAATGCAGCCGGATCACTTGGGGAAGCGGACCGGGCACGCCGTCACCAAAATGGCACTGCACGGCCTCGCGCACGTTGGCGCGCAGCGCCTCCAGGGTGTCGCCTTCGGTGAAGATGTCATGCCCCAGTGCCGCCGCCGTGTAACCGCCGTCAGCCTCGTCCTCGCGCACTTCAAAAATGATTTCCGTCGTCATGGGCGCACTTTACGAAGCCGCCTCTTCGTCCGCAAGCTCGGCTTCATCCTCGGCCAGCTCGCCAGGGCCAGCCTCCAGTCTGTAGACTTACCGGTGTCCGCCAGCTCGGCCGGCCGGCGCTCATGCCGCGCCCGCTGGCTGCGGATTGGCCAGGGCACGGGCCTGGGCTTCGGCCTCCTCGGCGGCTTGGGTGAGCGGGGCCGCTTCGTCGGGCAGGCCGGCGGTCATCAGGGCCTCGGCGGCTCGGCGCTTTTTCGCCGCAATGGCGCGGAGTTCGGCGATCCGGGCAAGCTGCTCCGGCGTGATCGGCGCGGGTGGCGACTGACCGTCGGCCGGGAGGAGCGGACGCGTGGCGCGGGCGTGGATGGTGATCAGACCGGCGGCGGCAAGCTTTTGCAGGGCGTCCCATGCACCGGTGTCGAGCACCTGCAGCGTCGGCCGGCCGCCCGGCCACGGGATTTCACGGAAAATCTCCTCGAGGCCGGGGCGCTGGTCGTCCGCCGGGCCGCGCACCACCGCCAGCAGCACGGGCGTGTCGGAGCCGGGCAGCCAGGTCTCGTCGCACGCGACCAGGCGGCCGTCGAGCCGCTCGCGGGCGCGGACGGCGAAAGCGGCGGCGGGATCGGACGGGGGGACGGGTGCGGCCGGTCGGGCCGCGTCATCGCCCCCCGGCATCAAGACCTGGGCGAGGCGGGCCAGCATGGCCTCGCGCCCGCGTTTGAGCTTGATGGCGCCAAGGTCACCGACGCCGTCGAGCACGCCCTGCGCCAGTTCCATCTTGTGGGCGAGGCTGCCGAGCATGCCGTGTTCGATGGTCTTTTCGGCGACGAGGTTGATCACCGTGACGGCGCGGCGCTGGTTCTTGCGCCAGGCACGGGCGATGCGTTGCTCGAGCTTCGCGGGATTCCACGGGAGGTCGCAATTGACGACGACACTGGCGTTCTGGAGGTTGAGGCCGACGCCGCCGGAGTCGGTGCTGAGAAAGAGGCGGCAATCCGGGTCCTGGCGAAAGGCGATGATCTCCGCGCGACGGCGTTTTTGGGGCACGCTGCCGGTGTGCCACGCATAACCGATGCGCGCCCGGTCCGCCCAAGCCCGCACCTTGGCGAGCATGCCCTCCCACTCCGAGAAAACGATGACCTTCACGTCGGGATCGGACAGCGATTCCTCGAGGAGCCGCGCGATCTCGTCGAGCTTGGGACAATCCTGGCATTCGTTGCCCTTCATGATCGAGGGGGAGTCGCAGGTCATCCGCATCATGTTCATCAGGATCATGAGCATGTCCTGCTCCCGGGGCGTGAGCGGACGGCGCTGCGCCTTGCTCACGAGTTCCGCCACCGATTTCTCGTAACCGGCATATACCTCCCGCATGGCGGGAGTCAGCGCCACGAAGAGGTTGCGGTCGGTGCGGTCGGGCAGCTCGGTCTCCACCTCGGCCTTGCGGCGGCGGAGGAGCAGCGGACGGATGCGCGCGCGGAGCCGGTCGAGATTCTGGTAACCGGCCGGGCGGCCTTTTTCGTCGAAGGAATAGTATTCGCGGTTGAAGCGGAAGAGCGGGCCGAGCAGGGCGGGGTCGAGGAAATCGACGAGCGAGCGGAGCTCATCGATCCGGTTCTCGATGGGCGTGCCGGTCAGCACAAACGCATATCGGCTGACGAGGCGCTTGACGGCCTGGGCGGTCTTCGTCGACCAGTTCTTGATGCGCTGGGCCTCGTCGAGCACGACGATGTCGGGACGCAGACGCTCGTTGAGATCGAGGCTGTCGGGGACGATCTGCTCGTAGTTGGCGATGGTAAAGAACGGCGGCTCCTCCTCGGCATACAGTCGCGCGCGGGTGGAACGGGCGCCGAAAACCAGGCGCAGCGGGAGACGGGTGAACCGCTGGATCTGCTCCTCCCACTCACCCTTGAGCGAGGCGGGGGTGACGATGAGCACTCGCCGGGCCAGGCCGAGATGGTGCAGCAGCGCGCAGGCGGCGATGGCCTGGATCGTCTTGCCGAGACCCATTTCGTCGGCCAGCAGGGCGCGTTCGCCAAAGGCCAGGTGCAGCATCCCCTCGCGCTGGTAGGGGAAGAGCGGCGAAAGCGTGACCTGCTCGGGATGGCGGCCTTCCCGCACGCCGGCCTCGTAATCGCGCCGCAGCAGGATCCGCTCCTCCGCGCGCCGACGCGATTCAAGCCAGGGGGCGACATCCTGCGACACGCGCAAAGCCCGGCCGCCACACGCACGAAAGGCCGTGACCAAATCTTCGGGCGTGATGTCCGGCCGCTGCAGCCCCGCAGCGTCGAACCGGGCGCGTAACGCGGCGGGCAACCGGGCCAGGCCGCGCTCGACCCGCAATCCGTCAGCGGACGGCACCAGGTCGATGCGCGCCGAGGCGACCCGTTGCGCCGCCTTGAACTCGGCGCTCTGGCGCCGGGCCAGCTGAAGCAACACCGCCTCGACATGCTTGCAGGTGCCAAGGCCGTTGATGCGGAAGTCCGTGCAGGCGCAGGAAAACTGGCGCGACGCAACGTCCCGGACTTCGACGTGATACGTCATGCCGCTCGGGGACCTAACCTCGAAGTCTGAAAACACCGGGTGCCGCACATCCAGGTTGACGATCCGATGGCGCTCCGCGCGGGCCCGCACCCGGCGCTTGAGGATTTCGTCCTCGTCCGTGGTGCGCCAGTCGGAGGCCGGTGGGAGGCAGTCCTCCATTTTGGTGCGGCGGGCGGATCGGGCGGCGGGGGATTTTTTCATCGTGGACAAAAAACAGCATCTTGCCCGGCCGGCCCTGCCGTCAAGCTACCGGATCAGTAGTGGTGTCCTGATTGGAAAATGCAGGTCACGCCTTGCCGCGGCCGACAATCTGCCCCACTACCCATCGGCGACTCGCCGGTAGCCCTGCGACGTGTCGCTCACCGCAGCCAGTTCAGGAAAAGGGTGATGTTGAGCGCGTTCGTGAAATCGACGAGCAGTCCGCCGGCGGTCGGCACGATGAGGAAGGCCTTGGGCGAGGCGCCGTAGCGGGCCACGAGGCAGTGCATGTTGGCCACCGCGTTGGAGGTGGCGCCCAGTCCGAAACCGCAATGCCCGGCCGCCATCATGGCCGCGTCATAGTCGCGGCCCATCAGGCGAAAGGTGATGAAGGCAGCGAACAGCGCCATGCAACCGACCTGCACCGTAAGTATGACCAGCATCGGGCCGGCCGTGGAGGCCAAGTCAATCAGGTTCAGGCTGCTCATCGCGATGGCGAGAAAGACAATCAGCAGGAAGCTGCCCAGCAGATCCACCGACGCACTGTCGAACCAGCGGAGGCCGAGCGCGTCGTGCACGTTGCGGACCACCACGCCCGTCAGCATCGCGCCCATGTAGGCCGGAAACAACAACCCGGCCTGCTGCAGTCCGTAACCGACCCATGCGCCGACCTTAAGCGTCACCGCCAGGATCAGGAGCAGCGGGACGAGCCGGCGACCGAGCGCCGCCAGACCGCGCACATAAGCGCCGATGGAATGCTCGTCCGAATCCGGCTCATCCACTTCTCCCACGTCGCGCACGCGGGAGGTCTTGATGCGGTGGCGGTTGATGAGCCAGGTCCACCATCCTGCCGATACGCGGGTGCCGACGCTGAAACGCACCAGGCCGCTCAGGTTGAGCGCCAGCATCAGCAGGCAGAACGCGAGACCACCAATGACCGGCACCGGGATGTTGAACCGCGCGAGCGGGGGGCAATGGCGCCGCAAGACCGCGCCCGCCCAAAGCACCGGGAATACCAGAGGCAGCAACCACCAGGCGGAAAGCACGACAGGGGTCATCGGGTTGCGCGGCTGGACCCAGCGGGCGGAGGCATGGGCCGAGCAAGCCGGGCGCGGCGGCGGGTGACAAATGTGAGGCGCCTTTTGGGGTCCCAATTTTGTCATTGCGAGGAGTCGCGCGAAGCGCGCGACGCGGCAATCCAGCCAGATGGATCGCCACGGCCGGCCCGGCAGGCCTCGCGATGACAGGCAAACGGGCGCCGCCTATTTCATGCTTTGCCCTGAAAACCACTAGACAGGCGGGGGAGAAGTGCCTTTCGTGCCTATTTAATGTCCGCTCCCAAACCCGCGATTCTGGCCCTTGAAGATGGCAGTGTGTTCCGCGGCGCCGCCTTCGGTGCCGAGGCCACCATCGCCGGCGAGTGTGTCTTCAACACCTCGATGACCGGCTACCAGGAGATCATCACTGATCCCTCCTACTTCGGTCAAATCGTGACCATGACCGCCGTCCAGATCGGCAACTACGGCATCAACGCCGAGGATGCGGAGCACAAGGCGCCCATGTGCTCGGGTCTCGTCGTCCGCGAGGTCTCGCCCATCGTCAGCAACTGGCGCAGCACGATGTCGCTCGACGCCTACCTGAAAAAACACGGCATCCCCGGCATCAGCGAAGTGGACACCCGCGCGCTGACGAAAAAGCTGCGCGTCGACGGCGCGATGAAATGCTGTCTTTCGACTCTTCCGCTCAGCGACGCCGAAGCCGTCCAGCGGGCCAAGGCGTGGCAGGACATGGCCGGCAGCGATTACGTGAAGGACACGACGTGCAAGGCGCCGTTCATCTGGGGCGCCGACGACGCCGCGCGACACAACACCCAGTATCTCCCCGTCGGCACCACGCAGGGTGCGACCGTCACCCCCAAGAAGAAATTCAAAGTCGCCGCCTTCGACTACGGCGCCAAATACAGCATCTTCCGCAAACTGGTCCGCCATGGCTTCGAGGTGAATGTCTTCCCCGCCACCGCCACGCACGAGGAAGTGCGGGCCCACGGCGTCGATGCGGTGTTCCTCTCCAACGGTCCCGGCGATCCGGCCGCGCTACCCTACATCCACCAGACCGTCAGCGGCCTCCTGCCCGACTACCCGATCTTCGGCATCTGCCTCGGTCACCAGATGCTCACGCACGCGCTGGGCGGCGAGACTTTCAAGCTCAAGTTCGGTCATCGCGGCGGCAACCAACCCGTGAAGAACCTCGAGACCGGCAAGGTCTCGATCACGGCCCAGAACCACGGTTTCGCGACCGACCCGAAGTCGCTTGAGAAGACCGGCGCGGTCGTCACCGAACTCAACCTTAACGACAACACCGTCGAAGGCCTCCGCCACAAGGAGCTGCCCGTGTTCTCAGTGCAATATCACCCCGAGGCCGCGCCCGGCCCGAACGATGCCGATCCGCTCTTCACCGACTTCTACAACATGGTCGAGAAGCGGAAGGCCGGTAAGATCTGAGGTAGGGCGGTCACTCCGTTGACCGCTGTTTGGCGCGGAACGGAGTCCGCGCCCTACCCCAAGTGCGCTTCGAACTTCTTCGCATCGTCCGGCGTATCGACGCCAATGGTCGGATCCTCGGTGACGTCGATCGCGATGGGATAACCTGCCTCCAGCACGCGCAGCTGCTCGAGTTTCTCAATCTGCTCCAGCTGACCCGGCGGCATCGCCACGAATTTCTCCAGGAAGCCGGCCTGGTAAGCATAAAGGCCAAGATGTTTATGGCAGGGGTTGGCGGCCACCCATGCGTCGTCCACGGTTTGCCCCAAGTCACGTGAATAGGGCATCCCCGACCGCGAGAAATACAGCGCCCGGCCGGTCGAGCTCATGACCACCTTGACCTGGTTGACGTTGTAGAAATCGACCACCCGCTTGAAGGGCGTGCACAGCGTGGCCATCGGGCAATCGCCTTGGATGAGCCGCGCGAGGGCCTTGAGCTGGCCGGCGGTGACCAGCGGCTCATCGGCCTGGACGTTGAGCACGTGAGTGGCACGGACTGTGCGATTGGCTTGGGCGATGCGATCGGTGCCGCTAGGATGGCTGGCATCAGTCATAATCGCCTTAAATCCAGCTCCCTCAATGCATTCGGCCAGCAATTCATGATCGACCGCAAACCACAGCGGATAGTCAGGAGCCTGGGCCCGGATGCGCTCCGCCACCCACAGCACAAGCGGCTTGCCCTTAATCGGATGCAACAGCTTGCGTGGAAACCGGGTGGACTCCAAACGGCACGGCACGATGATGGCGAAGTCAGGCATGCAGGGGTCTTTGTGATTGCAAGGCGGGGCGCGACCGGCTTTTGCGTTACCCTTTAATCCGACCAAGCAGCCTCATCGCAATGGAAAAGAGCAACACCACGTCAGCCGGCACGCACACGAAGGAACTCCTCGTGCAGAACAAGATGGGCATTCATGCCCGTCCCGCGGCCATGATCGTGCGCGTGACCAATAAGTTCAAAGCGGAAGTCCTGGTCGAGAAGGACGAGGAACAGGTCAACGGCAAGAGCATCATGGGCCTCATGATGCTGGCCGCCGCCAAGGGCTCGAAGGTCAAGTTCATCGCCACCGGCGAGGACGCCCCGGCGATGCTGACCGAGATCGAGGCGCTATTCGCCAAGAAGTTCGACGAGGCGTGAGATCGGAAAACACGAAGAAGCTAAGCAGCTAAGAAGCCCGGTCGGAGAGCTCTGTTCGCTGCTTTGTGTTCAACCCAACCTGAAAAATCGTTTCGCGTTGGCGGTGGTCGCTTCCGCCAAGCGGTCCAGACTCACCCCAAATACCCCGGCGCAAAACTCCGCCGTGTATCGCAGATAGGCCGGTTCATTGGGTTTTCCCCGGTGCGGCATGGGCGTCAGGTAAGGCGCATCCGTCTCAATCATCAGCCTGTCCAGCCCCTGGGCCATCGCCGCCGCCCGCACCGCCTCGGCGGTCTTGTAAGTAATGATACCGGTGAACGACCCGTAACCTCCGCGTCTGGTCAGTTCGGCCATCTCGGCCACACCTTCCGTGAAGCAGTGAAACACCACTCTTGCCCAAGCCACGCCGGACGCATCGATCATTTCCACGCACTCCGCAAAAGCCCCGCGCGAATGCACGACGATCGGGCAGCCGAGTTTTTTTGCCAGCGCCAGTTGCTCCGCAAAGGCTGCCTTCTGCCAGCCGAGGATCTTTTCCGCCCCGGCCGGATTGTCCTTCGGCAGATGAAAGCGATCCAGGCCGATCTCGCCGAGCGCGACCGGGTAGGGCGCGGACTCCGTCCGCGCCGAGGCGGGCAACGGAGTGCCCGCCCTACCCCATAAATTTTCCAGCTGCGCCGTGCGCCCGGCCCAGTCTTCGCCTACACTGCATGGATGTAACCCGGCGGAATAATGCACAATCCCCGCGTGCTCCCGCGCGAGGTCGCGGTAGAGCGACCAGTCGTCGGTGTCGGTTCCGATGGTGACCATCGCCTCCAGCCCGGCGGCCCGGGCTCGGGTCAAGATCCCCGGCAGTTCGCCGCGCCGGGCGAAGGATTCGAGATGCGTATGTGTATCGACCAGGCCCACGTGGCGATTGAATCCCGCCAGAAGTCAGAAGCCAGCGCTTTCGCGCTGGCTTCCTTTGCACACACACACCGGGCTTTTGCCTGGTGGGAAATCAGTCGGTTTGAACCGAGATGTCGCCGCCGCTGGAACGGAGCTTCAGTCGCGGGCCGCCACCGTTGACGCTGCCAGCAAGCCCGCTCTTGCCCACGCCGCCCTTGGCGATGGTCAGGGTCAGGCCCTCAGCCCGGACATCGCCGCCCGAGGTGCTGGCGTCGAGTTCGAAACCGGCGCCCTTCACCACCCGCACGCGCACGTCGCCACCGGAAGTGCTCAGCACCGTATCCTGCTTCATCGGTTCGGTGAGGGTGGCCCGGACGTTGCCGCCAGAGGTGGTCGCGCTGAGCAACTGGGTGACGGAATTGATGGTGATGTCACCACCCGAGGTCGAAACCTCCGTGGGGCCACCGGCACGGTCGACGTCGATGTCACCGCCCGACGTGCCCAGCTTGGCGCGGGCGGTGCCTTCCCTGAGGACGATATCGCCACCCGAGGTATGAGCGTCGATCTCGCCATCCACGCGGTCGAACTTCATGTTGCCGCCGCTGGTGCGGGCCCGGACATTGCCCTGCACGCTGGCCGCGGTGATGTCGCCGCCCGAGGTGTTGAGGTTAAGATTGAAATTCTTCGGGACGGTGACCTCAAACGAGACGCTCACCGGGGGCCAGTTGCTGAACCAGGAGCCGCCGGGGCGTTTCTCATATTTGGACTCGGCAGTCACATCATTGCCCGTCTGCTCAAGCGTGAGCGTCAGTTTCGCGAGGATTTCATCCGCCTCCTGCTCGCTTGAGGCCTTGACGACCTGTTTCACGAGAATGCGGACCTCAGAAGTGTCGGCGGTGCGGATCGTGATGTCGCCGCCCTGGGTGGCGGCCTTGAAATTGCCGCCGGGCTGCACGGTGAAGGCTTTTTCAACCGTGCGGATGATCTTGGCCGGAAGCACCGCCGGCGCAGCCAGCAATGTTCCCAGCGTAAGGAGGATAATCAGTGATTTCATGGTCGTGTGCTCCTAAGAACACGACCTGGCCGGGAAAGTTACAGCAATTATCGGCCGCTCAGACTGCCGGCTGCTCCAGCCGCACCTGCATGCGGGCGAGCCGCTCCAACAGCCGCCGGTCGCTCCGAACCGGCCACCAGTCGTAAAGGAAGATTTCCACGGGGCGCCACATCGCCACCCAGCCCACGATATGCAACCCCAGCTCCACAAATTTGCTCCATGATTGCGAGGAGGCCTGCTGCACCATTTCTCCCAGGCCAAAGCAAGCCGCGAGGAATACCAGGCCAATGAACATGCTGGCCCGCCCCCGCCGCATCAGCAGACGAAATTCCCGCTGCTTCATCTCGGCCCGGTTCGCAAAGTAACGCTGCACCGCCTCCTCGGTGCCGTCCACCCGGTCGGGCTCGGGCCGGGTGGCGAGATGAATGACCAGCTCAAGTTCACCCTTATGCGACAGCTCCCGGGCCCAGCTGACGATAAATTCCTCGGCGGCCGCATCCAAATCCCGGTCGATGAATGGCGAGGGATCCATGGAATTGAACAGTTGCGAGAGTTCCCGCAGCCGCACCTCCATCTGGTTGTTATGCGGCGCGGTCATTTTTTGCCGAAAGCCGCCGACCAGGCTTTCTCGTCGAAGCCGACCAGGGCCACGCCGGGTCCGATCATGAAGGGACGTTTAATAAACATGCCGTTGGTGGCCATCAAGGCGTGGGCCTCGGCGTCATCCATGCCGGGCAGTTTGGCCGCGAGGCCCTGCTTGCGGTATTCGATGCCGGAGGTGTTGAGGAGTTTCTTCCGCTCACCGTCGTGCGCCGCCTGCATCGCACGCAGCCCGGCGACCGTGGGCGGCGTGGTGCGGATGTCCTTTTCCACAAAAGCCACCTTGCGCCGCTGCAGCCACTGCCGTGCCTGCTCGCACGTGGTGCACGTGGGATGAAGATAGGCGGTGAGCCGGCTCATTTGGCCGCCTTGAAGATTTCCGAGAAAAATCCCTTCATATGCGCCCACGAGCGCTTGGCGGCCGCGGCCTGATAGGCGATGGGCAGGCCGGTGGCCTTGGCGATCTTGTCCGCCCCGGGATTGCTGAAGGCGTGCACGGCCCCCGCGTAGCTGATGAACTGATAATCGAATTTACCATCGTTCATTCCTTTCATGAATGCCGTGATCTCCTCCGCGCTGACGAAGGGGTCGACCGCGCCGTGGCACACGAGGAATTTTGCCCGATTTTTCGCCGCCGCTTCCGCCGACGCCGGCACGAGGGCTCCGTGGAAACTCACGACCCCCGTGAGGGGCGCGCCACCATAGGCCAGCACCTGCGCCGCCGCCCCGCCAAAACAGTAACCGATGGCCGCCACCCGCCCGGCATCCACCAAGCCTGTCGCAAGCAGCTGGTCGAGGCCCGCCCGGGCGCGTTCGGCCATGAGGGGTTTGCCATAAAAAGGGGTGGCGAGTTCATTAGCCTTCTTCGGGTCCGCGGTGGTCACGCCGGCGCCATACATGTCGGCGGCGAACGCCACGTAACCCAGCTTCGCGAGCTGCTGAGCGCGGCCCTTGGGGTATTCCGTGAGACCCCACCATTCCGGCAGCACCAGCACGCCGGGCGCCAGCTTGTCGGACGCAACCTTCTCGTCGTCATAGGCGAGGTAACCCTCGAGCTTCACCCCGCTGTGCTCATACGCGACCGGCTTGGTCACCACCTTGGCACTCAACAGCCCAGCCACACACCCGGCGAGGCCGACCAGCAACATTCGGGATAAGTTCATGCCGACATGCTAGGACATGTTGGCCAAATATCCACTGAACAATCCCGGTCATTCTGCACGATGTGCAGAATCCCTGCCTTCCGCCGCATGGGAGCCGTTGTTACAGGTCGCCCGCAGTCGTGCGGAGAACTCATCGTCGCCACGAAGTCCACCGCGCCAACCTCGCTCGCAAGGGAATACCCCTGCGACGCTTCAGTTGGTGAGCCCGCCGGCGATGTATGACCGCAATGATTCCGCCTCGGCCCGGTGCGCGTTGGCCACCCAGCGCGACACGTCGCCGATGGAGATCAGGCCCACCAGCTTCTCGTCCTGGATCACGGGAAGATGCCGGCAACGTTTCTCCGCAAAAATATCCATTACCTCCTGCACCGTGGCTTCGGGCGCGACGGTCAGCACATTGGCCGACATGACCTGCTTGATCGGGGTGACCTTGGGATCGAGGCTGGCCGAAATGACGCGGGTCATCACATCGCGCTCGGTGAAGATGCCGGCCAGTTTGTCGCCGTTCATCACGAGCATGGCACCGATGCGGTGCTGATTCATTTCCTTGACGGCTTCGAAGACTGTCACCGTCGACGGCACCGCATGCAAAGCCCGGCCTTTCCCTTCCAACAGCGTAGCAATGGAGGTATTCATAGGGGGTAGTAGATTACCCGCAGCTTACCCGACTCCGGGCCGCAGCTACAACGCAAATACTCCAACCCGCGCTATTTCCGGAACAATTGGTCCAGCGCCCCGAGGCTCTTGAGCGGAGCCCCCTTCCTTGCGGCCGCCGTGGTCGGCTTGAGATGGGGCGCGGACTCCGTCTTGTCCGTCGTCGCCTTGGCGAGGTCGGATCCGCGCTGCTCGGCGGGCAGCGGCGAGCCCGCGCTACCCAGATCCTCCAGCATGCGCTCCAACCTTACGGCCGACACCGGTTCCGCCGTGCCCAGCTCCTGCGCAAACAGACTCACGCGAAACTCCTCCACCAGCCAGCGGAAGATTTCCCATGGAGGCGGCGTGCCCTCCTTGTCCGCCATGGCCTTGGTGACGGCGGAACCCCGCTTGACGGACGAGGGCGGCCGCCCGCCCGCCAGCTTTTTCACGGCCGCGACAAACGGCGCCAGTTCCGCCGCGCGCGCCGCATCCTTCGTGGAATCACGCTTCGCGCGTTCAGCTCGCGCTTGCAGGCCCTTCAGGTAACGCGGCAAATGCGGCACCCGCTCAAAAGGAGTGGTGCGCAAAAAATCTGGCGGCAGTAACACCGCCAGATCCTCGGCCATGCCGGGGTAGGTCTGCTTTGTGGTCTGCAACGCCAGCCGCAGCGTGAAAATCTCCTTCAGCCAGTCCCCGAGTTTCGGCACCAACCCGCGCAAATCCTGCTTCGCCGCGGCCAGGGCGCGTTCGAACGCGGCCTTGGTCAGAAGGTAGGGGCGGTTGCCCTCAACCGCCTTGGTCGCGTCACCGGAAGGGCCGTTGGGGGCAACAGCCCCTATCCCGCCCTTCATTCTTTTCGGATCGCACACCCAGCGCCGGATGGATTCCAGCGCATCCTGCTGCAGCGCCTCCGGGGTCGTGAGTGTCACCGCCAGCGTCCCGAGCATCCGCAGGGCCTTGAGGTCCTTCTCCAACCAGCCGAGATCGTAGCGAAGCTGCGCCTCGAAGAGTGTGGTCAAGCCCCGCCGCGTCTCTGCCGCGGCTTCCTCAGGCGTGGCGGACAACCGCACCGCCACCCCCGCCGGCATCGCTTTCAGCCCGGGATAAGCGTGCACCGGCACGCCGTGATGTTCGTTGACCAGGATTTTCTCCGGCAGGTCGCCAAACTTCCACTCTCCCGCGGGCTCTCCCTCCCACTTGGCCCGGGCCGCCCGCCACGCGTGGTTGTCCACCGTCGCCGCCTGTTTGCTCACGTCACGCGAGCGACTCTGCAGCTGCGCCTGAATCTCACCGAGATCCCGGCTGGCGCCGAGCACCTGGTCCCGGTTGTCCACGACCTCGACGCGCACCCGCAGGTGATCGGGGAAAATCCTCGCGTCCCACAACGCCGGGGCGATGCGCACTCCCAGCCGGGGCGACAGCAACTCCGCGAGCGCCTCGGCCAGCGTGGGCTGCTTCGGCCGGGCGCTGATCAGCGCGAGGTCACGCGTCAGCTTCTGCGCCGTCTCGGTCAGGGGAATCAGGCTGCGCCGCTGTTCTTTCGGCAGAGCCTTGAGCATCAGCTCCACTTTCTCGGGCAAGTGGCCCGGCACCGCCCAGTCGAGCGCAGCGGGCGTCAGCGCCTCGGCTTCGGCCAGGCTCACGCGCACCGTGACTCCGTCGGCCTCCTTGCCGGGCTGGTAGGCGTAGGCCAGCGGCAGCACGCGGTTGTCCACCGGCATTGCCTCAGGAAAGGCCTCCGCGTCATGTTCGGTTTCCACCGGCGGACGCAGGCTGTCCTCGGTCATGAAAAGAAACCTCGGCCGGGTCGTCTGCTGGTGCCGGACGAAGTCGATGAGCTCGCCGACGCTGCTGATGCTTTGGTAGGGCGCGGACTCCGTTCCGCGTCGCTCGGCGGGCAGCGGGGTGCCCGCCCTACCCTCTGGCATCATCTGTGTCGCATAGAACCGGTAGACGGCCTCGTCGAGGTTCAAGTAGCCCGCGCTGCGCGTGCGCGTCAGGATGGTCTCCGTCTGCTCGCGCAGGCGGCGGTTATGCGCCAGGAAGTCGAAGGGCCACGTGATGGTGTCGTTGACCAATCCCTCGCGGATGAAGATCTCCGTGGCGTGCACGGGGTTGATTTTCCCGTAGCTGGCCGAGCGCGTCTCCAGCTCGAGATTGTAGAGCCGGCGGCGCTCCTTCACCAGCACGCGGCCGGCCTCGGCGTTCCAGAACGGCTCGCTGTGCGCCACCCGCAGCAGATGCGCGCCAAGGTCGAGCACCCATTGCAGGTCAATGCGGGCACAGGTGCGGGCGTAGACCCGGGCCGTCTCCATGATTTCCGCGGCCATGAGCCAGCGCGCGACCTTGGGCCTGGCCGGGACTTTCCCGGGCGGGTTGGTTTTCCGATCCGCTCGCTCAAACAACGCCGAGCCCGGAAAGATATCCACCCGGCGGTCGTGCGCCGCGTGATAATCGCCTTCTTCCGTTCGCGTGGCGATATTGCCGAGCAGGCCGGACAAGATCGCCCGGTGCACCGCCCGGTAGGCCGGCATGCCAGGGGTGAATTTGGCCTCCTGCCCCGGCTTCAGGCCATCATAGACCGAGGTCCACGCAAAGCCGGCCCGCTCGCGCAGGCTGTCCTCGAGCTGGGCATACACATCGCGCCACTCCCGCATCCGCATAAAGGACAGGAAATGCGCCGTGCAGAACTTCCGCAGCTTGCCGAGCGTCATCTTTTCGAACTCGTCATGATAGATTTCCCAGATGGCAAGCAGCGTGAGAAAGTCGGAGTCGGGATGCGTGAACCGCCGGTGCGCGGCGTCGGCCTTCTCCTTCTGATCCATGGGCCGCTCTCGTGGATCCTGGATGCTCAGCGCCGCCGCAATGATGAGCACCTCGCGAAGTGCCTTCTCGTTGCGCGCCTGCAAAATCATCCGCCCCACCGTCGGATCCACCGGCAGGTGCGCCAGCTCACGGCCGAGATCCGTCAACTGGTATTCTTGGCAGGGCGCGGACTCCGTATTGTCCGTCGAAGCCTTGGCGAAGGCGGATCCGCGCCGGACATCCCCGGCGGCGAAGGGACTCGCCGCCCTGCCTTTCTCAATCGCCCCCAATTCCTCAAGCAGGGCATACCCGGCGCGAATACCCTTCACCGGCGGCGCATTGAGAAACGGGAACTCCTCGATGTCGCCGAGCCCGAAGGCTTTCATGCGCAGGATGACATCCGCCAGATTGCTGCGCTGGATTTCCGGCTGGGTAAAACGTGGCCGGCCGTTGAAGTCTTGCTCGGAATAAAGGCGGATGCACACGCCGTCGCTCACGCGGCCGCAGCGGCCCTTGCGCTGGTCGGCACTGCTTTGCGAGACCGGCTCCACCGGCAGGCGGCGGGTGCGGCTCTGCGGCGTGTAGCGGCTGAAGCGAGCCAGGCCCGTGTCGATGACAAACCGGATGCCAGGAATCGTCAGCGAGGTCTCGGCAATATTGGTGGCGACGATGACTTTCCGGCTCTGGGTCGCTGCAAACACCCGCTGTTGCTCAGCATTGGTCAACCGGCCGAAGAGTGGCACGACTTCGAGCCGGCCGAGCTGGCGCCCTTCCAGCAGGTCGCGCGTCTCCCGGATGTCGCGCTCCGTGGGCATGAAAACCAGCACGTCGCCGGCGTTGCTCTCGAGCAGCACGCGCTCGACCGCCTCGACCGCGGCCTCGATGTAGGTGTAGTCGTCCGGCCGGCCTTTCTTTTGGTAGGGCGCGGACTCCGTTCCGCGCCGTTCGGCGGGCAACGGAGTGCCCGCCCTACCTT
>JBKJRX010000219.1:0-10790 GCA_046593155.1 Lacunisphaera sp.
GGTTGGTGCGCTTCTCACGGCGCGTGAACACAAAAAGCTCACGCCAACCAATACTCCGCGCGGGGCTTTTCATCACCCCAGTATTTGCGATTATTTGCACGCGTTGCGTCACAGGCCAAAAACCGATTGATGGTTTTCGCGTGCCTGAGTAGGGACAGACATGCCCAAAGCCCTCTCACTCGCCCAACGCCGGTTACTAGCCAAGAAAGCGGCCAAGCGCGCCGGCGTGCCGGCAAGCTTATACAAGAATTCAAGCGACGAAGAGTTGATCGAGTGTGCGCGCGAAAAGTCTCCGGCGGAGGAGGCTGCGGCCCAAAGCCTGCGGGACATACCCTCCGAGGAGTTCTGCAGGCCCTATCTTTCAATGGAGGAATCCCTGTCCGAAGTGAACAGACCAGCGCCACCCTTCCAAATCAGTTTATTGCGATTTGCCTCCAAGGATACGCGGACCGCGACAGAGCGGGCATTGGGCCTCCCTGGAAGGGATGTTCTTGCCGAAGCAATGGCGGCGCTCAACGGTGCCGACGCATCCAACGATATGACTGAATTACCAAATTGGATCAGTCTGGCAGAGCAAATAGCACGCGAAGCCCATCAGGGACAATTCCGCAAGGACGGCATCACGCCATACATCACGCACCCCGCCCAGATCGCGGCGAGCGTTCCAGATGACCTCAAGCCGATCGCATGGCTTCACGACGTCATCGAGGACACGAACCTAGCTCTCGCGCATCTGGAAGCTGCCGGCCTTCCGCCCTACGTGCTGGTCGCGGTGCATGCGCTGACGAAGGTCGATGGCGAGGATTACGACAAATATCTCCAGCGCGTGCGATCAAACGACCATGCACGCTTGGTGAAGATCGCCGACATCGAGAATAACCTCAAGGGACAGCCATCCGAGAAAGCGCGGGCAAAATACCTGCTGGCGTTGCCGGTGCTGCGTGGTGTGAGTGACACCCTCTCTCAATGACCAACCTGGACGCACTGATCGAGTTTCTGGCGAAAGAAGAGCCGGCGAACCTCGAACTGCTCGCGGCTGATCCGACGGAGGCAGCTCATTTCTTGCGGACAGAATACCTGCCAGACACGGAAGCGGAGGACTTGGCGCCGGACAGCGAGGAGTCAGCGGAGGCGACGACGGTAGAGGGGCAATATCTGTGGTCCGCGCTGTGGACGTGGCGCCGACTGACGCCGGTGGCCCGGGCGGCTCTTCTGATGATATTTGAAACGGCAACGGGCAAGGAGGCGGTCAACGTGCTGAATGAACACCTCGAGCTGCGAGCATAGAGCCGTGTTGCCGCGGCGGGTGTAGCAAAATCAAAACTCCAGCCATAATCTCTTAACCCTTATGCATTCACTCATCGCGTTCTTGGGTCTCGGCGGTAGCGAGATACTCATTCTAATTCCGGCCGTCTTTATCCTCTATTGCGTGTCGCGCATCGCTAAGCAGGCCGGACACTCCGGGTGGTGGTGGATTGCTGCTCTAATTCCAGTGGTGAACCTCATCGTCTTTTCGGTCTTCGCATTCACGAGGTGGCCAATCAAGGCACCAAGCACCAAACGCGTTCGTCAGTTAGATCCCGGTCAGTCGGAAGCATCTCACGAGGAAATTGCCGAGATGGAGCGGACGTTGCGTAGGGAAGAGGCTTTCTTTCCCCGTTTGACCGGTCAGCAGAACTCATACCTTGCATTGATGATTGGCCTCATCGGAGGCGCCCTGCTCATCGTCGGCATTCTTCAGCCGAACCGATACGTTGTTATTAGCGCTGAGAGGCCCATACGGCTCGACCGCTGGACCGGCCGGACCTGGCAACAGTCAGCCGGTCTCTGGATGGAGATGAGGCAGGTGAATCAGTCGCCGTGATGCGATCTTCTAGGTGGCGTGAAACTCCACTGCGGGTCGAGTCTGTCTGGCACAAACTCCACGCACTCGCCATGGGCCAGCGTTACGTTCCGCGGCACTACTTCCGACAGTTCCGGGTCGGAACGTGTTGCTTTCGCCGCGTGATGCAGGGCCGCTGCCACTAGAACTCGGAAAGTGGCCCAGAAGTGGCACAGCGAAAAACCCGGCTTGCGGCCGGGTTTTCTTAACCTGCTGATGAAGATGGTGCCAGGGGCGAGGATTGAACTCGCGACCAAAGGCTTATGAGTCCTCTGCTCTACCACTGAGCTACCCTGGCTGAATGGCTGGCGGAATGAGCCATATTTCATGCCCGGAATCCACTAAAATTTTATACGCTTGGAAAGAGGTATAAATCCACCGATGGATCCTTCGCTTCGCTCAGGATGACATGCCGCGGGATACAGCGGCCGCGCTAAATCTGTTTGGCTTAGGCCATTAGTGTCTATCAGTGTCCGTTAGTGGTTAAATCCTCATATGACTTAGTGGTGCTCGCCGCGGGCATGGGCAGCCGTTTCGGTGGCCTCAAACAGGTGCAGCCCGTCGGCCCGGCGGGTGAACTCATCATCGAATATTCCGCCTACGATGCCCTGCGCGCGGGCTTTGACCGGCTGATGCTCGTGATCCGCAAGGACATCGAGGCGGATTTCCGGGCGACCATCGGCCGGCGACTCGAGTCGCGGATGGATGTGACATATGTTTTCCAAGAAACCCAAACAAACCCGTCCGGCTTGTCCGCCAAAGGCCTGGCGACGGCTGAAGACCGGGTTCCACCTCGAACCAAACCGTGGGGAACTGGGCATGCTGTTTTAGCGGCGCGAGACGTCGTGAACCGGCCGTTTGCCGTCATCAATGCCGATGATTTCTACGGCGCCTCAGGCTACCGGACACTGGCGGCGCATTTCGCCGCGTCGCCGGACTACGCGATGGTCGGCTATCCCTTGAAGCAGACCCTTTCTGAATTCGGCACGGTCAGCCGCGGTTTGTGCGCCACGGACCTGGCCGGGCGGTTGCTGAACATCACGGAGATCACGAAGATCGAAAAGGCCACGGACGGGGCGCGTTATACTGATGCGGGCGGCGCGGTCAGATCGCTGACGGGCGACGAGGTCGTCTCAATGAATTTCTGGGGCTTCACGCCGCGGGTCTTCCCCCAACTGGAGAAACTATTTGCGGATTTTCAGGCGAAGAATGCCGGTGACCCAAAGGCGGAATTCTACCTGCCCACGGCGCTCAGCACGCTGAATGAGCGTGGCGAGGCACGGGTGGCATTGCTCAGGAGCAGTGATGCCTGGTTCGGAATCACCTACCGCGAGGATCTCGCGGCGTCACAGGCGGCGATCGGCGCGCTCATCGCCGCGGGAAAATATCCGTCGCCGCTATGGGGCGGGTAGGGGCGCTTGCCCCCAAGCGCCCGGGCCGTTGAGGGCAACGGCTTCTTCCGGATCAGCGCGGAACGGAGTCCGCGCCCTACCCAAGGTCGGCCAATGATGCCCGCAGTTCCCGCTCCGGATCCTCGTGGCTTTGCGCGACGGCCAGCTGCAGTGCCTGTTCCAACCAGGGTTTGGCCTCAGCGCGCCGGCCGAGACCGACCAGGGTCTTGCCGAGCAGGATGCGGGGCATCATCCACTCGTTTTTCTTGTTCGCGCAGAATAGCAGGTGTTCGACCGCCTCGGCGGACCGGTTCTCCGCCAGCAGAGCCTGGGCCAGGCTGAAACGGAAAAGCTCGTTGGCCGGCTGCTGGGTGACCAAGGCGGCAAATTGCTGCGAACGGGTGTTCATTTGTAGGAGCTTGCTTGCAAGCGATTGGGGCAGATCGCCTGTAAACAGGCTCCTACATCAATCCGCGCCCACTCAGTCGATGAACATGACCACGGCCGTGGAATTGTCCAAGCCGCCACTCTCGTTGGCGCGGTCGATGAGCAGCCGGGCGGCCGCCTCAGGTTCGGTGGCGGTGGCGAGGATCTCGCCGATCACCTTGATGTCCACAAAGCGGGTGATGCCATCGCTGCTGAGCAGGTAACGGTCCTTGGGGAGGATGGTGTGCTCGGTGCATTCGGCCTCGATCGGTGGGGGCTGGCCGATGCAGCGGGTGAGGGCGTTACGATTCTCCATCAACATGCCGATGGGTTCACCCCGGGCGGCCCGCTCCTTCATCTCGTTCTCAATGGTGTGGTCGGTGGTGAGCTGCTCGAGGCTCTTGGAGCGCAGGCGCAGGGCGCAGGAATCGCCGACGTGACCGATGTGCATTTTGACGCCGGTGATATGGGCGAAACTCAGGGTCGAACCGATGCCGAACTGCGGACTGAGCACCCGACCCAGACGGAAAACCTGGTCGTTCACCTCGGAGATTATGCGCGGGTAGTTGAGCTTATGGCCGGCCGCGTGGCTTGTAAAAATCTTCTCGAGCGTCGCCACGGTCAGCTGGCTGGCTTGGCCACCGGAAGGAAGCCCGCCGATCCCATCGGCCACCGCGTAAAGACCGTGCGTATCATTGCACAGAAAACTGTCCTCGTTTTCAGGGCGGACGCGGCCGACGTCGGTATGGGCAAAGGAGCGCAACTTCATTACTTCTAAAAGCCTAGTGGGTCTAATGGTTCAAGGGAAAGGTCTAAAAACAAGTTCCCGGTCGGTGCGGTCCATGCGCTCGTAAGCCTCCGTGGGCAAGGAGCCTAGGAATTCGCGTCCATAGGCTTTGGCCAGGACGCGCGAATCGAGGATGGTCACGGTCCCGCGATCGGTTTTGTTGCGGATCAGCCGGCCGACACCCTGCCGGAACTTGATGAGCGCGTCGGGCAGGGTGAGCTCGTTGAAGGGGTTGCCGCCGGCATCGCGAATGTGTTCGCACTTGGCCTCGGTGATGGGATGGGTGGGCGGATCGAAGGGCAGGCGCGTGATGATGACTTGCGAAAGCGCCGCGCCGGGCACGTCCACCCCCGTCCAGAAGCTGTCGGTGCCGAACAGCACGGCGTTGCCGAGGGTCCGCATCTGGTGGGCGAGCTCCGTGCGGGAGAGGTCGGCTCCTTGCATCAGGAAAGGCCGGCCGGCCGCACGCCAGCCGGGCTCGAGTTCCGCCGCCACGGCGCGCATGTCGGTATAGCTGGTGAACAACACGAGCGAGCCGCCGCGCACCTTTTCGGTGCAGAAGCGGATGTAGTCGGTGAGGGTCTCGATCGCGAGCTTCGCCTCCTTCGGCGAGGGCAGGGGGACGTCGGCAGCGACATACACCCGCATGTTCCGCTCAAAATCAAAGGGTGATTTCACGGCCACGGCCTCGGCTTCGTCCGCGCCGATCCGCGCGGCAAAGGGCTCGATGGCGCCACCCATGGCGAGCGTGGCGCTGGTGCAGACCACGCTGGTGTGGCAGCCGAAGAGATGTTTGCGCAACTCGGGCGCCACATCAATGGGCGCACTGCGCAGTGTGACGATGGTCTGTTTGCGCCCGCCGCGCTCCGCCCAGTAGACGTGGCCCTTGTCGCCGAGCGTGAGCCATTCGGTGAGACCGGCCTGCAGTCCCTTGAGGCGCTGCTGTTGTTCGAGCAACTCGTCGTGCTCGCGGCCGTCTTCCAATTTGTCGGCGAGCTTGCCCAGCAGGCGGTGCAGCGCACCGAGCGGGCCGTCGAGCATCGGCTCGGCTACGCCGATTTCGCGCACGCGCACGATCGGACGCTTGTCGAGCAGACGCCCGGCCAGAAACCCAAAGAACTGCTGCGAAGCCTCCAGCGCGTCGAGCACCAGCTGCTGGGCCGCGGCGCCGCCGTGTTTCTTGAACAGGCCGCGTTTGGTGCGGGGGTTGAAAAGGTATTTAAGCGCCCGGTCCAGGCCGTAGCTGCTGAGCGAGAGCCCGAAGTTGTCGGTGGCCACCTCGGGCACCGTGTGGGCCTCGTCGAGCACGAGGAAGTCGTCCGGAAACAGCACGCCGCGCGTGTCAGCGGATGCGCCCTGGGCCTGCGCGCCGCCGGAGTTGATGAGCGCGAAAAGCAGGGCGTGGTTGACGATGATGACGTGCGCCGAGCGCAGCCGGGCGCGGGCGCGCTGGTAGTGGCATTTGTCCCCGTCGCAGTGTTTGCGGGAGCAGGCGGAGGAATCGGCGTTGACGGCGTCCCACACCTCGGGGCGCGGCGGCGGCTTCAATTCATGACGCAGGCCGGTGACGGTGGTGTCGGCCCAGGCGGCGATGCGTTGGAGTTCCTCATAATCGGCGTCGGCGAACAGACTCGCGCGGTCGGCGAGGGCGTGGCCGAGCCGGGTCGGGCAGAGGTAGTTGGACTTGCCGACCAGCACGGTCGCCCGGAAGTCAGCGTAGCGGGCGAGGGCGGGTGAACTCTTGAACACCCGCCGGCAGATCGGCAGGTCCTGCTGTTCAATTTGTTCCTGCAGGGAGATGGTATGGGTGGAAACGATGAGCTGCCGGCTTTGGTCGATGGCATGGATGATGCCTGGGATCAGGTAGGCGAGGGACTTGCCGACGCCCGTGCCGGCTTCGAACAACAGCGGCTGGTCCTCGTGGAGGGCAGCGGCCACGCCTGAAGCCATCTGGGCCTGCTCGGGGCGGTGTTCCAGCTGGAGGGCATCGCACAGCGCGCCGGTCTCGGAGAAAATCTCGAGTGCCAGCTCCCGCACGCGGGTCGGCTTGGGGCCGCTCGCGGTCGCCGGGCTCGCGTCGTCGTTGAGACCAATCATCGCGGCCCAATGAGTGGACCAAGCAGCCGTGGCGCAAATGATATTTGCGGTCAACCTCCGCGCGGCCACCTTCGACGCCATGGCCGTGCCCACCAATCCCGAAGGCAACTGGACCGAGGACTTGGTGCGTTTTCTTTGCGAGCAGCCCGGCGTGGGTGCCGTGCGCCTCGACCCGGCCGCGCAGCGGGTGTCGGTGGCAACCCTCGGCCGGGTTGATCTGGCCGATCTTGAGGCCCGGCTCGCGGCGACCATCACCGCCGTGGAGGCCCGCTTTGCCAACCAGCCGGCCCGGCTCGCGGCGGCCGGTTTCACGTTGAAGCGGGACGGCGACGCCGTGGTCATCGGCCGGAACATGGGACAGACCGCGGAAAATCTCTGGTTGTGGCGTGAGATGGAATGGCCGGAGATCAAGGCGGAACCCACCCCCGAGGACCAGGAATGGCGTCTGCTGGCCACACTTGCGACGGTGTGCGGTATCGCCGGCCTGGCCGGCCTGCTGGCCCAGCAATTCGCTCCCGGTCTGCCCTGGCTCGTGAAAGGCTGCTTCCTCATCGGCCTGGTCGCCGGCGGCTGGGATGCGGCTATCGACTCATGGGAAAATCTGAAGAAGCGCGAGATCGACATCCATTTTCTGATGCTCGCCGTCGCAGTCGGGGCGTTGTTCATCGACGCCTGGGGCGAGGCCGTGCTGCTGCTGTTCCTGTTCTCCGCCTCGGGGGCGATGGAGGAGTTTGCCCTCGACCGGACGCAGCGCGAGGTCAGCGCACTCCTGAAAAGCACGCCGAAACGCGCCACGGTCGTTGCACCGGACGGGACCGAGCACGAGGTGGCGGTCGAGGAGCTTCAACTCAAGCAGCACGTCCGCGTGCGCCCCGGCGGGGCGTTTCCGGCCGATGGCACGGTGTTGAGCGGCCAGAGCGCCAGCGATGAGTCCAATCTGACGGGTGAGGCCGTTCCCGTGGAGAAGAGACCGGGCGATCCCGTGTTCAGCGGCACGCTCAACCTGTGGGGCTCGCTCGAGTTCGAGGTGGCCCGGCTGCCTTCGGAGAGCACGCTGCAAAAAATCATCCGCCTGATCCAGACGGCGCAGAAACTCAAGGCGCCGAGCGAACGCTTCACCGACAAATTCGGCACCGGCTACACCTACGCGGTCATCGGCGGGTCCTTTGCCATGTTCCTGGTGTGGTGGCTGGGCTTTCACCTGCCGGCGTTCACCAACACCCCCGAGGTGCGCTCGGCATTCTACCGCGCGATGACGCTCATGGTCGTGGCCAGCCCTTGCGCGCTCGTGCTCTCGATTCCCTCCGCAATTCTTGCCGCGATCGCGTGGGGCGCGCGGCACGGCGTGTTGTTCCGCGGTGGCGCGGCCATCGAGAAGCTGGCGGACGTCAATGTTGTCGCGCTCGACAAGACCGGCACGCTGACGACCGGCGAGCTGGCGGTGGTGGGTTACGAAAGCTTCCCGGCCGGGCGCGAGACCGAGGTCCAGGAACTGGCCTACGCGCTGGAGTCCAAGTCCGAGCATCCGCTCGCCCGGGCCATCGTGCGCGATGCCCGGGTGCGCGGCGTGCGCCTGATCGAGCTGGCGGATTTTCAGAACATCGTGGGGCAGGGCGTGCGCGGCAACTACGGCGGCGGGCAGGCACTGCTTGGGCGGCGCGAACTGCTGGAGGCCGGGCCGCTCGCCCAGTGGGCTGAAAAGCTGCCGCCGGCCTCGGCCGACCTTTCCGAAGTGTGGGTGGTCGGACGGGATTTTCTCGGCCGCGTCCTGCTGCGCGACCAGATCCGGTCTGAGTCAAAGGCCGTGCTGGCGGAGCTTGCGCGGCGGGGCATCCGCACCGTCATGCTGACCGGTGACCGGCGCCAGGCCGCCGAGGCCGTGGCGCGCGAACTGGGCGTCAGCGAGGTGCGGGCGCATCTGACGCCGGAGCAGAAGGTCGCGGCGATCCAGGAACTGCGGCAGTCGTCGCCGGGCCGCATGGTCGCGATGGTGGGTGATGGCGTGAACGATGCGCCGTGCCTAGCCGCGGCCGATGTGAGCGTCGCGATGGGCGCTCGCGGCAGCGACGCGGCATTGGAACAGGCCGAAGTGATCCTGATGCACGATCGGATCGAAAACTTTCTCGCCGCCCACCGGCTCAGCCGCCGCGCCAAGGCGGTCATCCGGCAGAACCTGACGATCTCGCTGGGGGTGGTGATCGTAATGGTCATCGCCACGGCGGTTGGCGCGGTGCCGCTGGCCATCGGTGTCGCGGCCCACGAAGGCAGCACGCTGATCGTATGCCTCAATTCGCTGCGACTGCTGTTTGGGAGGAATGGGTAGGGCGGGAGAGGTAGGCGGCCCGCTTGCGGGCGCATTCGGGCGCGAGCAAGCTCGCTGGCCCACGAAAACCGCCTACCTCAATCCACAATCCACACGAGGTCGCCGACGCGCACCTCGTCGAAGAGTGCGATGATCTCGAGGTTGTTCATCTCGATGCATCCGCCGCTGAAGGGCGTGCCGAGCCGCTCCTCGTGGTTGGTCCCGTGAAGATAAACGTATCGCTCGTAGGTATCGACATTCTCCCCCGCGGCGTTGCGGCCGGCGTTCACGCCCGGTTCGAGGCCCCGGAGCCAGACTATCCGGGTGGTGATGAGGTTTTTGGCCTGCTCGGCGGGATCGAATTCGTTGAAATGCTTGCCGGTGCTGGCGCGGGCCTTGAACACGATCCCCGGCGGGGTGCCGACCCCGTGTTTTTCGGCGATCTGGTGCAGGCCGCGCGGGGTGCCGAGGGAGTCCTTCACATTCGAGGGCGGCCGGAGCGAGGTGGAGATGACATGGCTCTTCTGCAAAGCACAGTCTTGGAAAAACATCAGGAGCTGCTGCGCGATGGAAATGACTATGACACGCGGTGTGGGCTTGATTCCCAGCGTCGCGCACCTTTCTTTCACCTGTTCCACCATTTCATTCACTGTGAGCAATAATTTCTATCGGGTCGGCATCGTCGGGGCCACGGGAGCAGTCGGTCAAGAACTGATTGCCCTGTTGCAAGCGCACGCCTTTCCGCTCGCGGAACTGAGGCCGCTGGCTTCGGCACGTTCCGCGGGCAAGCACATCGATTTCGGCGGAAAAAAACTTACGGTTCAGGAGGCGACGCCCGAGGCGTTCGCCGGGCTCAATGTGGCGTTCTTCGCCGCGGGCGGCTCCGTCACCAAGGCACTGGCCCCCGAGGCCGTGAAGCGTGGCTGCCTCGTCATCGACAAGAGCTCGGCCTTTCGCATGGACCCCAACGTGCCGCTGGTCGTGCCCGAGATCAACGCCCACGCCCTGCGTTCGCACCAGGGCATCATCGCGAGTCCGAATTGCTCGACGGCGGTCGCTTTGATGGCGTTGTATCCGCTGCACCGGGCGTTCGGCCTGAAGCGCGTCGTTTTCTCGACCTACCAATCGGTGTCCGGCACTGGCGCCGACGCGATCGTGGAACTCGAGTCGCAGGTGCAGGCCTACGTCGCGAAGCAGCCGTTGCCACGCGAGGTCTACCCGCACCAGATTTTCCAGAACCTGATCCCGCACATCGACTCGTTCGGCGCCGACGGCTACACCGGTGAGGAGACGAAGATGCGAAGCGAGAGCCGCAAAATTCTTGAAATGCCCGACCTGAAGATTTCGGCCACTTGTATCCGCGTGCCGGTGGTGCGCGCCCACTCGGTGGCGATCAACGCCGAGTTCGCGCGGCCGGTTTCGGTCGAGGCGGCCCGGCAGGCCATCGCCGCCTTTCCCGGTGCTGAACTCATGGATGAACCGGCGAAAAATGCCTATCCCACGCCGCTGGCCTACAGCCGGAAGGAGAAATGCGGCGTCGGTCGCATCCGCCTCGACACCGCGCTCGACAACGGCCTGGCCCTTTGGGTCAGCGGCGACAACCTCTGGAAGGGCGCCGCGCTCAACGCCATCCAGACGGCGGAAAAGATGATCGAGCTGGGTCTGCCGCTGAAGGCTTGAATCTCTTTGTAGGGTCGGCGCTCGCCGCCGGACCGCGGCTGTAGGTTGGGCTTTATGCCCAACATGTCGGGGATAAACCCCGACTTACAACAATCAGGATTTCTCCTTGCGAGCCCGCGAGCTTCGCGGCTTTAGTGGCCGTCTTCCGGACGCTTAGCTCAGTTGGTTAGAGCACCTCGCTTACACCGAGGGTGTCGGGGGTTCGAGTCCCTCAGCGTCCATATT
>JBKJRX010000240.1:0-17198 GCA_046593155.1 Lacunisphaera sp.
CTCGCCGCCGCTCTCGTCCTTGAACTTGCGGTTCACGGCCAGGCTGAACTGGCAGATGGCGGTGCCCTTCGGCGTGACCCGGAGTTCCGGATCGCGCGTCAGGTTGCCGATGAGCATGACTTTGTTGAGATTGGCCATGGGAGGGAGGCGGCGCGAGGACGCGGCTTAGGCGTTCTCGACGAGCGCGCGATAGACGCTGTTGTTGAGCCGCAGGCGCTCGTGAAGCTGGGCAGGGGCGGCGGCCGGGGCCGAGAAGTTCACCTGGATGTAGACACCGGAGGGGAACTGGTCGTCGGTCTTGCGGGCAAAGTCGCGGCGGCCGATGTTTTCGACGGCGGTGACTTCGCCCTGCACGGCGGCGATTTCTTTCTTCACGCCCTCGATGAGTTGATCGACGGAATCTTCCTTGCCGCGGTTATCGAGGATGAAGGAGGCTTTGTAGTTACGGTTTTTCTGGATCATGGTGGTCTCGGCGATTGAGGAGGTTCATGGCTTCGGCAGGCCCGCGGTTGATGAGCAGGCGGAGGCCGTCCACAAAGGAGGTTAGTTTTTGATCAATTAGTTTGGTTTGTTCTGTAGAAAATTTCCCGAGCACGAAGTCCTTGAGGTCCATCCCGGCGGGCCGGGGTTCGTTGATGCCCAGCCGGTAGCGGACAAAGCCGCTGCCGAGGTGCTCGAGCAGGCTGGCGACGCCATTGTGGCCGCCAGCGCTGCCGCGGACGGACACCTTCACCTGGCCCGTGTCGATCGTGAGATCGTCGTAGGCCACGATGAGGTCGCTGACGGCGGCCTTGTGGAAATCCAGCAAACCGCGCAGAGCGCGGCCGCTGTCGTTCATGAAGGTCGCCGGCTTGACGAGCAGTCGCGTGACACCGGGGCGGACATCCCAGCGGGCGGTCGAGGCCTCGAAGCGGGATTCTGATTTCCACTTGAGACCTTCAGCGACGGCGAGCGCCTCAACGACGGTGAAACCGAGGTTGTGGCGGGTGCCGGCGTATTCGCGCCCGGGGTTGCCCAGTCCAGCGATCAGCGTGACGGACATGACTCAAAGAACAGCGTGCAAAACGGGCCGACCGCGAACGGGCGGCCCGGGAACTGAAATTACTTCTTGGCGGGAGCGGCGGGTTTGGCACCCGCGGCCGGGGCGGCGGCCTTCGCATCGCCCTTGGCGGGGGCGGCGGCTTTGCCATCGGCGGGCTTCGCGCCAGCAGCCGGCGCAGCGGCACCATCGGCGGCCGGAGCGCCCGCGGCGCCCGCGGCGGGCGCGGCCGCAGCATCGGCGGCGGGTGTCGCGACAATTTCCTCGGCCGGCGGCTCGACGCAGAGGACGACGGTCTGGTTCTTGTCGTCCATGAACTCGACGCCCGCGATGGGCTTCAGTTCACTGACGTGGATGGTCTCGCCGACCTTGAGTTCGGAAACGTTGACCTCGATGAAGTCGGGCAGATCTTTGGGCAGGCAGCGGATGCGCAGGCGGTGCGCGGCGGTCTCGAGGATGCCGCCCTCGGTCTTCACGCCGTAGGCCTCGCCCACGATGTGGATGGCGACATTGATGATCATCTTCTCGTTTTCCTTCACTTCCTGAAGGTCGAGGTGAAGATATTTGTCGGTGATCGGGTCGCGTTGGATTTCCTGGAGGAAGGAGAGCGCGGTGGCGCCGGCTTCGCGCTTCAGTTCGATCAGGGCGGCCTTGCCGCCGATTTCCTTGCGGAGCTTGACGAATTCCGGACCGTTGACGGCCAGATTCTCGGGTTTCGTATGCTTGCCGTAGAGAATCGCGGGGATCTTCTCGGCCTTGCGGAGGCGGCGGGAGGCGCTGCGGCCGGTGCCTTCGCGCGACGTGACAGTAAGTTGGTATTTCTTCATGGTTTCGTTCCCCCTGTGACTCCGGAATTGGAGGCAGGCGTAATGGAAAAGGGTGTCGAGTTGACCGGCCGCGCGGGAGCGATGCAATCAAAACTTTTGCGGGCCCTTAACTTTCCCGGTTTTTACACGATAGAGGGATTGACAAGCCAGAGGGGCCGCCTCTTTTTGACCCCTCTTTTGCCACTGCCCGGTAGCTCAGTGGTAGAGCAGGTGACTGTTAATCACTTGGTCGTAGGTTCGATCCCTACCCGGGCAGCCAAATTACTTATTTGGCATGGAGTGTCAGAGAGCGCCATGGCGTGCCCTACTCCATCAGTGCCAGTAGCTTGAGCCAATAACTCAAGTTTCGCCAAGATGTCAGCAAGTGACACCACCGGACTTGAAACGCCGGAATTTTGTGCACGGTGTTGTGCTACGCTTTCGTCCGATGAGATCCAAGGTAGTTTGCGATTTCGTCATGCAGCTGATCGCCACGAGACGGGCGAATACATCACCGGCCGATCACGAGCCGCCTGGCCCCTGTCCTTGCTGGTGCCTTTCCTGTTGTCCTGCCCGCTCCGTGCGATGGATTAATTGGCAAAGACAAAGATCGAGCCGCCTGCTGCGATGGCCACGTGTTGTCTACCGTCGACCAGGAAGCTAACCGGGTTCGCTTGAATAATGCCACCTGTCTGGAAGTGCCAAAGCGGTTTTCCCGAGACCGCATCCAGAGCAAAAAAATTGCCCTCCCGGTTGCCGCTGAAGACGAGTCCGCCGGCAGTTGAAAGCACCCCGCCAGAAGCCGGCGCGACGAGTTTGAACTCCCATCGGATCTTGCCGGTTTCCACCTCCATTGCCTTCACAATACCGTAGTGCTCCACGCCGGCCTGCCCCCGCGTGCTGCCCGCCTTGAAGACAGTCCCCGGCTCGTATTGCTGCTCCTGTTTGTAGTAAACATGGGCATAGTCATCTTGCGCCTGCACGTAGAATAGCCGTGTCTGGGGGTTGTAGGCCGGGCTGGCCCAGTTTACACCCCCGATAACGCCCGGATAAACGAGCGTGCCTTCCTTCGTCGGAGCTTGGTTGGGCCTCAAGATCGGTCGGCCGGCCGGGTCCAGCCCCTCCGCCCACGTCTGCCGGACAAAAGGCACGCCGCTGATAAATTCGCCGGTCACCCGGTCAAGGACGTAGTAGAATCCATTCCGGTTGGCCTGCACGACAAGTTTCCTTGGCCGGCCCTTCAGCATGGCATCGACCAATACCGGCACCTGATTCGAGTCCCAGTCGTGCACATCGTGGGGCGTATATTGAAAATGCCAGCGGAGGGTCCCCGTGTCAGCATCGAGCGCAAGGAGTGAGTCCGAATAGAGGTTATCACCGGCGCGATCGTCACCATCAAAGTCGGGGGACGGGTTGCCAGTGCCCCAATAAATAAGGTTCAATTCAGAATCGTAGCTACCAGTGACCCAAGTGGGCGCGCCGCCCGTCTTCCAACTGTCCCCAGCCCACGACTGATTGCCAGGTTCCCCTGGCCCGGGGACGGTCCAGAAGCGCCATGCGCGCTCACCGGTCTGCGCATTGTAAGCGTCCAGGAAACCCCGGATACCGAACTCACCGCCGGAGATGCCGATGATGATCTTATCCTTTACGGCGAGAGGCGCGACCGTGATGGAGTGTCCCGTCTTGTAATCGGCAACCACGACGTCCCAGCGGAGCCGGCCGGTTTTGATATCGATGGCGACGAGGTGGGCGTCCAGCGTTCCCCAATACAAGGTATCGTTGAGAACCGCGACCCCACGATTGACGTCACCGCAACAATTGGGGACGTCGGTCGCGGGAGTGCGGCGGTAACTCCACAATGATCGCCCGGTGCGCCCGTCAATCGCGGTGACGATGTGGGGCTTCTCCGTGATGTAGATGATTCCGTCCACCACGATTGGAGAGGTTTCAATCGTGCCCCCCTCCTGGCACTGGTAGACCCAGACTGGCTTGAGACCAGCGACATTGGCGGGGGTAATCTGCGTGAGCAGCGAGTGACGGTGGGCGTGATAGTTGCCGGAGTAGCTGAGCCAGTTGCCGGGTTCGGCATCTGCCTGGCGGATGCGCTCGAAGGTCACCTGGGCCGGCAGGTCCACCGCACCGGGCGCCAATAAAAGGAGCAGTATGATCAATCGTTTCATGGTTCACCTTTTAGGGAGGTCAGAAAAGCCACCACATCCACCACCTCGTCCTTCGACAACACCGCTCCGTAAGCAGGCATGGGCGACCAACCCCAGTCCTTATGGAGCGCGGACAACTCGGATTTAAAGAATGAGTGGATCCGGCCGGTCATATCCCGCAACTGGATGGAGAACGTATCCTCGTTGATACGCTCTCCCGCGATCGTCTCTCCAGTCTTGGAGACTACCCGCACGAACAGAAAATTTCCGACCTGGCGGGAGTTATAAGGATGCGCACTGATAATTTGGGGCACGTGGGCCTGCGGTTCAAGAAGAGCAGCTCGCAGGTAGGCCGCACCCCGTCGCCGGCCGATTGCGGTCAGGTCGGGACCGAACGCGCCGCCCTCGCCTCGAAGGAAGTGGCAGGCGGCGCAGGCCCCTTTGGTTGCATACAGCCGCTCACCGCGGGCCGGGTCACCGGGAACCTGCTCGACCGGCAGTCGACCGAGTTGTCGCACCCAGGCGACGATACTGGCGGATTCTTCAGGCGCCAGGGTGAAGCGGGGCATTTCCGTGCCCGGGATTCCATTGGCGATGATCTTATGCAAAGCCCCGTCGGTGGGCGCGCGAATGAGCCGCGGCTCAGCCAGTGAGGGTCCGCGATCACCCTCGCCGCGATTGCCATGGCAGGAAGCACAGTGAACCTGAAAGAGACGTTCACCCCCAGCGAGGTGGATCGCTGACGTGGAGGTCTGGGCGCCGGCCGGCGGCAGGGCGAGCCCCGCGATCAACGTAGACCCAATCAGTGCAGCAAACTTTGCATTCATGAGGGTCCCAGGGCTGGAAACGAAGTCAGGTTTTGAGAACGAAGTCCTTCACCGCCTTGCCGCCAGCCGCGAGATTGGCCAAATTCATCTCGGAATATTTGCGCGAGAAAATCACACCCGCGGCCCCGCTTTGGAGTGCGGCCGTTGTCGAGGCATAGACATCCTCGGGCGAGGTCCGTTTCTCACCCTTCTCCGTCGGGATATCGATGTCGAGGCCCGGGTAGATTTTGCAACTGGTTCCGGCCACGCCGGCGATCGCGCGCTTGCTCTCCCTATAAACGTAATCGGCCGAAAGACCCGCGGTCGGCAATTTATCGAGTGGCGCCTCGGCCCCGAAACCAAGCCACGAGTTATACAGCCGCAACAAGTCATCAGGGGGCACGTCTCGAAAGAGCGTCGAGGCAACGTTGTCTAGGTAGCCGGCGTAGCGGGGGCCGCCGCAGTTGTTATAAACGACGATTTTCAGGTAGTCCGCGATTTTGGCGAATTCCGCGTAGTTCTGCTCGGCGCGAAAAAATGGACTGAATGAATTCAGGTGCCAGATATGAAAGCCAACCTGCACGGCGGGACGGCTCTCCTTGGCCGCACGGAATACGTCTGAATAGATCGCATGCTTGCCATCCGTCCAGAGCTTTTCCCAAGCCAGCAACTCCGGATATTCGAGCAACAGCCGCCAGAATTCGACGAAATAGCCGTCATTCGGTCGCTGGCGCGCCCGGGCCGCCCGAACAAATTGGTCCAGTTTGCCAAACCCCTCCTTGGCCCGGGCGACGTTGATACCCCGTTCCCGGGCTGCTTTTTGATGATGCTCACAAAAGCAGCTGACCCGCGAGGCATCGCCAGTCCCGTCGGATTTCGCAGAAAAGGCGTTGTGCAGGGGTCCCTGCCGCTCCGAACCCCACATCACGCCGTCCAATTCGTAGTTCTCGCAGTAATCCTTCGTTAAGCCTGCGATAAACTCGCGGTAGTCCGGATGGAGCGGACAAAGGGGAGTCGCCCGCGGATAGGTGGGGCGGACGCGCCGACCCTGCCAGTCGACTTCAATCATATCTTCGCTGCCGGGGATATCGCCGCGAAAATGGTCCTCATACCAGGCGTAGACCTTGAGGCCGCGTCGATGCGCTTTGGGCAATACGTCCGCGAGCAGGTCGTAGTCGCCATGATCAGGCGCCTTGGTCTGCTTCAGGGCAGTGCGGGCGTAATACTTCGGGTGCGGCGTGGCATAATTTCCGCCGTGAAAATCGCGGTCGTATTCCTGCCGCCCGTGATCAGGCAGCGACTGCCCCTCGACCTGCCGCCCGGCAATGCCCCGTCCGTAAGTGAAGGCGGCCAGGAAGAGGGTGTTCACCTGGCCGCGTTCCTGAAGGGTGTCGAGCACCCGATCGGTCCCCTCGTCCAGGAAAGACACAGCTCCGACCTGGATGCCGATCATTTTATCGGGTTTCGGCGGGACGGTCGCGGCCCGGGCGGCCGCGGGCAACAGCGTGATCGCCGCCGTGGCGGCGGCAGTCGAAAGGAATTCACGACGAGTATATTCCGGGGTGATGGGGTTCATAAACAGATATTACGCGGGCGTGGTCATCGTTGGAGCCGGGGAACATCGGCCGGAGCCGGGCAGGTTTAGTATTGATAAATCCCCTATCCGCTGAGGTTGGTGCGATTATTGTTATGCCGCCGACTTCCCCGGGTATTTTGCTTCTCCAGGCTGTTGAGCTGAACAAGGCAAACGTTTGCTTTACAGCAGAATTTGCCCTCAATTATGTGGTGGCAAGCTTTTATGCCCGCGAATTTCGATCCTCCCTCGCGGCGTCACCCGCCCTTCTAGATATTTTGAGTCACCTACTATTCAACCATGTTGCATCATCGTAGCATGAGCGACCAACGCGACTTTGATCAGCGTTTAAGCGTCGCCCTCGTTGGGGGCGGATCGCATGCGGGACTGCATGGATGGATGGAAAAGCCCGCCGCAATAAATGTGACCGGAGTCGAGTCCATGCTGGCGAGCCGAAAAGATCGGACCGCGAGATGAGACTTCAACACCTTACCGCCTTCACTGCGTTACTGGCCGTCCAGCACGCGGCGATGCCATTGCTAGCTCAAGAACCGGTCCCGGCGGTCGTCGCGCAATCGCGGCCCGCCCGTCCGGACATGGTAAAAGCTGCTGCCGAAATATGCGCGAACTGCCACGGTCTGGGTCTGCGCGGCGGCCAGGCGCCAAGTCTCGTGGACGACCAGTGGAGCTACGGCGGGGATGATGAGAGCATCGCTCGCAGCATCCGGGACGGCCGTCCCGGCGTGGGCATGCAGGCCTGGAGCGGAGTGTTTTCCGACCCTGATATCCGCGCCCTCGTGATCTACCTCCGCGAGGTCGGCGCCCAATGGCAGCGCGAGCGCCAGGAACTCGCGCAACCATGGCGGCATGACCAGGTCATCCGGAGTGAACAGCATGCGTTTCGTGTTGAGGAGGTGGTCGGTGGGCTGGAAACACCCTGGTCGATCGCCTTCTTGCCGGATGGTCGCATGCTCGTGGCGGAGAAACCCGGCCGCCTGCGTCTGGTCGATCACGGCCAGCTAATGCCGGCCATCACCAACTTGCCCGGCGTGTGGAATAAAGGACAGGGCGGACTGCTGGGCATTGCGGTTCATCCTGATTACGCGGCGGAGGGCAATGGTTGGATTTATCTCTCGTTGAGCGATCCTGGACCGGACAACAGTGCGATGACCAAGGTCATTCGCGGCCGGTTGCGCGACGGTGCGCTCGCCGACCAGCAGACGCTTTACCAAGCCCGCCCCCAGCATTACATCAAGCGGAGCACGGATCATTTTGGCTGTCGCCTGGTGTTTGATGGCCAGGGCCACCTCTACTTCACCATTGGTGAGCGCGGCCAGGGCCCGATGGCGCAGGACATCTCCCGGCCCAATGGCAAGGTGCATCGCATCTGGGATGACGGCCGTATCCCCGCCGACAATCCCTTCGTAGGACGCAAGCACGCCGTGCCATCCATCTGGAGCTACGGGCACCGCAACCCGCAGGGCTTGGCGCGGCATCCCGTCACCGGTGACCTTTACGCGGCCGAGCATGGGCCACGCGGGGGTGACGAACTCAACTGGGTGCGGCCGGGCCTGAATTACGGCTGGCCAGTCACCACCCACGGCATGAACTACGACGGGACCCCCATCACAGACCAGACTGCACCGGCGGGCATGGAGCCGCCGTTGACCCACTGGACACCCTCCATCGCGGTGGGTGCGATCGCCTTCTATACGGGCGAAAGATTTCCCCGGTGGAAGAATAATCTATTCGTCACGGCCCTGGCGCAGGAGGAATTGCGCCGGGTGGAGCTCGATGCCACCACCCACGTCGTCACACACCAAGAAGTGCTTTTCCGCGGCATCGGGCGCGTGCGCGACGTCGTGTGCGGGCCCGACGGCTATCTCTATGTCGCCCTCAATAATGGCCAGAACAACAGCTCCGACCGCATTGTCCGCCTAGTGCCGGCGCCGTGACGCCTCGGCGCCCACGAAAACTTCAGGGCACAATGCGGACGGGACGAAAGCCCGCGGTGAAACTGCGGTGCTCCGGCGTGCTGCCGTCGCGATAGGCGCAACGCAAAACGGTAGCGACGCCATCCCACGCGCCGCCACGGATCACCCGGTCCGCCCCGGAAGCCGGACCATGGGGGTTGGTTTGCGCGACCCCGGAATACGGCCCAAGCCAATCCCAGCACCATTCCCAAACGTTGCCCGCCATGTCGGCCAGGCCGTAACCATTCTTCATGTCCTGCCCTGATGGAACCTGGTGCCCGTTGTAATAGCCCACCGGAGCCGTGCCACCAAAGGGATCAGCGCTGTCGTAGTAGTTCGCCTTGCTGCTGTGGAGACCCTGCCCCCACGGGTGGCTCTTGTCGGGCAGACCGCCCCGCGCGGCGAATTCCCATTCCGCCTCGGTCGGCAGGCGATAGCCATTGGCCGTCCATTTAACGTGAACCTCTGGTGTTCCTGCGATCAGCTCGGTGGTTAAACCGGCATCAGTGTAATAGCATGGCGTGAATCCGTCTTTGCGACTCTTGGCATTGCACCACTTCACGACGTCCCACCACGATATCCCGGTCACCGGATGGTTGGAGTTAGCGGGTGTGGCCGGCACGGCGCCGTAGTCCGAAGTGCTGCCGCACTGACCGGCCCCAAAATCATAACCACGTCCATCCTGTTGGCTCCAGTTGTAGACCTCCCGCCACTGGGAATAGGTCATTTCCGTCTGCCCAAGGTAGAATTCACTTACCGCCACCCTATGCGGTGGAAACTCATTTAGAAAACCTTCGTTAAGGCTATCACCCATCAAAAACTCGCCCCTTGGAATCCGCACCATGGCGATGGCGGCTGAGTCGTCGCTGCTCTGGCCCGCTGTCACGCCACCACACACACAGAACCAGAGGAGGAGGCCGGCCAGCCGGGAACAGGAACGGGAGAATGGGAAAGCCGACGAGGTCCGTTGGTTTGTCATAGGCGCTTTTTCGTGGAGCGGGGATGCGGGCAGTTACCGGGTGGATGATGATCGAGCGGGATTCGCATCTGATTTTTCCGCAAGGTCGCCGGCGATGAAAACTCGACCGGATTGAACTGCAGCAGGCGAGAAGATTTATTCCCATTGGGTCTAATACCCCGGAGCTTCAGCCGTCGCCGAGCCTATGGCTGACAGGTGCTCCGGCTTGGATTGATTTGGAGCTGGGGCGCCCTCGCCCCGGTGGCTAAGAAGACCGGTCCGAGGGCGGACCGGCTCCAGCGGGACGTGCGCCCACACCACCGCACAACGGCCTCGATCAAATGCCCCGGAGCCCTGGTCGCCTTCGGCGCCGGCCCCAGGCGGGTAAACTTGCTCCGGGGATCTTTACTGGTGCCGGACAGCGGCTGCGACCGGATTTGCCATTGATCAATGCGGCACCTCCGGGCCTATTATCAGCATGAAGCGACTCCTGACATTTCTCCTTGGACTCGGCCTGATTCATCCGGCGGTGGCGGGTGATGGCGTCGCCGAACTTCGGGCCAAGGCGGAGCAGAACGACGCGGTCGCGCAGAAAGACCTTGGCATATTATACGCCAATGGCACCGGCGTGCCAAAGGATAGCATTGAGGCGGCAAAATGGTTACGGAGGGCGGCCGAGCAGGGTAACGCTCCTGCCCAGAAAAACCTCGGCTTGATGTATGCCAATGGCACGGGAGTAACGAAAGACAGCACCGAGGCAGTGAAATGGTTTCGTAAGGCTGCCGAACAAGGTTATCCTAAAGCGCTATTCCGTCTCGGCGCGGCCTATGACAGTGGTGAAGGCGTGCCCAAGGACAGCGCCGAGGCAATGAAGTATTACCGCAAGGCTGCGGAGCGGGGCAACGCCGCCACGCTGGCCTACCTCGGCCAGATGCATGCGAAAGGCACCGGCGTGCCGATGGATTTTATTCATGCACACGTCTGGCTCAGTATTGCTGAAGCCAAGGGCCATGGAGACGCCCGAAATATGCTGGCGCATCTCGAAGTTGAAATGACCGCCGAACAAAAGGTGAAAGCGAGGCAGTTGGCCCGCGCGCTTTATGAGGGGCTGCGGGAAAAATGAATATTCCTGCAGTAAGCTCCACGACATTAAACAACCAGCTACCATACCGTCATTGGCGTTTCCGGTGGTCGCAGGAAACTCAACTTTACCGCCACATGGTGACATTTGCCCGAGCTGCAATCGACTCGACAAGACTTGATCCGGTCCAGATCAGCCGGCCGGGATGTCTACCTCTACTTTGACACTGCAATGACGCTCGCGCATCGCCTGCGCCTCGGGCTCCGACCACACCCACGGAAGACGTAACACCGAGCGCATCCACCGGTAACACAGGATTGACTCCTGCGCGCCGGCACGAGCACGCGAAGGCCCACGATACGAGCCGACCCACGAGTATCCCGCGAGTGCCTCCTGCTTACGCCGCGGGATCGAGAACCACCTTGATGCAGCCGTCCTGCTTGTCCGCGAATTTGGCGTAGGCCTCCGGGGCCTGGCTGAGGGGCAGGCGGTGGGTCACGACGAAGGAAGGATCGATTTTCTTCTCCTCCACCAGCCGTAGCAACGGCCGCAGATACCGGTGCATGTGGGTCTGGCCCATCTTCACGGTCACGCCTTTGCCGAACACGGCGCCGAAGGGCACCTTGTCGATCAGGCCGGCATAGACGCCTGGCACTGAAAGCACCCCGCCCTTTCGCACCGCGCGCATGGCCTGTCGCAGGGCATAGGGACGGTCGCTTTCGAGTTTCAACTTCTGCTTCACACCGTCGTAGGCCGAGCCATGGGCTTCCATGCCGACGGCGTCGATGGCCGCATCCGGGCCGCGGCCGCCCGTCATGAGCTGCAGACGCTCAAGCACATTGTCGTCCTCGGAATGGATCGTGGTCGCCCCGGCCGCCTCCGCCATGCGCAGGCGTTCCGGCTCGCGGTCGATGGCGAAAACCTTGGCCGCGCCGAGCAGGAAAGCGCTGCGGATGGCGAACTGTCCGACCGGTCCACAACCCCACACCGCCACCGTGCTGCGGCCGGGCTCGATGCCGCAGTTTTCAGCAGCCATGTAACCGGTGGGGAAAATATCGGAGAGAAAGAGCACCTGTTCGTCGCGGAGATTGCTTTCCACCTTGAGTGGACCCACGTCGGCGAAAGGCACGCGGACATACTGGGCCTGGCCGCCGGCATAACCGCCCATCATGTGGGAAAAGCCAAACAGCCCCGCGCCCGTGGCACCATACAGCGCCTCGGCGATCGCCCCGTTGGGATTGGTGTTGTCGCAGCACGACCACTCCTGCCGCCCGCAGTGGAAACAGCCGCCACATGAGATGGTGAAGGGCACTACCACCCGGTCGCCGACTTTCAATTTTTTGACCGCGGGCCCCACCTCGACCACTTCGCCCATGAATTCGTGCCCGAGGATGTCGCCTTTCTCCATCGTCGGCACGTAACCGCCATAAAGGTGCAGGTCCGAACCGCAGATCGCGGTGGCGGTGACCTTCACGATGCAATCGCGTGGGTTCAGGATGCGAGGGTCGTCGACCGTTTGCACCTCCATGCGTTTTTTCCCCATCCAGCAGACGGCTTTCATGATTTTTTCCTCTTTTTCGAACGTTGCGGTTCACCGACGGACTGGCCCTCGATGGTGGGGATTTCCCCGGCCTCCATCAGGGCCTTGAAACGGCTCAGGGCCGCGGCGACCTGCTGCTTGGGCTCCTCGCCGGTCAGCTTGGCAAAAAGGGCCGCGAGCCGGCCACCTGGTGGATTGTATTCCAGCTGCACGGTCACCTCCGTCCCCTGGCCGCCCGGCGCGGGCTCAAAACGCACCGTGCCGGCGTTCGGCACCTCTGCGCCCTCCAGCGAGCGCCAGGCGATCAGCCGGTCCTTCTCGTCATTGATGATCACCGCGTCCCACTCGACGCGATCCCCGCCAAAAGGGGCGCTGGCCGCCCAGTGCGACTCCCGGCCGTTCCGGGCGGTGATTTCCACCGGATGCTTGATGATCATGCACAGGTTTTCCACCTGGCGCCAAAAGGCATAAAGCTCGGCAGCCGGTTTGCGAATGGTGCACGCCCGCATGACCTTCACGCCCTGGTTGCCGGGCACGGAAATACCGGTGCCCGGGGATTGGTCCGTTCCGGGGCGTTCGTGGAGAATTTCAGTTGAAGTCGTCATGGCCTCTACCTTACGCCAGCCGCGAAAGTTTGGTATCAGGGGAATCCCGTTTCAGGTCGTGGAATATATGCTACATTTCCATCCGGACGCCGACACTGCCGGCCGCCGCACGCCCGGGAGTCACGCATGCTCTCCATCGGGCAGGTTGACCGGCTTGGATTCGGGCGAGTTCTTTTCCCGCAGGAATATCGTCAGAACGACCATGGCCCCGATCGCGAGGAACTCGCTCTGCCAGTTCTGGAAGGATTCGAACCAGAAGCGGGCGCTGGCCAGGTATTCGAACACCGTCTGCGCCGCCTGGCCCTGGGCGAGTTCCTCCTCATTCCGCAACCGGACCCCGCTGAGGGCGTGGACCACGAACGAAACGAAAAACAATCCGCCCAGCGCCAGCGAGAGCGAGTGTTCGTATAACTTCCGCACCCAGCCGCCGCGCCGCGCCGCCCACGGCGACCGCCTGGTCAGGGGCGGCTCAGGGGTGAGCGGACGATCCGGGTCATTCGATTCCGCCGAGCCTTTCTGGAACAGGAAAACCGTCAGCGTGACCTAGACGAGCATCTGGAAGAATTCGCTCTCCCAGTTTTCCGCCGTGGCCTCGAGAAAGTGGGGCGAGAACCAGTAGGCCGCCACGCCCACGGGCGGCAGGTCGCGCTCGGTGCGCGCTTCATTGTATTGCCGCCGGCCAGTGATGAACTGGCCGGCGCACAAGGTAACGAGGAAGAAACCGAGCAGCGCCAGCGAGAGGCCGTGGTGGCGCCAGATTTTCTTCATGACAGGGTTGGACGATTGCGACCAACGCCCGGCACGAGGCCGTGGGCGGAAGCGGGGCTTAGTCCTCGGTCTCCATCATCGCTTCGACGTTCAGCGTCTCCGCGATTTTGGTGAGGTCCTTGTCCGTCTGGCCCTCTTCGTCGAGCGTGGCCTGCAGGAGTTCGGCGACGTCAGACCGCTCCATGAGTTCCGCGTAGGTCCGCAGGGTGCCGTAGGAAGCAATCTCATAATGTTCAACCTTCTGCGCGGCGCCGATGAGCGCGGCGTCCTTCACGGTATCCGGCAGGTCCTCGGCGATCAGCTCCTGGCCTTCCTTGATGAGGCCCTTCATCGCCTCGCAAACCTTGGTCGCGGGCTTTTCGCCGATCAGCTTGAAGACGCGCTCCAGCCGCCGCGTGTGCCCTTGGGTTTGCTTGAGGTGCTTCGTGAAACCCGCCTTCAACTCTCTGTCGGTGGCGGCCTGAGCCATCTTGGGCAACGCTTTCAAGAGCTGGTGCTCGGCGTGGTAGAGGTCCTTAAGTTCATCAATAAAAAGTTCCTGGAAGGCAGGTTCAGCGCGCATGGGATGAGGGATTGAGGTTGTGAATGAGGGTTAATTAACGGACAAATGACGCGGCCAGCATAGCCGGTTGCGCGGCCATACACCATCGGGCACCTTCCGGTTCAAACCACCGGTTTTTCACGTCCGGCATGATTAGCCACACTTCCACATGGTGGTGATCTTTTCCTCGTCGTTCTTCAGCAGAAATCAAGGCAGCAGACCAAATCCCGGTCCCCAAGGCGGGTAGCCGGCAGATTCCGGACGTCATTCTGGTTCCCGCCCTTGCGAGCGATTTTCGAACAGCTGAAAAGCTGCTTCGCTGACCGCTTCGCGGGAATACCCCAACACGGCATCACAAGCACCCACCGGCCTTTCCCCGATTCTCCCTCACGCGGCTTCCCGGATGGTTGGTTTTTCGCGCCCCTGCTAAGGTGGCCAGACGCTGAGGGCGTTCCGCCTTCGCGACAAAATTCAACCGCAAGCCTGCTGTAGACTGTATGAATTCCGCGACACTCAAAGCCAACTGGACGATTGCGAAGGCCAAACTGAAACAGAAATACGCCCTCCTCACCGACAACGACCTCGCCTATATCGAGGGCAAGGCGGATGAAATGCTTGGCCAGATCCAGCGACGGACTGGCACGTCGCGCGAGGAGCTGGAGCAATACCTGCGGGACGAGTGCAATTGCTGCTGCTGAGCGGAGCCGCGGGCCGCGGCTGACTTGGAGGATGACGAGGCCGCCGCTGCGGCCAAAGCGAATTTACAATTCGTTCCGAACGCCGGCAACGTGGGATCCTGACCCCGCCCCAGGTTCCCGGGCGACCACGAATATAGTCAGGCACCTTACCCCCCGCCGGACGGACATAAGTGTGTGCCATGAAGCTGCATTCAAAGCCGATACGTTTCCTCGTGACGCGCCTGGCGCGGGCCTATGGATTTCTCGATCCGGTGATGCTCATGGCCCGGCTGCGCGGATTCTCCCAGAAATCTGAAGTCAGTGAACCGATCGAACTGCTGCGCGCCGGCATGCTGTTCCATGCCCGCGGGCTCGTGAACACCAAGGCGATTCAGCACAATCTCGACTGGATCTGGCCCTACTGGGTCGAACGGCAGTTCAACCCCGATGATCCTTCCTTCATCCCGCGCGCCTTTTCGTTCAGCCACATCAACCTCACCCAACGCAACTGGACCGCGGTCGGCCAGCCCGATGTCCCGTTCTATCCGATCATCGACCCGCGCGGGCTCGTCACACCGCAGTTCGACGGCTGGTCGCTGGATTTCTGGTTCATCCCGGAGAAGGGTGAGCCGCTTTTCCCTTCCAAGCTCGCCGCGTTCGCCCAGCAGCTCCTGCCCGCCGACAACCTGCGCGTGCGGTCCGTTGCTTCCGCAGAAGGCCTGGAACTAGTCAGCGAAGTGGAATTGCTCCTGCCGGATCGAACGCCGGTGTGCCAGATCCGGCTCAGCAGCCTCCGGCTGCCGCCCGGTCACGTGGCCGTCGCACTGCGTCCTTACAATCCCGAGGGGATCAGCTTCATCAACCGCATCGAACCGCTGGCCGGCGGCGCGGGCTGGCTGATCGACGGCCGGCACGAGGTGCGTTTCGCGCGCCCGCCCGCCCGCAGCTTCTTCTCGACCTATGCCGAGGGCGACGTGTCCCATCGCCTGGGTCGGGAACAGGACGCCTCCGCCGCGGACTGTCCGGCCGGCATGGCCACCGCCGCGGCGCTTTTTTCGAGCAACGATCTTCTCGCCGAGCCCCTCGTCATCCTGGCGCCGATCTACGATGAACTGCGGCAGAAGCGCCGGCCGGAATTCACCCTGACCGCGAGTTGGACCACGGCCCGGGAAGGGCTGGCGCAACTCACCCTGCCTGACCAGCGGCTGCAACGGCTTTACGACATCGCCCTCGCCGGGGTGGTCTTGCATTCGCCGGAAGACGTCTTTCCCGGTCCCTACACCTACAAGCGCTTCTGGTTTCGCGATGCCGTTTTCATCATGCACGCGCTTCTCACGCTGGGCGGCCTCGAGCGGGTGCGACGGACCCTGGCGCTCTTTGCTCCCCGTCAGCGTCGCGATGGCTATTTCCTCTCCCAGGAAGGCGAATGGGACAGCAACGGCGAAGTGCTCTGGATGTATGGCCGCTTTGCACGCCTGTCCGGCGAAACCCTGCCGGCGAGCTGGCTCAAGGCCGTGACCAAGGGTGCGCGCTGGCTGCGGAAGAAACGGCTGCCGGATTTCCCGGTGCGGCCCGAGGCCGGCCTGTTGCCCGCCGGATTCAGTGCCGAGCATCTCGGGCCGAACGATTTCTATTATTGGGACGATTTCTGGGCGGCGGCTGGCCTGCAATGTGCCGCCCTTTTGCTGACCGGCGCGAAGGATGCCTATGCGGACGCCTGCCGTCATGATGCCGTCGCCTACCTGGCGGCCATCGAGCGCTCGATTCCGTCCGGCCCGCACCGGCGTTTTCCGGCGGCTCTTCCCGCGTCGCCCTACCGGCGCATGGATTCCGGCGCGATCGGTTCGATCGTCGCCGACTATCCCCTCCAGCTTTATCCGGCCGGCGACCCGCGCATGCTGGCCACCGCGGATTTCCTGCGGACGCATTGCTTCCGGCAGGGGGTTTTCATGCAGGAGATGATTCACTCCGGGCTGAACGCCTACCTCACGATTCATCTCGCCCAGGTGTGGCTGCGCGCCGGCCAGCCGGCCTTGGTGTGGCCGATCCTCGACCGTCTGGCGGACCTCGCCTCCCCGACCGGGCAATGGCCCGAGGCCATCCATCCGCGAACGGGGGGCGGTTGCATGGGTGATGGCGAACACATCTGGGCCGCAGCCGAGTGGCTCATGCTGATCCGCAATCTTTTCGTCCGCGAGGAAGGCGAACGCCTCGTCCTCGGCGCCGGTCTCAATCCCGCTTGGCTGGCCGCCAGCGAAGTGGCGTTGGGCCGGACCCTCACACCCCATGGACCGGTCGGCGTGCGCTTCATTTCGGAAGCCGCCGGCGTCCGGGTCGTGCTGGATGCCGCCTGGCGCGGCCCCGCGCCCGCCCTCGAGTTTCAAGTCCCCGGTTGCACTCCGCTCAAAGTGGCCCCCGGCGACGCCCGCACCGAATTTCAACTCACCCGCCTCCCATGAAAATCTGCATGATGACCAACACCTACCTGCCGCATGTCGGCGGGGTCGCCCGCTCTGTCAGCACCTTCGCCGAGGAATACCGGCGACTCGGCCATGAAGTGCTCGTGGTCGCGCCCAATTTTCCCGGCCGCATGCCGAAACGATCAGAAGCGATCGTCGAGCGCGTGGCGGCGGTCCAGAATTTCAACGGCAGCGATTTTTCCGTGTGCCTCC
>JBKJRX010000259.1:0-8471 GCA_046593155.1 Lacunisphaera sp.
GGAGTCGAACCCCAAACCTCCAGATTCGTAGTCTGGCGCTCTATCCAGTTGAGCTATGCCCGCACAAAGGAAGGGCGAATAAGCGAACTTCCCGGGGTTACTTCAAGCAGAATTTTATTCGTCGTCCGGACCGTCCAGGTGCTCTCGTTTTGCCCGCCGGCGCCGCAGCTGGATCATGATGGTCAGCATCAACACCGCCCCCAGGAGCAGTCCGCCCAGGAGCGTATAGGCCTGCGTTTGCGACAGCACGCGGTCGAGCTGCACAATGTCGTCCTGGAATTTCAGCCACAGCCAGTGACCAAGCCAGACAAAGAACGGCACGCTGATCAGCGCCGCCAGCCCGTCGAGCATGAAGAATTTCCAGAATTTCACCCGCGTGGAGCCGGCGGTAAAAAAAATCGGTGCCCGCAGGCCGGGCAGGAAACGGCCCACAAACAGCACCCATGAGTGGTAGCGGTCGAACAGGTTCTCCACCCGGGCCTGCTTTTTTTCGGAGAAATAACGCTGAAACCAGCGGGAGTTCCGCAGCCGCGCACCGAAATAACGCCCCGCGAAAAAGATGGTGGAATCACCCAGCATGACGCCGGCATACATCAGCGCGCTCACCTCGATCCAGTTGCGCCCATCAATCACCCCGAGGGCCCCGGCCGTCACCAGCACAATATCCTCCGGGACCGGCAGGCCGAGTCCGCACAGGATCAGCACGAAAAACGGGCCCCACAGCGATAAAGGGGAGCCCTCAAAATACTTCAGCAGGGTTTCAAACATGGAGAGTGTTGTTCGTCAGTCCTCACGAAGCCCAGCGGGCTGTCCATGACAAGCGTGGTTTTAAAAAATCGCGGTGGGCTGAAGGCAAGGCCTTGGTGGAGCAAGGCGGGGCTATCAGCCCCGCGAGGCATGGTCGTCGCCGGCGGCAACGCGCGGGACTGATAGTCCCGCCTCCACTCGCTAGGCCAGCCGCCAATCAAGCAACTCCATTTGCAGGATCTTGCGGCCGTTGTAGTGGTTCCAGTTCAACTGCACGGCCATTTCCAGCGGCGCCCCCACCGGCGGCAGCCGGTCGGCCAGCTTCCAGGCCACGCCGCTGATGCGCCGGCCGGCGGCGTCCTCGCCCGCAAAACGGAAATGCTGTTCCTTGAACACATCCGGCCGGTTGCGCAGCCGCACACCCCGCACGCCGAACACCGGCTCGGGGTTGCCCATGCCAAACGGCTGCATCTGCTCGAGTTCGGCCATCAACTGCTCGTTGAGCTGCGTCGCCTCGATCCAGCCGGAAAGCTCCAGGCCGGGCTCGATCGCGTCACCATCGCGGCCCTTCCGGATCACCTCGTCAAACATCGCCCGAAATTCGCCGAGCCGCGGTTTCTTCAGCGCGACGCCGACCGCCATCGGGTGCCCGCCCCAGTTTTCGAGGCAGACCGAGCAGGCGCCCAGGATTTCCACGAGATTGAACCCGTTCAGGCCGCGACCGGAGCCTTTGGCCAGATCGCCCTCGTTGCCGAGCACAATCGTCGGGCGGTTGTATTTGCGCGAGATGCGCCCGGCCACGATACCGACCACGCCGGGATGCCAGGCCTCGTCGAAGAGCACGAGGCCGTTCGCGGCGCTGTAATGCTCCTCCACATAGCGCTCGGCGCGCTCCGTGATCTCGCGCTCGATGTCCTGCCGCTCGCGGTTGAGGTCGTCGAGCCGGCGGGCGGTGGTCTCGGAGTAAACGCGATCTTCGCTGAGCAAAAGGTCCACGGACAGCGCCGCGTCGGCGAGCCGGCCGCTGGCGTTGATGCGGGGGCCCAGCCGGAAGGAGATGTCGCTCGGGACGAGCCCTTGTTCGCGCTTGAGGCCGGAGACCTGCATGAGGGCCAGCAGGCCCGGGCGCCGGGTCTCGGCCAGCACCCGCAGGCCGTGACGGGCAAAGACGCGATTCTCGCCCTGCAGCGGCACGAGGTCGGCGACGGTGCCCATGGCCACCAGATCGAGGTAGTCCTTGAGCACGATGGACAGCGCCACCGGGTCGTGCTCGGCGCGCAGTTTCTTCAGCAGCCCGTGCGCCAGCTTGAAAACGAGCCCCACCGTGCAGAGGTAGCGCCAGGCATCGTCACCGGCCGTGGGAAACACGTGCGGGTTGATCAGCACCGCATCAGTGGCGGCGGGCTCGGTCGAGCGGTGGTGGTCGACGATGATGACATCGATGCCCTGGGACCGCAGATGGGCGACCTCCTCGTGCGAGTTCGTGCCGCAGTCCAGCGCGATAAACAGGTCCGGCTTCCCGGCCTCCAGCGCGCGCTCGATCGAGATACGCGTGAGGCCGTAACCCTCCTCGGCCCGGCGGGGCACCACATAGTGCGGGGTCAGACCCAGCCGGCGGAGCAGGCTGACCAGGATCGACGTGCTGCACACGCCGTCCACGTCGTAATCACCGAGCACGACGACGCGTTCCTTCGTGCGCAGCGCCCGCCGCAGCCGATCCACCGCGGTCTCCAGGTTCGTCAGGAGGAAGGGATCGCCCAGCGTCGCCAGCGCGGGTTGCAGGAAACGCGTGGCGGGGGCGGACTCCGCCAGTCCCGCGCGGAGCAGGAGCTCGGCGACCACGGGCGTGGTGCCCGTGGCGCGCGCGAGGTCAGCCACGCTTTCGGCGTGGACCGGCGTATAATTCCAGCGCATCGAAATTGGTTTTAGGTGGAGCCGGCTGACCTCAGCCGGCTGCACGCGTTGGGGTCAACGCGTTCCACCTTATTCCGAGGCGCGGGAGGAGCCGGCCCACTCGTATTTGGGCGCGATGTCGTGGTGGGCCTCGACGTGCTTCCGGTCGCCCTTGTGCCACCAGTAGAAGATGGGGCTGGCGATGAAGAGCGACGAGAAGGTGCCCACGATGACACCAATCAGCAGGGTGAAGGCGATGTCGTTCACGTCACCGCCGGTCACGAGGATGAGCGTGATGGCCGTCAGCAGCGTGGTGCCGCCGGTAATGATCGTGCGGGAAAGTGTCAGGTTGAGCGCGCGGTTGACGATGTCGCGCAGCGTGCCGGTGGGATTGAGCTTCAATTCCTCGCGGATGCGGTCGAACACGACGATGGTGTCATTGATCGAATAACCCATGACCAGGAGGATGGCCGCGACCATCGAGGCGTTGAATTCGCGCCCGAAAAGCACGAAGAGCCCGATGGTCATCAGCACGTCGTGGACGGTCGAGACCACCGCGCCCATGCCGTAGCCGAACTCAAACCGGAACGCCACGTAGAGGAGGATGAGCACCAGGGACCAAAAGACCGCCTTGAGGGCGTTCCACTGGATCTCCGCGCCGACCGAGGGACCGATGCGGCTGACGCCCTCATTGGCAAACTTCGCGTCGGGAAACGCCTGCTGGAGCTTCGTCAGGAGCGCCTCGCTCTGGTCGAAGTCGGTCGTGACCTTGAGCACCTCGAGATCGGAGCCGAGCTGCTTTTGGTAGACCGGAGCGACCTCCTTGAAACCGGCGGCGACGCCAGCGGAGCGAATGGCACCCACATCGATGCGCTTGGCGAAGGAGAGGGTGACGGTGTCACCGCCCGAGAAATCGATGCCATAGACTTCCTTGCCCTTGATGGCGACGGCGCCCAGACCGACCAGGATGATGACCCAGGAGGCGATGAAGGCCGGTTTGGCCAGCTTGAGAAAATCGTAGCGGGTGTTCTGCAGCACCGACATCATCGGCATTTTCTTGATGATACCCGGGTGCACCAGGAGTTCGAGGACGAGCTTCGAGACCACCACGGCGGAGAACATCGTCGTGAAGATACCGATCGTCAGCGTAACACCGAAGCCCTTCACCGCACCGGTGCCGAGGAGGATCATGATGACGGCCGTGATGAGGGTCGTGAGATTGCCATCGAGAATCGCGGACCAAGCCTTCTCGAAGCCGGCCTCGAGGGCGTTGCTCAAGGATTTGCCAAGCTTCAGCTCTTCGCGCATGCGCTCGAAAATGAGAATGTTCGCGTCCACCGACATCGCCAGGGTCAGCACAATGCCGGCGATGCCGGGCAGTGTCAGCGTCGCCCCGATGCTGGCCATGACGCCCAGGACGATGAGGACGTTGACCGCCATGCAGAAGGCGGCCACGACGCCGCCAATGGTGTAGAAGAACAGGATGAAACCAATCGTGAGGGACGTGCCGATGATGAAGGCCAGCTTGCCGCTGGCAATCGCGTCGCTGGCCAGCGACGGGCCGACCTCATATTGCTCCTTGATTGAAAGCGGGATATCGAGGGGGTTGTTGAGGACGTTGGAAAGATCCACGGCCTCGCGCTGGGTGAAGGAACCGGAAATCTCCGCGCTGCCTCCGTTGATCTGTTCGCGGACGGTCGGGGCGGAGTAGAGCTTGCCGTCGAGCACGATCGCGAGGCGGCCCAGGCGGCCGGAGCGCTGGCCTTCGTCGGCGATGGCCTTGGTGACATCAGCAAACTGTTTGCTGCCGGCGTCGGTGAACTTGAGGATGATGCGGAAGCGGCCGAACTCGTCCATGGTCGGATAGGCATCGGCAACGCCCTCGCCCGTCATTTCCGGGCGGGTCTTGATATAGAGTTCCTCGGTGAAGCTCTGGCCGGCCGTGCGGCCCTCCTGGTCCAGCGTCATGCGCTCGTAACCCGGGGGCGCCTCCTGCGGTGGCGCGATGATCGGGTGCACCATCTTGAAATCGAGGCGCGCCGGCTTACGCAGGCTGCTGACGATCTCGGGATTGTCCTTGGTGGAGACGCCCGGCAGCTGGACTTCAATGCGATTGTCGCCGACAGCGCGGATCAGGGGCTCGGTGACGCCGAGGCCGTTGATGCGGTTGCCGATGATTTCGACCGCCTTGGTAAGTTTTTCCTGCCGGGTGTGCTCGGGATCGGCGGTAATGGCATTGGGATCAACCTCGAGCGTGAAGGCGACACCGCCTTTCAAGTCCAAACCGAGCTGGAGCCGGCCCTTGGACCGCCGCAGCAATTCGTCGAGGAGGATGCTGTTGCGCTTCTCGACATTCGTGAGGGACTCCTCAAGGCGGATCTCAGGAAAGAACTGCGACAGATCGAGCTTCTGCTCGATGCCGATCTGCTTCAAGGCGACATAGACGCTCGGAGCCCGGCCCGATTTGATGCGCGTATCAACCTCGCCCATGAGTTTGGCGAACTCGGCGGGTTTGGCGGAGGCTTCCTGTTTGACGTAATCGCCGAAGGGCTGGTCCTTCAGCGGCATGAGGTTGAACACCGCCCACAGCACAATGGCGGCGGACAGAATCAATTTCCAGAGGTTGGCTTGGATTACACCAGAACTTCTACCGCCCGAACTCCCCGCATTAACCAACCTCTTAGGGGGCAAGTTTGGGGGAGGAGGATTACTGGCTTTCGTCTCTTGTGTGACTTCTAACCGCTCAGTTGTTGTCGTGGTCTTGGTAATTTTTTCTGTGCGCTTTTCTTCAGACATGGGGGTTTGGTTGTTAAATTCTGTCGGGCGCGACCTATCGCGCGAACCCGGGCGCTCAGGCGGCGTCGGCTTTCTTCACGACGGTGCTGATGAAGCCCTTGCCGACCTCGACCTTGGCGTTGTTTTCGCCGATCCGAACGACAAACCGGTCGTCCTTCACGCTGGTGATGGTGCCGTAGAGGCCGCCGGCCGTCACCACTTCGTCACCGGGCTGGAGCTCCGTCAGCATCTTCTCGTGCCGCTTCTGTTTCTTGCGCTGCGGGGCGATGAGCAGGAAATACATCGCCGCAAAGATGAGGATCATCGGGGCCAGCTGCATCAGGGCGGCGAGGCCTCCGGGGGCGGCAGGCGTGGTGGGAGCGGCTTGGGCGAGGAATAGGTGTAACTTAGTCATTGCGTCTTCGGGTGTTTTGAAAAATTTGAAAAGGGCGAATAAGCCCAGCCGCATATCAAAAAGCAAGCCTAACCCCCCACCTTTCCGTTCCCGCAAATTGAAGACGAAATCCGCATCCAACTGGTCGGCCGCGCAGTCCGAAGAACACTACGGTTTTAAGCGCTGGGGCGCCAATCACTTTTCGGTGGATTCCGAGGGTTTTGTGCAGGTCCAGCCCCTGGCCGACGACCGCAACATCCGCCTAATGGACGTCATTGACGAGGCCAAAAGCATGGGCCTCAAGGCGCCGCTCGTCATCCGCCTCCAGGACACCCTCCGCTACCGGGTCACGCAGATCAACCAGGCCTTCCACAAGGCCATCAAGGAAGAGCGCTACAAGGGCGAATACCGCGGGGTGTTCCCCATCAAGGTCAACCAGCTCCGCGAGGTGGTCGATGAGATCGTCTCGGCCGGCAAGGACTTCAATTACGGCCTTGAGGCCGGCTCCAAGCCCGAACTCATGATCGCCCTGGCCATGCATGAGGGTGCCCAGCGTCTGATCATCTGCAACGGCTACAAGGACCACGACTACATGCGGCTCGCCCTCCTCGGCCGCAAGCTGGGCAAGAAGATCATCATCGTCATCGAGCAACTCTCCGAGGTCGACAGCATCATCGAGATTTCCCGGGAGACCGGCGTGAAGCCCCTGATCGGCTTCCGCGTGAAGCTCCAGACCCGCGGCGAGGGCAAATGGGCCATGTCCACCGGCGACAACGCCAAGTTCGGCCTCAACACCGCTGAGATCCTGTTCGCCGTCGAGAAGCTCCGTGCGGCCAAGATGCAGGCCTGCCTCAAGCTCGTCCATTTCCACATCGGTTCGCAGGTGCCCAACATCATCACGATCAAGGCCGCCGTCACGGAGGCCGCGCGCTTCTACTGCCAGCTCGCCAAGATGGGCTTCCCGATGGGCTACCTCGACGTCGGCGGCGGCCTGGGCGTCGATTACGATGGTTCGCGCACAAACTTCGAGTCCTCGATGAACTACACGCTGGGTGAATACGCCCGCGATGTCGTCGTCAACATCCGCGAGATCTGCGAAGCCTCCGGCGTCAAGGTGCCCGATATCGTCACCGAGTCCGGCCGCGCGGTCGCCGCGCCCCACTCCATGCTGGTCGTCGAGGTCTTCGAGCGCATCAACAAGCACGAGTCCCTCGGCAAGCAGCACCAGCCCAAGGCCCGCCACAAGATCGTCGACGACCTCACCATCCTCCTGAAAAACAAGGCCAAGCTCGGCCGCCTCGAGCGCTTCCACGACGCGCTTCAGAAAAAGGAGGAGGCCTTCTCGCTCTTCAACCTCGGTTATCTCGACCTCGAGAACCGCGCCGCCGCCGAGCAGATCTTCTGGCAGATCTGCGAGAAGATTGACCTCGAGGGCACCAAGTCCGGCTACCAGCCGGAGGAACTGCACGACCTCAAGAAACTCCTCGCCGACCAATACGTCTGCAATTTCTCCGTCTTCCAGTCGTTGCTCGACAGCTGGGCGCTCAAGCAGCTCTTCCCCATCACCCCGCTGCACCGGCTCAAGGAAAAGCCCTCGGTCAACGCCACCCTCGTCGTCATCACCTGCGACTCCGACGGCAAGGTCGGCAGCTTCATCGACCTGCAGGACGTGAAGGACTACATCACGCTCCACCCGCTCCGGCACAACGAGCCCTATTACCTCGGCATCTACCTGACCGGTGCCTACCAGGACATCATGGGCGACCTGCACAACCTCTTCGGTCGCGTCAATGAGGTCCATGTCTTCCTCGAGGACGACGAGCCCAACGGTTTCTACATCGAGGAGGCACTCGCCGGGTCGCGCATCGCGGACGTCATCGAGGGCGTGCAATACCAGTGGGAGGAGCTCTGCCGCCGAATTAAGCAGCAGATCGACCACGCCACGAAGAAGGATCTCATCAAGCCCCGCGAAGGCGTGCGCCTCGTGGAGTTCTACGAATCCCAGATGCTCGCCAAGACCTACCTCAACATCGAGCAGAACGGAAAGAAGAAGCGGTGAGTTTGCCCATGTAGGGTCGGCGCTTGTCGCCGGACCGCTGCAGGCATGGGGCGGTTGCAACGCCCGCGGTTTGTCATTCTGAGCCCTGTGAAGAATCCATGGGCGTGGGCAAATCCTGATGGATCCTTCGCGCGGCTCAGGATGACCGGTCGCGGAAACGCCTGGGCGCTTAACGATACCGGCAACAGCGGGGTGGCCCTATCCCCCAAAAAGAGGGGTCATGATTATTAATTTGGCTCGGGCCACTTGTCCGGCCTAATGAAACTCCACCGTGCCTACCTCATCCCGCTCCCTCCGCATTGTTTCCTTGTTCGCCCTCGGCGCCGGCCTAGCGACCGGCTTGGCCGCCGCCGAAGCTCCGCTGGCCGGGGTGATCAACTCCGCCCTCGCCACCTCGGCGCAGCAATACGAGTGGATGCTCGCCCACCTGCCCGCCGACGCCGCAAAGCCGCTCCCGCGCACTTTCGAGCACGGCCAGCTCGTCACCATCTCGACGCGCGACTGGACAAGCGGTTTCTTCCCCGGCTCCCTCTGGTATCTGTTCGAGGCCACGGGCGACGCCAAGTGGCGCGCCTCGGCCGAGCAGTTCACCGCACTGCTCGA
>JBKJRX010000315.1:0-10721 GCA_046593155.1 Lacunisphaera sp.
CTTCCAGGTGGGACTTGTGTTCGCCTGGACCTTTCTGCTCACCCCCGCGCAGGTCTTCTCGACCACCCTGCTGTCGCGTTACGGCTACAAGCGCCTGACGATGGCCGGCTGGGGGGCGCGCAGCGTCTGTCTGCTCGTGCCCGTCGGCCTCTCGCTGCTCGCCCCACCGACCCCGGTCCCGTGGATGATCAACGCGATGGTGGTGGCGATGTTCTTCTACTGCTTCCTCCGGGCCGTCGGCACCTCCGCCCTTACCACTTGGTTCTATCAGCTCGTGCCGGCGGAGCTACGCGGTCGCTACTGGACCACCGAGCAGCTCTCCGCCGGCGTGGCGGTCGGCTTGTCGTTGCTCGTCTACGCGTTGTTCTTCACCATGCTGCCGCCCTATGCGGCCTTCATCCTGCTTTACCTCATTGCCGTCCTAGGCGCTCTTTTCGCCTACCAGCAGCTAAAAAAACTGCCGGACGCGGAAAAACCTAAGCCGATCAGCTTGGAAAAAGTCCTGACCGAGACCCCGCGGCTCATGATGAAGCCAAGTCTCTTTCGCACCTATTTGTGGATTTCCGTCGTCTTCTTCGCCGGCATCACGCCACTGGCTCCCTTTGCCGCCTACTACCTGAAGACCGCCGCCGGCGTCAGCGCCGCCGAGATCATCCTCCTGACGATGCTGACCTACGTGGGACTGATCGTCGCCAATATCGCGATGCGCAAACACATGGACCACATCGGAGCGAAGCCTTTCTTCAAGGCCGCCTTCCTGAGCTACGCACTGATCTCCGCCGCCTGGATCGTGTTCCTTTTGACCGGGGGCAAGGCCTACTGGACCCTGCCCCTGCTCTTCTTCCTGCAAGGCGCCGGCGCCGGTTTCTGGAATTCCGCGAACCTGAGCTACCTCGTGAAGATCCTGCCCGAACACGACCGGGCGTTGCCCGTGTCGATCCACGGCGCCGTCATCACCTTCATCGGCGGCTGCACGCCTGTGCTATGGGGCCTGTTCCTCAAGGCACCGGGCGACTTGCCCTCCATCAACGTGCCGGTCTTCGCAGGCTACTATGTCAGTCTGCTGGTGATATGTGTCGTCCTCCTGTTTTTCGTGCGCCGCCTGCCCGAAACCGCCGGACCGGTCGGTCCCATCTTCCAAGGCAGCTGGGTGCTGCGGCCTTTCCGCGCCGTGGCGACCCTCGTAAATTTGATCGAGGAAGAACCCGCGAAAAACGAGGTCAAGAAGCCGGGCGCCGGCGCCTAGTGTGCGGGCACGAGGCGAAGCAACGCCGCCGGATCCAGGACCACGCCGCCGCGAATCACCCGGTGGATGCGACGGGTGTGGCGGATGTCCAGCAGCGGATCGGCGTCCAACACGACGAGATCCGCCAGTTTGCCTGCTTCGATTGAGCCCAGTTCGCCGGACTGACCCAGCGCCCGGGCGTTGTTGCGGGTCGCGGCCAACAGCGCCTCACTCGGGGACAGTCCAGCATCGGTTAGCAACTCCAACTCCTGGTGCAAGGCGCCGCCGGGTGGACAAAATTGCACCGGCGTGTCCGAGCCCGCCAACAATTCCACACCCGCCCGCTGGAGCTTCAGCGTCAGGGCCATCATCTTGTCGAACTGCTGCCGTCGCAGTCCGGCCGTGGCCGGATCGAGCGGCAGGGATCGGGCCGATTGCTGCCAGCCCTCGCGCAGCCGCGCCGGCAGCGGATTCAAATCGGGGTGCTGCTGCACCGACTCGAGATCGCGCAGCAGCATCTAGTTCCGATACACGACCAGTGTCGGATTGATTGCGACGCGACGCTTCACGATGGCAGCAATCAGGTCTTTGACCACAGGTGAATCCAGATCGAGCACCGCTTTGCTCTCCATGACGCGCCGTTCCAAGGCCGCGAGTGCCTCCTTTGAGAATGCCGCCCGCTCCACCGGTGGCGGCCAGCGCGGCGTGCCCGCCGGCAGGATGAATTCGAACACCGAGCCGATATGTTCCAGGCTGTTGATCCCGTCGGTGACCGCCTCCTGCGCGGTGTAGCCCCAGGCGAGATGCGCCGTGACCCATTTGCCCCGCGACTGCGCCTCGCGCACCAACGCCTGCCCGACCGCCCGGGAGGTGCCGACATAAATCTTGAAGGTGCGCACGCCCGCCGCGGACATGCGCTCGACAAAGACCGGCACCTTGGCGGGGTCCGTCATCGGCCAGCTCACGAACGGGTGGTAGGCCGGATTGCCGTCCACCAGCGGACTGCACATGAAGACCCGCGGAGCGAGCCCCGGGTGCTCCCCGGCATAAGAAGCCAACTTCTGCTGGGCCGTGATTTCGTCGCCCGCATCGCGAACCGACGTGACGCCGTGAGCCAGAAAAAGAGGGAATAACTCCTCGGCTGAAATCTGCAGGTTGCGCAGAATATGCACGAGGTGCACATGCCCGTCGATCAGGCCGGGAATGATGTAGCGACCCCGGGCATCGATGATCTCGGCCCCGGCGGGTGCGGCAAATTTTTCGCCCGGCGCAATGATCGCTTTGATCCGGTCGCCCTCAATCACGAGCGCCGCGAACGGCCGCATTTGTCCTGCTGGATCGAAGTAGCGCCCCTCCTCCAAGACGACCGTCCGCGGGTCCGCGGCGACGCCCCGCAACGCCAGCACCGCCAGGACAAAGAACCCAAACAGGCGCAGATGGCGGACATGGAGCAGCTCGTCTGCAAGTTTCGCTGCGAGACGCGGCCTCATCGGTTCAGTCACCGGCCAGCTGCGCGGGCGTGATGACGTTCAGGAGCGGACGCCCTGCGTCGAAACGCGCGAGGTTCTGCGCGAAGATATCCCAAAGCCGCCGCTTGAAGTGCGGACTCAGGCTGGAGCCCGAGATATGGGGGCTGAAGATCACATTGGGGAAACGCCAAAGCGGATGCTCCGGCGGCATCGGGTAGCGGTAATGCGTGTCGATCGCCGCCCCCGCGATCCACCCCTCGCGCAAGGCGCGCAGCAGCGCCTCCTCGCGCACGATCGCGCCGCGGGCGGGATTGAGGAGAAAGGCGTGGCGCGGCAAGGCCTGCAATTCGCGTTCCCCGATGAGCCCCTCGGACTGCTTGGTGAGCGGCATCGCCAGGATGAGGAAATCCAAGCCACCAAGAAATTCGATTTCCTCCCCCTTGCGGAACACCCGGTCAGGCAGGACACCCTCCGGATCGCCCGTGCCGGGCACCGTGTAAACGTCATCTCGCGGCCCGACCCCGCTGCGCGCGAACACATGCACCGTGAGACCCATGGCCTTCGCCAACCGGGCCGTCTCGCGTCCGATGCCGCCATAACCCCAGAGGCCGACCGTGAGCCCGCGGATCTCGCGCTGGAAGACGGCCGAGCGATCCCAAATGGTGGCCTCCTGATTGCGGATCATCAGCCGGAGGTCCCGGGCCAGGTTCACCATCATCGCCATGTTCCATTCCGCAATGGGCACATCGAAGCAGCCCCGGGCGTTGGCGGCGATCACGCCTCGGGCCGGCAGATCCAAACCGTAGAGTTGGCTGAAGCCCGTGGAGGCAACTTGCACCCACCGGAGGGCCTGCATCGCGGCATGGTTGGAGGGAGGCATCGTGCAGAACAGCACGTCGGCATCCGCCAGGAGTTCCGCCGGGAGCACCCGGGCCGCATCGCCCGGCGGTGTCAGCACCTCGAAATGGTGGCGTTCCTGCGCCCGCAAGGCCGCCAGCACGGAGTCCTCCACGGGAACATCGATGACGATTTTCATGCGGGTCAGTCGCGGAGGATTTTTCCGGGCACGCTGTTGAACTCACCGCTGCCCGGCTTAAAGGGATAGCGGCGCTTGATTTCGTCGGTCAGCACGACGCCCCAGCCCGGCCGGTCCGGCGGCAGCACGTAGCCGTCCTTCATCACGAGTCCACCGTCGATGAGGTCCGAATGCAGGCCTGCATAATCCGGCGCGACCTCGAGCATGCAGGTGTTGGGCGCGGCAAAGCCGGCGTGGATGTTCTGCATCAGCGAGGCCCCGGCCCCCCAGGCATGCGTCGCAATCTTGCGACCACGCTCCTCCATCATTTTCGCCACCGCCATGAACTCACCGATGCCGCCGGTGAACGACGCATCCGGCTGACCGATGTCGAAGCTGTCCTGCAAGGCGAACACCCGCCACTCGTAGGAAGCCGTCAGGCATTCGCCGCCGGCGATGGGCACCGTGGTGGCGCGGCAGAGTTCCGCATAGCCCCACGGGTCGGTGTAGTGCAGGGGCTCCTCGAAGAAAAACAGGTTGAACGGCTCCACCGCCTTGGCGGCCGCGATGGCGATCTCCACGGTCCAGGTCTCACCGGGACTGTTGCCCATGTGCCCGTCGAGCATGAGCCACGCCTCCGGACCCGCGTGTTTCCGCATGAAGGCTATCTTGTCCGCCTCGAAGTCGGCCGCAGCGGCCGGCGTCATCGGCGTGAACCAGCCTTTGTCGGGCGTGCGGCTGCCCGTCGCGACCTTGAGGCCGCGGAAACCCAGCGAAAAGTAGTGGTCGATTTTTTTCGCCAGACGGTCCTTCGGGTAATTGGCCGGGCCGCCGGTGGCGTAGCACGGCAGGCGCGCGTGCTTGCAGCCGCCGAGCAGCGCGTGCACCGGTTGCCCCAGGAGCTTGCCCTTCAGGTCCCAGAGGGCGGCTTCGACGCCGTTGAGCACCGAGGCCCCCAGGCCGACCCGGCACCAGAAATTGCCGCATTGATACATGCGCCGCCACAGCTCGGGGATGTCGTCCACCGTCTGGCCAACGAGGATCGGCTTGAAGAACTCGACGATGGCCGGCACGGCCTCGGGGCAGAAATAGCCGGCATAGGTCTCGCCGATGCCGATGTGCGGGCCGTCGGTCAGGATTTCGACGAAGGCGGCGCTGCGCAGCTTGCGGGCTTCGCGGATAAACGGGTCGTTGGTGCACGGGCCGGTCAGGAGCGTGGTGCGGACGTCGGTGATTTTCATGGGGAAAGCAGCAGCGGGCGGAAGCCGTGATCAGGCACCGCCCGCGGCAGGCCGGACGGCAAGTTCGATGCAGGCGATGGTGATCGGACGGTCGCCGCCGTTCTCGACCATGATCTCATTCCAGCCGTCCCGCAGCAGCGCGGCCGGAAACTGAAAGTCGAACCCCCGATGCCCGGGCACATGGTGTGTGAGCGAGCCGCAGGGAAAGAGGAGCCGGTCGGTCGGCGTGTGTTCGACGCGCGGCCAGCAGCCGTTGCACGACACGGGCAGCGCGACCGGGTTGTCTCCCGCGCGGAGCACAATCTGGACAGCCAGTTCCAGGCCGGCAGCCGCCGGCTCGGCGCACATCGGCAGCCGGAATTGATGACTCCAGCCCGGCTCCAGAATCACAGGGAGTTGCGGGGTGATTTCAAACGGCGGCAAAAACAAGCCCGAACCGCCCGTGCTGAACGTGTAATGCTTCGGCCGGCCGCGCAGCCAGTCGAGACGGTGGATGTCGCGCAGCGAGGTGTAGTCCGAAACCAAGCCGGGGATGCGGGCCTGATCCGTGCAATAGAAATTGAACCATTCAATGCCATCCGCCCCGAGCGCCAGTTTGCCGGCGGCGTTGGCGTGCAACATCTCGCGGCTGGCGGAGGTGTAGCGAATGGGTTGGCGTTGTCCGGTCGCGGGGGTTTGCGTCGGCAGGGTGTTGGCGCCGTCCTCAATCACCCCGTAGATGGCGACGCGGTCACCAAGTTTCCGCCGCAGGTCGTCATGCGGCATCTCCCAGGCCGTGCACCAGAAGCCCGACGGCGCCACAAAATCGAGCGTCCCCTCGCGACAGAGAGTGGGCACATCGAGGCCGATGCTCTTCAGGGTTTCCAGCTGACCGGGTATGCGCAGGCCCAGCGGATAAGGCCGGCCGGTCTGCTCCGCCCGACGCTGGGTCAGCGCACGCACTTCGCGGATCCAGTCCGACATCATCGCCACGGTCGCCGGGCTGGCGTTCGGCTCGCAGCAAAGCGGCTGGCGCCACCAATCGAGTTCCAGTCCCTCGAAGTCGTAGTCCTGCACGACTTCCTTGATCTGCGCAAACATGAGCGCGCGCACCTCGGGCCGCTCGTAGTTGAGTCCGGTGCGATAGCCCGGCTCGAACATCGTCGGGGAATACGCGCTCTGCCGCAAGCGCATCTCCGGTTGTTTCAGCAACGGCACGTTGAAGAAGCTGCCATCGATGTTCTTGTGCCCGTGATAATCATTCATCCGGATACTGACCCAGGGCGATATCTGATGCCGGCGGCAGGCCAGGGCGGTCTCGGCCAGCCAGTCCACCTTGGTCTCAAGCAGATCCAGGTAGAGGTTCATGAACGGCATGATGCCATCGATGAATTTCTCCTCGCCCGCCCGGTCGGTTGCGCCCGCACAGAGGGCGTGGCCGCGGAAAAACTCCCGGTCCCCGCGCTGGTAGCCGTCGAGGATGCCGGGAATCACCTTGCTGGGATACCACGCCCGCGAGGCGTTGGCGTTGATGATGAAGGTGTCGATGCCGCTGGCGGCGAGGTTTTCGACATAGCGGTGGATGGCACCCGCCTTGAACGGACCGCCGACCGGCACAAGCCGGCCGTCTCTTTCTTGCAGCGAGAAGTCCTCCGGCTGCCATTTCTCCGGGTTGTAGAAAAAAACACAGGTGTCGCCGTTGAAAAGATTCCGGTGGCGCCGGGCCACCGACCGACCGCCGGCCGCGGCCGGAGTATCTGTCAGCGCCCCAAGCAGCATCCCCGGCAGCGCCGAGGCCGCCGTCGCACCGAGCGCGGTGGTCCGCAGGAATTCACGCCGTGGGTTCATCGGCTCACGCGAGTCGCCCACCCGCCGGTTCCGGCGCCGCCGTGATAGTGATCGTCCGGGTCATTTGCGCATGAATTTCTGAACGCGTTTGCCGATGATGTCGCCTGCATAAATGTTTCCCTGCCGGTCGAGCGCGATCGCATGGAGCCAGTTCACCTGGCCGGGCTTCTCCTGTCCGTCCTCCCCTTTGGGGATCATGGTGAGCTGGAGCACGCGGCCGGCGGGATTGAAGACCATGAACAGCTGGTCGTGCGGTGGGCAGCCCAGGGGAGCGGCTGGATACTTCGGATCCGTCCGCCACGGCATGGGGGTTGAACCGCACACCCAGATCTCATCCTTCGGCGACACCCAGATACCCCACGGCACAAGCACGTTGGCCCACACGTCGAGCAGCCGGCCCTCCAGGTCGAAAATCTGGATGCGCACGTTGTTGCGATCGGCCACATACAGCCGGCCGGTCGAATCGATGGCGATCGCATGGGGCAGGCTGAACTGGCCGGCCGCCACGCCCATCGTGCCCCAAGCTTTGATAAAACGGCCGGTCGCGTCGAATCGCGCGATGCGGTTGTTACCATAACCGTCGGCCACGAAGATGTCCCCATTCGGCGCGAAGGCGATGTCGGTCGGCCGGTTGAAATGGGTCCCATCCTCACCGGGTTCGCCCAAAGTGCCGAGCACCAGCAGCAGCCGGCCGGAGCGATCATATTTCCGGGCGACGTGCAGGCCGGCATCGACGAGCCAGACATTGCCCTCCCGGTCAAACTTCAGGGCGTGCGGCACCGACCTGGCGTTGTCCTCCATCCAACCCCGCAGATAACGACCGTCGGACGCATAGACCTGCACCATGGGGTTCTTGCGGTTGAATACCCAGACCTGGTCCTCGGCATCGACCGCGATCGAGGGCACGCCGGCCCATTCGATACCGGCTGGGCGGGCCGGCCAGTCGGGCATCACCTCGTATTGCGGGGCGAGGTTGACGCGCGGATAAACTGGCGCCGCGATCGGCTCGGCCGTGGGCGCCGCCGCCGGGGCCGCGAACGCGCCGGTGGCGCCAAGGAGAAGGATGCCGCTGTGGAGTAGGAATGATTTCATGGTTCGATAAGAAAGTCCCAGGATCAATTCAGGTCTGCCGCCAACCGGCAGGGATCGCCGCCTTGAAGCGCGCGAAGTCCTCCTCGCTCGCATGGGCGTAGGGCGGCAGCAGGCGCAGCGGGAAAGTCGGGTCGGTCATCCGGTAGAGCATCTTGTCGTAGGCGCCGTCGATGTGGAACTTGTCGCCGGCCGCCTTCAGCCCCGCGACCACCGCCTTGAGTTCATCCAGGTCGGCCGCGCGCTGGGTGTCGGTCCCCGCCACGAAGCGCGTGGCGCGCTCCGGGTTGATGGTGGCCAGCGAGATCAGGAGGCCGAGGTCATGGGTCTTCCGGGCGATGGCGTATCCGAACTCGGTGATGTAGAACCGCAGGCGCGGCGTCATGGTCATGAGATCGGCGATCACCGCCGGATCCGTGGTGCTGTTCTTTACCGCGACGAAGTTCGGATGCGCCGCCGCCAAGCGCCGGTATTCGACCGAGGTCAGCAGGCGTTTCGTGCGCATCAGGTTGTAGTGGTGGAACTGGCAGTCGGGGAACCGACCGCAGGTTTCCGCGAAGAAGCGGTCGACCTCCCGGTCGTTCAGTGCCCCCCAGGACGGCAACGAGAGCTGGAACAATCGGAAACCCAGGGCATGACAGCGCTGAATGCGCTCGATGATCGTGGGCAGCGACAGCGAGATCAGGCCGACCATCGGGGTGACCTTGCTCTCCAGCGAACTCTCCCAGAAGGCGCGGGTTATCTGATCGAACTGCCGCTCGGTGACGGCATAACCTTCACCCGCCGTGCCAAAGACATAGAGGTCGCGCGTGAGCTCCCGCGCGAGGGTATGCACCTGGCGGCGGAAAACGTCCTCCTGGAATTCAAAGCGTTCGTTCCAGGGAACGACCGCGGTGGCGAGAATGGTCGGGGCGGAGGGAGCGGAGGGGGTCATGGGCGGAGGGGGTCAGCGAGGCAAAAGGGGCGCGAGGGTGGCGGTCACCTGGTCGGCGAGCGCCGCGCAGCCTTCCGGGGTGAAATGAACGTTTTTTGGCAGCTGGAAATTCGGGTGGGCGACGACCAGCGCGTGCAGGTCGTTGATGGGCACGCCGGCCTCGCGCATCACCTGCGCCGCGGCGGTGTTGTAGGCCACTTCGCTGCCCTCCACTCGCCCCACCGTGCCAGCCGGCACCGGGGTCGTGTTCGCAAAAACCAGCCGGGCGTCCGTGCGCTTGAGCCGGGCGACGATGGCCCGGAGATTCGCAGCATATTCCGCCGGCAAAGCCAGCGGGCGGTCATAGGGTCCGGGCACAATGTAGGTGCCGTTCGCATCCATGAACTTCAGGTCGTGCAGGCCGAAGTTGAAATGGATGACATCCCACCGCCCCGAGCCGAGCCAGCTGTCGAGCTGCTCGAGCCCGAAGACGGTCGGGCCGCAGTTGTCGGGCGGACGGTGGACATTGGTCCGGCCGACCAGCCGCCGGCGCACCTCCCGGGTATAGCCGATCGAGATCGAGTCGCCGATGAGCAGGATTCGCGGCAATCCGGGCACATCGTCCACCGGCAGGAGCGCCGGGGCGAGCGCCGCATCGAGGGCGGCGCTCAGGCCGATCTTGGCGCGGTCGATCCTGGCGGAAGCGGGATTCACGGTGGCAAGCAACAAGCCCCCGAGCACCACGGCGCGGAGACCCAGGGCGAGGAGTCCGGCGGCGGCGTTCATACCTGCACCTTCACCACCACTTTGAGCACCTCGGCCGGCGCATCCCAGGCGCAGGAGGGGGCGTGGCCGTCCTGGGGGAAAAGCATAGCGAACTGGCCCGCGCGCACCTGCACCGGCACCATGTCCGGGATGCCGGTGTAAAGCGCGGCGTCGACCTTTTCGTCGAAGGCCATCGTCTCGTTGGTGAGCTGCGCGAGCGGCGCCCAGTAGATGAGTTCACGGCCCTTCACGACATACTGGATATCGATGTATTTGCGATGCACTTCCAGCTGCTTCTCGGCAATGGGCTTCGTCAGGTGTTGCTGCACGAAGGCGAAGATTTCCTCGCCGTCGATTTCATGGCGGCCGACGGCGGCGTCAGCGGGCAGGTGCTGGAGAAAAGCAAAGGCGCGCGCAAAGCGCGGCGAGATGCCGGAATACTGGGCATGGTTGGCGAGGATATCGAGGATCATGAGGAATAGGCGGCCGGGAGATTAATAGCCGAAGCGGTGACTGACTGGATTGAGGAGCGGTGCGCCCTGCTGGTAGCGGCGGAGGTTTTCCGCGAGCAGGTCCACCATGAGGTCCCAGAACCCCTCGTAGACGCCCGACATGTGCGGGGTCATGATGAGATTCGGGAGGGAAAATAATTCGTGCGGGCCGTTGAGCGGCTCCTTCACGTAGCAGTCAATGACGGCACCAGCCAGCAGGCCGGTGCGCAAGGCCTCGGCGAGCACCGGCTCGGGCACGATGCCGCCGCGGGAGATGACGATGAGATGCGCGGAGCGCTTCATGAGCGCCAGCTGGGCGAGCCCCAACATACCCTCGGTCTGTGGCGTGCTCGGCACCGTCACGACCACGTAGTCGCACTGCGGCAGGAATTCCTCGAGCTGCGCCGGCCCGAACCAGCCCGCTGGAATCCGGCCCTCCGGGTCGCCCGTGCCCGGCCAGGCGTTGAACCCGTCGTCCCGCGTCGCCTGAGGGTCGCGTTTCAGGGACAAGACGCGCAGGCCGAAGGCGGCCAGTTGCCGGGCGCATTCGCGGCCGATGCTGCCGTAACCGATGATGCCCACCGTCTGGCCGCGCAAGGGCCGGCCTGCCAGGGCCAGCCGGTTCGGCCATTGTTGGGTCTCCTTGTAGTGCAGGATCTGCGGCATGCGGTGCGCCAGCATCAGGG
>JBKJRX010000063.1:0-2527 GCA_046593155.1 Lacunisphaera sp.
GGAGCTTGGACAGGAAGCTCCTCGAGGCCAGTTTCCTGACCGGCAGCCTGCTCTGCGATGGCCTGGGCGACCTGGTCAGCATCGAAACCGAGGCGGATCCCGCCCGCGCGGCCAAGCTGACCTACAATGTCCTCCAAGGCGCCGGCGCACGCATCTCCAAGACCGAGTTCGTCGCCTGCCCCAGCTGCGGGCGCACCCTTTTCGACCTGCAGACGACCACCCAGCGCATCCGGGCCCAGACCGGTCACCTCAAGGGCATCAAGATCGCCATCATGGGCTGCATCGTCAATGGCCCGGGCGAGATGGCCGACGCCGATTTCGGCTATGTGGGTGGCGCGCCGGGCAAGATCAACCTCTACGTCGGCAAGAACTGCGTGCAATATAACATCCCACAGGTCGAGGCCGACGCGCGGTTGATCGCCCTCATCCGCGAGCATGGCAAGTGGGCCGATCCCGAGCCGCATCAGCTTTCGCCCGTGTAACGGACGCGAAAGCGGTCGATGGAGGCGTGATGACGATATCCCGGTAGGGGCCGTTGCCCTCAACGGCCCGGGCGCTTGAGGGCAAGCGCCCCTACCCGCATGCTGCGTCGTTTCCATGATTTATTTTTTGATGCCACGTTCACCGGTGAAATCCGGCGGCCTCATCCAGACTGGCTAGGTCAACGACCCGCCGCCGCGCCGATTTCGGCATTCTCCGAGGGAAAATCGCCCCCCTGACCCGGCGTCGATTTCGCAACATCAAAATGGGAAAAGTTATCCGCCTGCGGAGTGTGAACAACATGTCGGAAAGTTGCCCTTGAAACGCATTTTTTGATTCACGTTACTCGCAAAGTAATTTTTAACTGACTGTCTTAGCGACCGTTCCTTCCCAACTCCGCAGCGCACTTCGTGCACCGACTCGTCCAGGGCTCCTTAGACACTGGCCCCTAGTCACTTTGACCCGCAGCCCACCCGCTGCCGGACGGGTGACGGCCTGATTCCCCCTTTCCCTCCGAGTAACAGCGCACGACAGGCAATTCGGGGTTGATGGCATAGGCAGTTGCTGGGATGTTAATAAACCTGCCCCACCTCAGCCCTGTCATGCCTCATCCCGTCCTTCAGACCAGCCTCTGGGAAACCGTCAAATGCGACCTCAAGGGTTTGTTCCCGGAAGACGTGTTCTCGATGTGGTTCGAGCCCATCCGCTGCGTCGAGACCTCGGAGGATTCGCTGGTCTTGGGCGTGCCGAATGATTTCGCCGCGATCTGGATTCACGACAACTACCTCGACCTGATCTCGCAGCGCCTGCGCCTGAGTGCCGGCCGCATGGTGCACGTCAGCCTCAAGAAAATCGAGCAGGCCAACGGCACCACCGCCTCCCGCGTGCCCGCCCACGAGCCCAAGGGCCGCGCCGCCGCCAAGCGCCCCGCCCTCCGCTACGATGAGCGCATGGCCGCCGCCAGCTCGCTCAATCCGCGCAACACCTTCGAGAACTTCGTCGTCGGCCAGAACAACCAGCTCGCCCACGCCGCCGCCCTCGCCGTCGCCCAGGCACCCGCGCAGGCCTACAATCCCCTCTTCCTCCACGGCGCCACCGGCCTCGGCAAGACCCACCTGATGCACGCCATCGGGCACAGCATCCTCCAGCGCAACCCGGAGGCCAAGGTCGCCTACCTCTCGACCGAGAAGTTCACCAACGAGTATATCCACGCCATCCAGGAGAACGCCCTGACCAAATTCCGCCAGCGCTACCGCAGCGTGGACGTGCTGCTGGTCGACGATGTGCAGTTCCTCGCCGGCAAGGAGCGCATCCAGGAGGAGTTCTTCCACACCTTCAACGACCTCTTCGAGTCCCAGAAGCAGATCATCATCTCCAGCGACCGCCCGGTGACCGAGATCGCCACGCTCGAGGCGCGCCTCGTCTCCCGCTTCCAATGGGGCCTGTCCGCCGACATCCAGTCGCCCGACTTCGAGACCCGCGTCGCCATCCTCAAGACGAAGGCGGCCACGCTGAAGATTGACCTGCCCATGCCCGTGATCGAGTTCATGGCGCAGCACATCTCGAAGAACATCCGCCGGCTCGAGGGCGCCCTGATCAAGATTTCCAGCTACGCCGCCCTCACGGGCAAGACCCTCGATCTCGCCACCGCCGAGCACCTGCTCAAGGACGTGTTGATGGAGGAGGCCCAGAACCGCCTCAACATCGAGGGCATCCAGAAGCGCGTCGCCGACCATTACCAGATCCGCCACTCGGACATGACGAGCAAGCGCCGGCCCAACGCCATCGCCTTCCCCCGCCAGATCGCCATGTATCTCAGTCGCCAGCTCACCCGCCACTCCCTCCAGGAGATCGGCGAGGCCTTCGGCGGTCGCGACCACGGCACCGTCATTCACGCCGTCAAGACCGTCGAGAACATGATGGAGCAGGACAATTCCGTCCGCGGCAGCGTGGATTTCCTGAAGACGCAGCTGACGAAGTGAGGCGGCGAGCGCGCCTCTCCCGGCCCGGCCTCCGCCGGGCCTTTTTATTCCCTTTGGGTTTAATA
>JBKJRX010000131.1:0-46361 GCA_046593155.1 Lacunisphaera sp.
CGCGCCGGAGTGCTCGCGCTGGTGCGTGACGTGAAGCCGTCCGTCATCGTGCACACGGCCGCGCAGCCGAGCCATGATCGTGCGGCGGCGATTCCGTTCGACGACTTCGACACCAACGCCGTCGGCACGCTCAATCTCCTCGAAGCCGCGCGGCAGGCGTGTCCCGAGTCGCCGTTCGTCCACATGAGCACGAACAAGGTTTACGGCGACGCCCCGAACTCGATCGCGTTGCAGGAACTGCCCACGCGCTGGGACTACGCCGATCCCGCCTACGCGCACGGCATCGCGGAGACGTTTACCATCGACCAGTCCAAACACTCGCTCTTCGGCGCGAGCAAGGTCGCGGCGGATGTGATGGTGCAGGAATATGGCCGCTACTTCGGCCTGCCCACCTGCGCGCTGCGAGGCGGCTGCCTGACCGGGCCAAATCACACCGGCGTGGAGCTCCACGGCTTTCTCAGCTACCTCGTGAAGTGCAACCTCGAGGGCAAGGAATACCGCGTCTTCGGCTACAAGGGGAAGCAGGTGCGCGACAACATCCACTCGCTCGACGTCGCACGCTTCATGGCGGCCTTCGTCGAAAGCCCGCGCGCCGGCGAGGTCTACAACCTCGGCGGCGGCAAGGCCAACAGCACGTCCATCCTCGAGGCGTTCGAGATCACGGAAAAATTCACCGGCCAGGCGCAGGTCCACACCTACGTCGAGCAGAACCGGGCGGGCGACCATATCTGCTACTATTCCGACCTGCGGAAGATGCGCGCCCACTACCCTGCGTGGAACATCACCCAGTCCCTCGAGGAAACCATCCGCCAGATCGTCGAGGCCTGGCAACAGCGCCCGAAGTCGGCCTGAGCCGGATCAAGGCGGTTTAACCACAGATTTCACGGGTAAAACCGGATCAAGGCAGTGTGAAAACAGTCTCGGAAATAATCCGCAGACTGAGCCGCCGAATGGCGCACCCAACCCGATGCGCCTCCGCCAGTGGTTTGGTTCCTGATCCGTGCTATCCGTGAATCCGTGGTTAAGTTCGATGGGATGGTCGGAATGAAGATTGGATTGATTTGGTCGGCCGGAAAAAACATTCTCCAGAAAAAGGTGACGGCCGGGGTCCACTTCTGGACGGGACCTGTTTTTCGCCCCCCCATCTCCCATCGGACCCCCATTTGATTGAGCCGCTTCCCTTAGCCTAAACAATGTCAGGCACAGAAAGAGTGAGCATCACCTTTCATCGCGCTCGTCCGGCCGATTCAGCTGCGACACCTATGATCGCGGAGCTTTCCGCGACGCTTGCCGGCATCACAGGAGATAGCGGGAAGTGTTCGTTCTCTGCTGCTGATATGGCTGATCTGAGGTCGGTTTTCCTGCTGGTGAAGTTTGGAGAATCAGCGGTCGCGGGCGGCGCATTGCGACGCATCGATGATCACACTTGTGAGCTGAAGCGCATTTATTCGAGAGCGAAGAGGAGTGGCCAAGGCACCCGGCTTTCAGCTAAGCTCGAAAAAGGAGCGTCACGTTTAGGCTACAGTCAAATCCGCCTTGAGACTTGGAAAGTAAATCAGCGGGCAGTCGGCTGCTATCATGAGCATGGTTATGCGATGACTCCGAACTACGGAAAGCAGGTGGGGAACGATGGGGCCGTGTTTTTTGAAAAGAAAACGGAAACCCCTCAGCCGCCAGCGCCAATGCGGACCAATGGGCAGCATCTCTCACCGTAAACGTTGCCCCCAAACACCATAACAACATATCCAAAGACATTTTCCCATATTGGACTTTTAGTCCCGAATCTCGAAGCCGCCGTCAGGTCCTATGAGGCGGTCATGGGCTGGTATACGATCATGAAACCGACAGTCGTGAACGAGGCCGCAGAAAGACGGTTGTAATATCATCGGGAAAAACAAGGATTTTGCCAATGGCCGGGACGAAGACACGGAGGATGCATTCTCCGCCTGGATCCCGCTCATGCAAATGAATGAACTAGCCTAACTCCAAGCGCCAGAGCCAAAGTCCGGGCTGGCGCCCGGCCCATGCTCAGCATAAACGTAGACCCACGAAGGGACCGTCATGTCCATGCCCAAATCCAGCATCCTCGCCGCAATCGGAAACACTCCACTCGTGGAACTTCGGCAAGTCGTGCCGGCCGGATCGGCCCGGATCGTGGCGAAGCTGGAATCGGCGAATCCGACAGGGAGCATGAAAGATCGAATGGCGAAAACCGCGATTGAGCGCGCCGAAACCAGCGGGCGTCTGAGTCCTGGCGGAACTGTCGTGGAATACACGGCAGGCACCACCGGCATCTCGCTGGCGTTTGTCTGCGCGGCCAAGGGATACGCGCTGGAAATCGTGTTCTCCGATGCGTTCAGTACTGAGAAGCGACGGACGATGCTGGCGTTCGGTGCTCGCATTACGGATGTGCCGAGCGACAACAAAAAGATTACCGAGGGGCTGATCAAATCGCTGATCTGCACCGCCGCCGAGATCAGTCAGCGACCGAACCACTGGTATTGCGACCAACTCAACAACCATGACGCCATTGATGGATACCTGCCGCTGGGGGCCGAACTCTGGCAGCAGACCGGCGGTCACGTCGATGCGTTCGTGCATTCGGTCAGCACGGCGCACTCGATTCATGGCGTCACGCGAGCCCTGCTGAAACACAACCACCGCGTCAGAACCGTCGCCGTGGAGCCTGCCGAGTCCGCCGTGCTGTCCGGGAAGCCATCCGGCTCACACAAGATTGAAGGCATTGGCATCGGCTTCGTTCCACCGTTATGGCAGCCGGAACTCGTCGATGAGATTCAGACCGTGACCACGGAAGAGGCAAAGGCGATGGCGAGGCAATTGGCGCGTGAGGAGGGAATCTTCGCGGGCGCATCGTCCGGCGCGAACGTCGTCGCGGCGCTACGCGTGGCCAGACAACTGGGTCCACACGCAACGGTGGCAACCATCATCATTGACTCAGGGCTACGGTACCTGAGCACCGATTTGTATGCCGCCCCCCAAGGAGCCTAAGCTCATTCTATTCAAACAAGACCCTCCCAGATCGTCGAGGCGTGGAAGAAGCGGCCGAAGTCGACCTGAACCGGAAAGTTTAACCGCGAAGGACGCGAAGAGACGCGAAGGTTTCTCAGAACCATATTTCCCGCTTTCCCTGCGAGAACCGCGCTGATTGGCTGGCCGGCCATGCGACTAGCGCCCACCGCCACCAACCTGTTTGCGGGACATTACGTAACCGGCTTCTGATGAAAGCCTGGTTTGATCTCCGTGCAATCGGCCTGGCCGCACTGCTGGCCGTGGCGGCGGCGCTGCCGTCGATGACCACCAGCGTCGAGCTGCGCGACTACTACTTCTTCGACATCACCCTCACGAGCTCGTCGGTCGGCTCGACCCAGTTCTTCTGGGACCTCGGTGGCGGCTTCAACGAGTATGATTCCTCGCGGCAGCCGCTCGGGATCGAACCGGCGCCGGTCGTCTACCGCTTCATGATGCCGATGGGCCGCTTCCGGGCCTTCCGCTTCGACCCGATCGACGGCATCGGGCAGTTCACCCTCTCCCACGCGCGCATCGTGGACCGGCACGGCCGGCTCGTGCGCGCCTTCGGCCCGGAGGACCTGGTCCCGGGCGGCAACATCCTCTCGGCCACGGTCCGCGGCGAGGAACTCGTGGTGTCGACCGATCCCGCCTCGCACGATCCCATTTTCAACCTCCGGCTCCCCGAGCCGCTCATCCTGACGAGCAATGCGCGCATCTGGTGGGAGCAGGGCTGGCCGGTGGCGCGGCCGGTCTTCCTTGCCGGTTTTTTCCTCGGCCTCCCCGCCGTCGCGCGCCGGCTGTCGGGCGCGGCCGCGGCGGTCGCCGCCGTCGCGCGGCCGCGGCCGGTGCGCACCCTTCTCGCCGTGGCGACCGCCACGGTCGCGTGGCAGTGCCAGCCCGTGATCTTCCAGGGCCGCAGCTTTGCCTCGCCCAACAACGGCGGGCACATGCTCTACAACAACCTGCCGGCCCTGCCCGGCGACACCGACTGGATGTCGACCAACACCGGCAGCTCCGACACCGGCGCGTTTCTTTTCCAGCATCTCTATTATCCGATGGTGCAGCGCGACGCCCTCGCGGCCGGCGAACTGCCGCTGTGGAACCGCTACTCGCTCTGCGGCGAGCCGCTGCTGGGGCAGGGCCAGTCGATGTTCGGCGACCCGTTCAACTTCCTCACCATCGTCGCCGACGGCAGCGCCGGGGTGTGGGATCTCCGCTTCCTCATCGCGCGCTGGCTGCTGGCGGCGGGGCTGGGCGGCACGGTGTGGCTGCTGACACGCCATCTGGGCGCTGCCGTCCTGACGACCGTGGGCGCGGGCTTCCTCGGCTTCTTCACCTACCGCATCGCGCATCCGGCCAACTTCAGCGTGTGCTACTCGCCGCTGATCCTTCTCGCGTGGGCCGGCCTGCACACGGCGGCCAATCCGCGCCGGCTCGCCGGCTGGCTGGCGGGCCTCGTGGCAGCCAACTGGCTCGTGCTCACCAGCGGCACCGTCAAGGAGGCCTACATGCTGCTGGTCGGCCTGAACTTCGCGGGCGCCGTCATGCTGTTCTTCCGGCCCGAGACGCGCGGGCGTCGCGGTTTCCTGCTCGGCGTCGCGGCGGCCGCCGGCGCCGGCTTCGTGCTGCTCTCCGCCCCGGGGTGGATCTCGTTCCTCAGCGCGTGGCACCACTCGATGACCGGCTATGACATCCCGCAGGCCCAGACGCTGCCGTGGTCGCAGGTCATCGGGTTCTTCGACGACATCTTCTACCGCCAGACGCAGCCGACTGAAAACGTCCTCGCACCGTCGCTGAACTTTCTCTTTCTCGCCGGCCTGCTGTGGTGGTTGGTGCAGCCCCGCACGTGGCGGAGCTCGCGCCTCGGCTGGGCGCTGGTGCTGGCGGCGCTGCCGCCCTTTGCCATCGCCTTCGGCGTGGTGCCGGACGCGGTGATCCTGAAGACCCCCTTCGTCGGCAACATCGTGCATGTCGGCAACACGTTTTCGTGCGTGCTGCTGAGCCTCGTCGCCGTGCTGGCCGGACTGGGTTTTCGCGATGCGTGGGACCGGTTGCGCGACCCCTCGGCGCGGAGCGTGATCGGACGCTGCTGGCTGGTGGGACTGGCGCTGGCCGCGCTTTATTTCCTGACGACGCGAGGATTCCCCAAGAGCCCGTTCTTCTCCGGCTATGCGGTCACGCTGGGGGTCGCGGTCGCGTTGCTGCCGCTCGGCCTGCACTGGGGCCTGGTCAAGCCGCGCTCGCCCGGCCCGCTCTGGGTGGTGCTGGTGCTGGGCCTGCCGCTGCTGGGTTGGCGCCACGCCCAGTTCCGGGAATCCCGTTTTGATCACTACCTGTTCGCGCCCGGGCCGCGCTCCGACCTGCACGGCCCGTCCCCGGCAGCGGCCCTGCTCAACGCCGCTCGGACGGAGCCCGGCCGCGTCATCGGCTGGGACTCCACGCTCTACGCCTCCTACAACACCGTCCTGCGTTGGGAGGGTTTGTACGGCGTGGATGCCGTGCGCAGCCGGTATTACCACGACCTGGCCGACGCCCTTGGCCTGCAACGGGTGTGGAATTGGGACTGGCCCAACCGCGAGGCTGTCGCCCGCGATCTCGTCCGCAAGTTCGACCTCTACAATGTCACGCACTCGGTCGCGACGCACCGCGACGGGCCGCATCCGATCGAGGGCCTGCGCCTCATCGGTCAGGCCGACCTCGACGTCTATGCGAGTCCGACGGCGTGGCCCCGGGCTTTTTTTGCGGACCGCGTGGTCGCCTACGAAAAGCCCGCTGACTTCGCCCGGCTGATCATGGCCGGCGACGGCCGGCCGTTTGCGGCGGTGCAGCTGGGTGAGGCTATGCCGCTGAATCCCGCGACGACCGTGCCGGTGGACCGGACCATCCGGCCGGCGCGGGGGTATCGCTTCACGCCGAACACGACGACATTCACGGTGGAGGCCGCGGGTCCCGGCGTGGCCGTGCTGAATGAAACGTATTACCTCGACGATTTTTTGGTGACGGTGAACGGCCGGCCGGCGGATTATTTTCGCGTCAACCACACCTTCAAGGGCGTCGCGCTGCCGGCGGCCGGCACCTACGAGATCAGTTTCCGCTACTGGCCGCAGTATTTCACGGCCGCGCTCTGGCTCGGATTGGCGGGGGCCGTCGGCCTCAGCCTCGGCGCGATTTGGCTCTGGCGCCGCCCCGGCTTCCCTGCCGGAGTGTCGGCCGAAGCATGAGCAAGACACCTCCCACCCTGCCGCCGCTCCCGGCGCGGCCGAAGCTGTCCGTGATCGTGCCCGTCTACAACGAGCGCGCCACCGCCCGGATCGCGCTCGATGCCATCACGGCCAAGCGGATCGCCGGCTGGGAGATCGAGGTCATCATCGTGGAGAGCAATTCCACCGACGGCACCCGCGAGATCGTGAACAGTTACGCCGCGTTGCCGCACGTGAAGATTTTCCTCGAGGGGCGACCGCGCGGCAAGGGCCATGCGGTCCGCCACGGCCTCGGCCACGCCACGGGCGACGTGCTGCTCATCCAGGACGCGGATTTGGAATACGACCTCGCCGACTACGAGAAGCTCCTCGCACCGCTCGCCGCCGGCACCCACACCTTTGTGCTCGGGTCGCGGCACGGCGACAGCCTCTTCATCCGCAAGTTCGACGAGCAGGTGCTGCATGCCTTCGTGCTGAACGCCGGCCACTGGTTCTTCACCGCGCTGGTGGACGTCTCCCTCGGCCTGACGCTGCGCGACCCCTTCACCATGTACAAGGTGTTCCGCCGCGAGTGCCTCGCGGGGCTCACATTCGAGAGCAACCGCTTTGATTTCGACTGGGAGCTGCTGATCAAGCTGGTGAGGAAAGGCCACCTCCCCGTCGAGATCCCGGTGAAGTATGTCTCCCGCTCCTTCAAGGAGGGCAAGAAGGTCTCCATGTTCCGCGACCCGCCAAACTGGCTCTGGGCCTGGGCCAAATACCGCTTTCAGCGGCTCTGAACCGGCTGATGCAGGCGAAGCGCGGATCGCCCCTCCAAAACTGCGCAGCAATGGGTGGAACCCGGCCTCCCGACGGGTTGTTGCGACTTACCCTGAAGAAAACCGGTCCGGAGGCCCGTTTCCCCCTGCGACGGCAAGATTCCACCTTCGCGCCCTTCGCGGTTAACCCCGGGTATCGCCCCATTTCCCGCTTCACCTGTCCGGCGGGCTCTGCTTCCCTCGCGGCGACATGCGCATCCTCATCACCGGCATCTGCGGTTTTGTCGGCAGCACCCTCGCCCGCGGGCTGCTCGCCGCGGGGCACCAAGTCGCGGGCTTCGATAGCTTCATCCGCCCCGGCAGCCAGACCAACCGGGCGCCGCTGGAAAAACTCGGCGCCAAGGTGCTCACCGCCGACCTGCGCGACGTCGCGGTCATGGACGCGCTGCCCGCCGCCGACTTCGTGATCGATGCCGCCGCCAACCCGAGTGTCCTCGCCGGCGTGGACGGCAAAACCAGCAGCCGCGAACTCGTCGACCACAACCTCACCGGCACGATCAACGTCCTCGAATACTGCAAGGCGCACCAGGCGGGTTTCATCCTGCTCTCCACCAGCCGCGTGTATTCAATTCCCCCGCTGACGGCACTGCCCACCACGGTGAGCAAGGGAGCGCTGGTTCCGGATCACACCAAACTTTTGCCGGCCGGCCTGACGTCCGCGGGCCTGGATGAAACCTTCGCCACCACGGCGCCCATCTCGCTTTATGGCGCGACCAAGCTTGCCTCGGAGGCGATGGCGCTCGAATACGGCGAGACCTTTGGTTTTCCCGTTTTCATCAACCGCTGCGGGGTGCTGGCCGGGGCCGGCCAGTTCGGTCGCGCCGACCAGGGCATCTTTGCCTACTGGATCAATGCGTGGCTCCGGAAACGCCCGCTCAAGTATCTCGGGTTCGGGGGCCACGGCCATCAGGTGCGCGACTGCCTGCATCCGCGCGATCTTGTGCCGTTGCTGGAAAAGCAATTCAAGGCCCCGGCGCTTCCCACCGCCGACCGCCTGGCCAATTTCTCGGGCGGCGCCGCGTCGGCCCTGTCGCTCCGGCAGCTCAGTGACTGGTGCGCGCAGCGTTTCGGCGCCCACCCCGTCGTGCCGGACGGCACGCCCCGGCCTTTCGATATTCCCTGGATCGTGCTGGACCATGCCAAGGCAACGCGATTGTGGAACTGGCAACCCGCCAGCTCCACGCCGGCCATCCTCGAGGAGATCGCCGTGCACGCGGAGCAAAACCCCGGCTGGCTGGAGCTGTCGGCCCCGCGCTAGCGCAAGCTTGCGGGATCACGCCGATTTCCCCTGAGTTATCCGATGTCGGTGCCTTCGCCCAAACCGCTCACCCTCTACTCCGTCGTCATCCCCGCCCGGGACGAGCAGGATTCCCTGCCTTCCACGATCAAGGACATCTACGAGACCTTTCGACGCGAGGGCGTGCCGCATGAGATTGTCGTTGTGGACGACGGAAGCCGCGACCGCACCTGGGCCGTGCTGACGGAGTTGAAACAGACCGTGTCCACGCTGACACCCGTCCAAAATCCCGGGCAAAATGGCTTTGGTCGCGCGGTGCTCTACGGCCTCGGGCAGATGAAGGGCGACGCCTGCGTCATCATGATGGCCGATGCTTCCGATTCGCCCGAACATGCGGTGCAATACTGGCGCCTGCTCAACGAAGGCTGGGACTGCGTCTTCGGCAGCCGCTTCATCAAGGGCGGCCAGGTCATCGACTACCCGCGCGTGAAGCTCTGGGTCAACCGTCTCGCGAATTTTCTCGTGCGGATCGGCTTCACCATCGCCCTGAACGACACGACCAATGCGTTCAAGGCCTACCGCCGCACCGTCATCGAGGGAGGCCGGCCCTACCTGGCCCCGCATTTCAACCTCACGGTCGAGCTGCCGCTCAAGGCCATCGTGCGCGGCTACACGTGGACCGTCATCCCCATCTCGTGGCAGAACCGGAAATACGGCGAGGCCAAGCTCAAGATCAAGGAGATGGGCAGCCGCTATTTCTTCATCTGCGCCTATGTCTGGCTTGAAAAATACTTCAGCCGGGGCGACTACCGGAAAAAGTAAAGATCCCCGGGGCATTTGATCAAACCAACGCCAACCCATCATGCCTGATCATTCTTCTCTTACCTGTAGGAGCCTGGCCAAACCGGAGCACCTGTCAGCCCTAGACTCGGCGACGGCTGAAGCTCCGGGGTATTCGACCCAAAAGGGATAGCGCCTGCATGGACTTTCTGCGCGCCGGGCTGCTGTGGCTTGATACTCCCGCCCGTTATGGAACGGTGGCCTGGCTGGCCTTGGCCGCCACCCTCGGGCTCGCCTGCCTGCCGCCCGGCAGCCGGGGTGAACGACCCTGGCGGGGATCGCTGGTGTTCAGCCTGGCGGTGCTGCTGACGCTCGCCGCCTTCCGCTGGCCCTCCTGGTTTTCCCCCGATCCGCTCAATCCGGATGAATCCCAGATCATCGCCGGCGCCATCACCCTGAAAGAACATTGGCTGCATTGGAAGTATGTGGACGGCGGCACCCACGGGCCCGTCTCTGAATACCTGCTGGTCATCGCTTCGTGGCTGGGTGCGCCGCTCAACCATGCCACCGCCCGCATCATGGCGACTTTGCTGCAGGCAATCTCATTGATCGCTGTCTGGCGGGCTCTGCGCCCCCTGACCACGGAGCGGGTCGCGCGCCTCGCGGTGCTGCCGGGCCTGGCTTTCTGGTCGTTCATCTCCTGGCATGATTTCCTGCATTATGGCACCGAACTGCCCGGCATCGCCCTCGCGTCGCTGGCGACCTGGGCCGTGATGAAACCGCTGGTGTCGCCGGCGGAGGCCAGGACGGCCTGGCTTCGCCTGTTTCTTGGCGGCTTCGCGCTGGGCCTGATCCCCTTGACCAAGCCCCAGCTGATTCCCGTGGGCGCCAGCCTGGCGCTGATCGTCATCGTTGTTCTCGGGATAAATTCGCGACGGAGCCAACCGCCCGTGTTCGGCCGCGCCTTGCGGTGGTTTTTGGGCGGCGCCCTCACGCCATTTTTGCTGTTGGTGATTTATCTTTTGACGTTCGGTCTCACGGCCCAGTTCTGGCGCGCCTACGTGATTAGCGCCGTCGCGTATTCCTCGGCCGGGCACCATCCGTTCAATGAGATGCCCAGTTGGTTTTTTCATTTCAGCGCCACGGCGTTTGGTTTTGCGTGGTTTTTCTGGGGCGCCCTGGCCTTTGCCTTGCTGTTCACGCGCAGCGACTGTCCGGCCTCTGTCCGCTGGGCGAGAAACCTCGGCTGGGTCTGGCTGGGGGTGGCGATGTTCTGCGTGCTGCGGCCCAGCCGGGAAGTGGCGCATTACCTGCACATTCTCGTGATTCCCCTGACCATGCTGTGTGGCTTGGTCCTGGCGGGCGCCGGGGCGGCGCCCGCGCAAAACAAATGGACCCGGGCCTGGCCGGGGCTCGCGCTCGTCGTGCTGACCTTGCTGCCCCAGGCCCACTTCCGAACCATTGCCGGCAATGGTTATGTCGGCAGTCTGGCGGACCATCTCGCCCGGCCCCGCTCCGCCGCGGCTGAATTCATCCATCAGCGACAACAGGCCGGCGATTCCCTCGCCATGTGGGGCTGGGAACCGGAACTGTTTGTGGAAACCGGACTGGTGCAGGGAACGCGCGAGGCGGTCACCACCTACCTGCTTAGCAACTGGCCGTTGCAGAGCTTCTACATTGATCGTTATCAGCGCGACCTGCTAACGCGGCGGCCTGCTTGGTTCGTCGATGCGGTGGGACCCGGGGCTTTTATTTATGAAGACCGGGCGGCCTCGGGTCATGAAACGATCGCCACCATCCGCGACATCGTCGCCCGGGATTATGAATTCGCCGCGGATATCGATTCAAAGCGCATCTACCGGCTGAAAAGCCGGTCCGTCCCGGCCACTCCATAACCGTTCCTCCGGCCATGAATATGGCCTTGTTGTTTCGGGGCCTTTTGCTTTTTTTGACCCCTCCATGATTTATCTGCTCGGAGGCTCCGGTTACGTCGGCTCGGCTTATCAAGCCTTGTTTGCGCGCAAAGGCCTCTCTTTTCGCAATATACGCCGGGCTGAGTTCAATTATGCTGACCGCGCGATCCTGACCGAACTGCTCCGCCGGGAGAAGCCCGAGTTTCTCATCAACGCCGCCGGCTACACCGGTAAGCCCAATGTCGATGCCTGCGAATTGCACAAGTCCGAGTGCCTGATGGGCAACGCCGTTCTTCCCGGCACCATCGCCCAAGCCTGCGCCGACGCCGGCGTGCCGTGGGGCCACGTCTCCTCCGGCTGCATCTACACCGGCAAGCGCGCCGACGGCACCGGCTTCTCCGAGACCGACACGCCGAATTTCACCTTCCGCACCAACAACTGCAGCTTTTACTCCGGCACCAAGGCCCTCGGAGAAGAGACGCTCGCCGGTGTGCCCAATGTCTTCGTCTGGCGCCTGCGCATCCCCTTCAATCAGGTGGACAACCCGCGCAACTACCTCACGAAGCTGATCCGCTACAACACCCTTCTCGACGCGGAAAACTCCATCTCGCAGCTCGACGAGTTTGTGGCCGCCACCTTCGCCTGCTGGGAAAAGCGCGTCACCTTCGGCACCTACAATATCACGAATCCCGGCCACGTCACAACCCGAGAGGTGGTCGATCTGATCAAAAGGACGGGCGTGTCGAACAAGGCTTTCCAGTTCTTCACCGACGAGGCCGAGTTCATGCGCACCGCCGCCAAAACCCCGCGCTCCAACTGTGTGATGGATGCCCGCAAGCTCGCCGCCACCGGCATCAAACTGACGGAAGTCCACGAGGCCGTCGAACAGGCGTTGCGCTCCTGGCGCACCGCCTGAGTTCTAAGGTTCAAGGTAAAACGTTCCCAGCGGATGAACGGTAGACCCGATCTGCTTCTGCTCACCAAAGATCTTGGTTTGTTGCCGGAAGAAGCCCACGCACAATTGGAATCCACTTATACCGAAATCTCCAAGATGACCAATGCCTTGCTCCGGTCGCTCAAAGCTTAAAATCTAGGCCCACGTCTTATTCATTTTAGACCTTATACCTTACGCTCTTAAACCTTATGAACTTACTAGTCACCGGCGGCTGCGGTTTTATCGGCTCCAATTTCATCCGTCAGCGGCTGACCGAAAAAGGCACGGCCCTCACCAAGCTCGTCAACCTCGACGCCCTCACCTACGCGGGCAACCCGGCGAACCTCGCCGACCTGGCCGGCGATCCGCGCTACGTTTTCGCCCACGGGGATATCGGTGACCCGGCGCTCGTCGCGAAACTGCTTGCCGACCACGCGATCGATGCCGTCGTCAACTTCGCCGCGGAGTCGCATGTGGATCGTTCCATCGATTCACCCGAACCCTTCATCCAGACGAACGTCACCGGCACGCTGCGCCTGCTCAACGCCTCCAAGCAATACTGGACCAAGCTCCCCGGGCCGAAGAAGGCCGCGTTCCGTTTCCTCCACGTTTCCACCGACGAGGTCTACGGCTCGCTCGCGCCCGGCGCGCCGGCCTTCACGGAGAACCACAACTTCGAGCCCAACTCGCCCTACGCCGCCTCCAAGGCCGCCAGCGACCACCTCGTCCGCGCCTACCAGCACACTTACGGCCTGCCGACGCTCACGACCAACTGCTCGAACAATTACGGTCCGTATCATTTCCCGGAAAAGCTCATCCCATTGATGATCCTCAACGCCCTTGAGGGAAAGAACCTGCCCGTTTACGGAGACGGTATGCAGATTCGCGACTGGCTCTATGTCGAGGACCACGCCCGCGCCATCTGGCTCGTCCTCAACCAAGGCCGCACCGGCGAGACCTACAACATCGGCGGCCTGAACGAAAAGCCGAACATTGAGATCGTGCAGGCGATCTGTGCGCTGCTCGGCAAAAAATCCCCCCGCCCTGACGGCAAATCCTACGAGTCCCAGATCACCTACGTCGCCGACCGCCCCGGTCATGACCGCCGCTACGCCATCGATTGCACCAAGATCAACCGCGAGTTCGGCTGGAAGCCGACGGAGTCCTTCATCACCGGCATCGAGAAGACGGTGGACTGGTATTTGCAGAACCGCGCCTGGGCCGCCGATATCACGAGCAAGAAATACTCCCGCGAACGCTTGGGCACGGGGCAGGGATAAGTTTTAAGGTTTAAGCTGTAAGTCGCCGAATTCCGCTGCTTAAAACTTACGCTCTTAAACCTTATCCCCTGTATACCTCTCAACGTGAGCAATCGAAAAGGCATAATTCTGGCGGGCGGCTCGGGAACGCGCTTGTATCCCCTCACGATCGCCGTGAGCAAGCAGCTCATGCCGGTCTACGACAAACCGATGGTCTATTACCCGCTCTCGGTGCTGATGCTCGCCGGGATTCGCGAGGTGCTCATCATCTCGACGCCGGCCGACCTGCCTAATTTCCAGAAACTGCTCGGCGACGGCGCCAACCTCGGCCTCCAGTTCAGCTACGCCGAGCAACCCAGCCCCGATGGTCTCGCGCAGGCCTTCCACATCGCCGGCGACACGGGCTTCCTGAAGGGTGAGCCCTCCGCCCTCGTGCTGGGTGACAATCTTTTTTACGGCGCGGAGTTCGTGAAGTCCCTCGCCGAAGCCTCCGCCCGCACCATTGGCTCCACCATCTTCGGTTATCACGTGGCCAACCCCGCGGACTACGGCGTGGTCGAGTTCGCCCCGGACGGTCGGGTGCTCTCCTTGGAGGAAAAACCCAAGCAGCCCAAATCCAACTACGCGGTGCCCGGTCTCTACTTCTACGACGCGGAGGTCGTCGCGCTGGCGAAGAGCCTCAAGCCCTCCGCCCGCGGCGAACTCGAAATCACCGATCTCAACCGGCTTTATCTGGAAAAGGGCACGCTGCATGTCGAGCTCTTCGGCCGCGGCACCGCGTGGCTCGACACCGGCACGCACGATTCGCTCATCGAGGCGGCCCAGTTCGTCCACGTCCTGGAAAACCGCACCGGCCTGAAGATCGCGTGCCTTGAGGAGATCGCCTACAAACAGGGCTGGATCGACCGCGCCGGCCTCGAGGCCAACATCAAGAAACTCGGCAAGTCCGCCTACGGCCAATACCTGAAACGGCTGCTGGCCTAGTCCGTCCCGCGCCCGCGGTCAGTTTTGGCTCTGCTTTCGCATCGGGATACACACACTGCCTGCATGCGCCTGGTGGCTGTCTCCATCGTCAAGAATGAGGCCGATATCATCGAGGCCTTCGTCCGGCATTCGCTCGCCTGGGTGGATCATCACCTCATCTTCGACCATGACAGCACCGATGGCACGCGGGAAATCCTGGGCGCCTTGCAACGCGAAGGCCTGCCCCTCACTCTCTTTCGGGATGACGCCCCCGGCCACCTTCAGCAGGCGCGCAGCAATCAGTTGACACGCCTGGCGGCGGAAGTCCAGGGCGCCGACTGGGTGCTGCCACTCGACGCGGATGAAATCCTGACCGGCCCGGATCGCGCGGCTTTGGAGCACAGTTTGAGCGCAGTGCCTGATGATCGGCCCGTCAGCCTGCCCTTGCTCGATTATTGTCCGACCACCGATGACGACGCCTCGATTATAAATCCGGTGCTTCGCCTGTGCCACTGCCCGGCCCAATCCTCCCGGACCCGGAAAATATTCATCCCCCGCCGCCTCGCGCTCGACCCCGGGCTCACCGCGGGCAAAGGCAGTCACGCCCTCTATCGCGGCCCGGAGATCCTTCCCGACCAGCCGCTGCCCGCCGGCTACGAACTGGCTCACCTCGCCCTGCGTTCGCCCCAGCATCAAGTGTTGCGCGTGGTGCGCGCGGAATTGCAACGCCAGAGCCGCGGCCGGGCGGCCGCCGGGCTCGATGTGCATTACCGGCTGGGCTACCAGTTGCTGGCCGAGAATCCCGAACTCTTTTTTGCCACGGTCGGCGGATCAGCCACGGGATTGCGGCGGCAGCCCATCCACTATTGCGGCGGTGCTTTAAAATACACCACGGCCCAGGATTGGTCCCGCGTCGCCCGGGCCCTGCTGCCCTATCTGGATCAACTCGCGACCAGTCACGGCCAGCTGGCTGATCGCACCGGTTTTGATATCGCGGCTCCGCCGGGTGCTGACGCCACCTTGCATGAACTCACTCCGGCCAGTCTGCCTCCGCCCAGCACCGTTGGCTCCGCCGCCGCTTTCACCGGCTTCGGCGCCCGCGACGGCTGGGGTCACCTGGAAGGACCCGTCCCCGAGGCGTTTTTGCCACCCTTTCACTGGGGCTACGCCCCTGTCACCTCACTCGTCATTCCCTCGCCCGATGGTCAGCCGGCCCGGTTCATCGCGGAGGTTCTGACCTATTCCGAAAACCAGACCATCACCATTGAACTGAATGGCGTGCCCGTGCTCCACCATGCCTTCGGTCGCGTCAACCAGAAGGAAACGCTCACCGCGCGGCTGTCGCTTCACGCCGGGGAAAACGTGCTGGTCCTTCGTTATGGCGAGTGCCTGCAGACTGCTTATGACCCGCGCCGGCTGGCGGTGATTTTTCTCAGCCTGCGGATCATTCCACCCGGGCGATGACATGAAGGTTTCGTTCATCATCCCGCTCTACAACTGCGTGGCGCTGACGCAGGCCATGCTGGCGAGCCTGCGCGAGACCCTGCCGCCCGGCCTGGAGTGCGAAATCATCCTCGTGGATGACGGCAGCACCGACGGCACGCGTCTCTGGCTGCAAACCCTGAGCGCACCGTGCCGCCCGATCCTGAACGAAACCAACCTCGGCTTCGCCGGCGCCTGCAACCGCGGGGCGGCGGCGGCCACCGGTGAGTTTCTTTTCTTCCTCAACAACGACCTCGTGCTGCTCCCGCACTGGCTTGAACCGATTCTGGCCGCGTTTGATCGCTTCCCCGCGGCCGGCCTCGTTGGCAACGTCCAGCTCAACGCCGCCACCGGCGCCGTGGATCATGCGGGGATTTTCTTTAATCATCAGGGCAAGCCTGCGCACCGCACCGACGTGCCCCGGTCGACCCGCTGGCTCGGCTGGCCCGCTTACCGCACAGTCGATGCGCTGACCGGCGCCTGTTTCGGCCTCCGCCGCACCACCTGGCAACAGCTCGGGGGCTTTGATGAAGGCTTCGTCAACGGCAGCGAGGACATCGATCTCGCCCTCCGCGCTTCCGCCGCCGGCCGCCACCATTATGTAGCCCTGCGCAGCGTGGTGCGGCATCACGTCAGCGCTTCGACGGGACGCAACCTGCGCAACGAACAGAATACCTACCGTCTGGTGCAACGCTGGTCGGAGCGGATTGCCGTGCTCGCCACCCGGGACTGGAGCCGCCAGCAGATTATCACCCATGCGGACCAGTCCGGGGTTTTCGACTATCACCTGCTGCAAGCCGCGCTGGCCTACCTGCTGGTGCTGCCCGCCCCACCACCCGCAGTTCGCGCCGGCGTGGCCCTGGCCATGGCCCGTGAATTGCGCCGCTGGCGTGAACTGCTGGAAGGCGCTGCGCCCCCACCGCCCCCACCGCCCGGGCGGACCGATCAGATCTAGGAAAAAAATCTGGAGGCGGGGTGCCCTCACCCCGCTTTTGCTACGATCTTGCGGGGTGAGGGCACCCCGCCTCCAAATCTCCTATCCCGCGCGCTCAACCGAGCGCACAACCGACTGTGGCCGGCGGTTCACCGTGAGAAACATCCGGCCGATGTATTCGCCGATCAGGCCCAGCACCACCAGCTGCGTGCCGGAAAAAACCAGCAGCGCGCCCATCAGCGAACCCCAGCCGTAGTCCGGGCCCTTGTTGATGTAGCGCAGGTAGAAAATGAACAGGAGGCCGAGCAGGCCGGCCGCCGCCATAACCAACCCCAGCAGGGTCGCCAGACGCAGCGGCATCACGGAGAAATTCACGAAGGTGCTGAGCCAGAGCCGCAGCAGCCGGCGGAGCGTGTAACCGCTCTGCCCCGCCGTGCGCTCCACGTGCTGCACTTCCACTGCCCCTATGTTCTGCGTCACCTGCAGGATGAGCCCGTCGATATACGGATACGGCCCCTCGTGCGCCGCGACTTCCCGCGCCACGAACGCGCTCACACAGCGGAAACTGGAAAGATAAAAACCCTTCGGCTTGTCCAGCACCCAGTCCGTCATCCGGTTGGTCAGCCAGCTGCCGAAATTGCGGAACCCCGAGTGCTCCTTGTGCGAATAATGGCCGTAAACCACATCAAGCCCCTCGCGCTTCGCCTGTTGCCAGAGCTTCACCGCCTCGGCCGGAGGGTTCTGGCCGTCGTCGTCGAGATTGACCACGTAGGCACCGCGCGCGTGGCGGTAGCCCGTGAGCACCGCGTTGTGCTCGCCGAAGTTGCGGGCGTGGTTGACGAAGATCATCGGAATGCGGGCGTCGCGCAACAGTTCGCGGCAGATGCCCGCTGTGGCGTCGCGGCTGCCATCGTTCACCAGCACCAGTTCGTGGCCGCCTTCGATGGCCAAGACCTCGATTTGTTTGACGAGGGAGACAAGGGTGTCCGCGCTATAATACAGCGGAATGACAAAACTCAGGGCAGGGGTCATGGGGGGTGCGCCCGGGACTGTTGGGATTTTTGCGCCACAGTCAGCACGGAATTACATCCGGTGTCCCGCCACGAACACCGAACTGCCCAGGGGCGACGCGCACCCGGCGCGCTGCCAGGCGAATTCCAGCGCCGCCAACCCGGCGAAGCCGGCCTCGACCGGCGCCGGATAAAGCTGCACGTCGCTGGTCGGATTGGCCGGGCGGAACAGTTTTCGCCGGGCCGCGATCAGCGGCAACGGAAGCATGTTCGCATAGCTCGCAAAGTTCACCTTCAGGCCCGCCGACATGAAGAGCCCCCCCAGCTCCTGCCGTGTGTAGCGATGCTTGGTTTCGCAGGTGTCGTCATGATACGACCACAGCCACCGGAACGCCGGCACATTGACCAGCACGACGCCGCCGGGCCGCACGACACGAGCGAATTCCCGCACCGCACCCGCGCCATTCTCCACCTGACAGATAACGTCCGCCGAAACGATCGCATCGAAGCTCCCGCCCGCGAAGGGCAGCTCCGTGATCGAACCCTGCACGATCTCCACTCCCGTCCGCTCACGCGCCAACTCGCAAGCCCGCGGCATGAAATCCAGCCCTGTCACCCGCCACGCCGGGTTTGCCGCGTGCAACGCCTTGATCAGCCCACCCGTGCCGCAGCCTGCATCGAGCACCCGCGCCGGCCCCGCCGGCAGCATCCGCGCCAGCCAGTGGACGACCCGCCGGTTAAGCGCGTGGAAATACCACATGCGGTCCTCCACCTCGGCGAGCTTGCGGTATTCGTCTGGTTGCACGCCCCAGAGTTTTCGAGCGACCCAGTGTCTGGCGATGCCAAACTTCCACGCGGCCTCGCTCCTTTCCATGGATCGCCTTGGCCTGGCACCCTGAAGTTCAGGTGACCCCTGGCCCTGAATTCATTAGTGGCTCAATTTCCGGGAATGAGGCCCTACCTGGAACTGTAGCCTCGAAACATTAGGGCGTGTCTTCAAATCCGGTTTTCGTGGGCCAGCGAGCTTGCTCGCGCCATAGCCGCGCCTGCAAGCAGGCGGCCTACCGTGGCTTGATTGCCCAGAATCACATTTTGAAGACACACCCTAAAGAACCACGACCGCCCGGCGGCGGCTTGCCTCTCCCGCCGACACTGCCAGAAAGTGCCCATGCCCCCACCCTCCTTCCTGTCCCGCCCGACCGGCACGGCGCTGCGCTACGCCGTGTCGCTGGCCGCGCTGGGCTGGCTGGCCTCGCGTGTCGCGTGGACGGATTTCGACGGGCTGGGCGCGCTCGACTGGCGCTTCGCCGGCCCGGCGGTCCTGGTCGCCGGCCTGGCCTATCCGCTCCAAGCCTGGCGCTGGCGCCTGCTGCTCCGCGCCCAGGAGCTCAATCCGCCAGCCCGCTGGGTGCATGGCGTGTTCTGGCTCGGGCAATTTTGGAATTCGTTCCTGCCCGGCGGCATCGCGGGCGACGCCGTGCGTTTTGTCTGGCTGCACCGCCTCGCGCCGGATCGCCCGGCGGCCAACGCGGCCAGCCTTGTCGCCGACCGGCTGATCGGCCTCGGTGCCCTCTGCTCACTCGCCGTGCTGGCCCTCGGTCTGCAACTCGCGCGTCCGGACAGTCCGGCCGGCCTGCGCGGCCTGCTCGGGGCCGGTCTCGCCGCTTTCGCCCTGCTCCTGGCTGGTGGCTGGTTCGCCGCGCGCGCGCATTGGTGGGAGCCACTCGCCGCCCGGCTCCTCGGCGCGGATCACGCGGCGGAGCTGCGCGCTGCCGTCCACGCGCTCCACGCGCGCCCCGCCACGCTCGCCGCCGCCGCCGGGCTCAGTGTGGCCGTGTGGCTTGCCGATTTCTTGTCGCTGTGGCTCCTCGCCCGCGCCGTCGGACTCGCGGCCGGTCCGCTTGCGATTACGGTCGCCGCCGCCGCCGCCTACCTCGCCGCCGCCCTGCCTATCAGCATCGGCGGCCACGGCATCCGCGAAGGCGCGCTCGTGACGGTGCTTGCCTGGCTCGGCTTCAGCGGCGGGCCGGTCCCCCTGCTGGCGCTGGCCTGCTGGGGCGTCGCCGTGGGCTGGAGCCTCGCCGGGGGCGTCGTGTATCCGCTGTCGCGGCTGACGGGCTGGCCGCTGCCCGCAACGGCTCAGTTGCTGCCCGCGCCCAGCGCGCGCAATTCAAAATCATAAAGCGCAAACGCCAGCGCGCGGGCGTCACCCGGGACCGCCCCCGCTTCCCCGGTCAGCGTCACCACCGTATTGCCGGGCTGGAAAAGCAGATGCTCGAAAACGAGTTCCTGAAGCGACCCATCCAGTGGCCGCACTCCCACGGAGTGTTGTTCCAGCCGCATTTCCAGCGGACCGGGGGCGCGGCCCCGCACCTGCACGCTGAGCCGGGCCTGCACGGGCCGGGGCGACGGGTTGGTCACCAGCATGCGCCCCACTCCGTCCGACCAGCGCCAGCGGCTGATGCCATTTTTTTCCTGGGGATGCCAGCCGCGGTCAAAGCTCGCCTGCAACCGGCCCGGGGCCGCGACCCGCACCACATGAAAGAGTGGGTTCACCCGGATCAGGTCGTCTGGCGCAAACGGAATCGTGCGCAGCAGACTGTCCCGCAAGTCCCACTCGCCCTTCAGGGCCGTGTCGAGCCGGCCTTCGTAGGTGTGGGTGGCAAAATATTGCGGTTTGCGCAGCAGAAACGCATTCGCCCAGAGGCGGGACCAAAAATCGTCGACGATCATGTTCAGCGAGGCCACCCGCGGTTCCGACTCCAGCTGCACCAAGGCGGCCAGATGGCGATCCACGCGCAACGGCGGCGTGGACATCTGCCGTCGAAAATCCAGCGCGAGCGCCAGATTGGCCGCCAGGATCAGGGCCAGGATCGGGCCCGCCACCTGCCGCGCCATCACGCCAAGCCAGCAAGCCAGACCCGCCAGCAGGCCGGGATAAAATACTGCAAGAATCTTGTAGGCATCATAGCTGGCGTTGGTTCGCACGCGCACCTCCCAGGCCAGTAACGCCCAGCCGGTCACGACCGGCAGCACCAGCGCCAGCGCCGTGAGGGCCCGTCCGGATTGCCGGCGCCACAGTCTGACCACTCCCCACAGATACAGGGCCACGATTCCGCCGCTCAGCACCACGCGCGCCATCGCCGGCCAGGCGTGCAGACCCGTGTCCCGCAAAATCCCCAGCCAGCCCTCGGGCGAGGCCAGCGGCACCGCCCAGCCGAAGTTATACTGTTCAAAGAGACTGAACCGCTCGACCAGCCCCGCGAACCGGCCCCAGAACAGCGCAAGGCTCACTACCGTCGCCACCCCGAGCAGCCCGAGCACACGGATCGTGGCCGCGAAATCTCGCTTCAGCACGAGCTGCGCCAGCAACCACGCCCCCGCCGGGGCCAGGCCGATCAGGAGGATGAAATTATAACTCCCCGCCAGCAACCAGACCGCCGCCAGCACCAGCGGCAGGAACGACCACACGCGGTGTCCGCCCTGCACGGCCCGGCCGGCGCCGATTACCGCCAGGGTCAGCAACGCGATGCCCTGCGCCGCATACAGCTGGCCGAGCGCCCCGTGATGCACGGCGTAAGCGTTGAGGGGTGACAGCGCATACAGCGTCACGCTGCCCGCCAGAAAGAATCCCTTCACACCCACCAAGACGCGCGCCAGGAACAGCACCAGAGGCAGGTTCAGCAGCACCAACACCGCCGCGGTGACACTAATCAAACGGTAGGCTTCCACCCCGAAAACCGCGGCATTGTGGGCGAGGAGTGCAGCGGGTGTGAAATGATTCAATCGCAGCCAAAAATCGAAAAAGTAGTCTGCGGAGCGCACCTTCGTCACCTCCGCCAGGCCCAGGAATCCCGTGCGGTCGTCCTTGGAAAACTCCTGGAAAACGCGGGCCCCCGCCGCATAGTCTGCCTGGTCGCAGCTGCCGAGTGAGCTCGTGGTCAGCCCGCGCCCCGGCACGGTCATGGGCGACAGCAGCAACCAGCCGGCGACCAAACCCACGACCAGCACGCCCGCCCACCCGCGGGGCCACCGGCTCCGGCCACGGATCACCGCCGCGATCAGCAGGACGAGCGGCAGCACCTCGCTCGCGCGGGCATAGGTGACAGTGCCGGCCAGGGCCGTGTGCGCACCCGCCCAGACGACGGCCGATTGCAGCGCCCAGCCGAAAGCCGGCGCAAACACCCAGCCCCAACGCCGCCACTGGCGAGGCACGGCCAGCCACGCGAGGCCCAGGCCCCAGAAAAATGTATGCACGATCAGCCCGGCGGCAGTGAGGTAATACAGCATCGGCAGAGTGGGCGCCGACTATCGCGCTGCCCTTCCGGCTTGGGAAGCGAATAAATGGTATGCGGTGCCGCGCCGGTTATTCCGGTTCGTTTTCCGGGAGATAGGGCGCCGAGTGTATGCGGAGCCTGGCTCTCAACAGGCCGAACGATCGCAGTTGGTAGCGTCCCGAGCCCTGCCGCTCGGGTGGCTCATCCGATTCCAATCTGAATCGATTCATGCCCGGCGCCAGGATCAGATCAGGCACGCGCAACACCTGTTTCGTCCGATCTACCTTGATCGTGCCGACCGGCCGATCCTCGTGCATCAGGGTCAACCTTCGCGGGCCGACCGCTAGAAGCGAAAGACCCAGCTCGATCGAGATCGGTTCGTCCAAGGGGTTGTAATACGACATCATCGCATCTTCGAAGGCCCAGCGGACGCCGTCCACCGGCCTCGGATGCCAGCCCCGCCCGAAGGTTGGCACCCGCGCGAGGGGCAGGTGCGGATTGGCCGACGGCCGCAGCAATACGACCACCTGGTCACCCAGCCGGCTCCGGTGGTGGTAACCCAGTGCGGCCAGCTCCAGCAGGATCGCATCTGCCCGGTCCTCGTAGCCCTTCCGGTTGAGGTAGAGCGCGGCAAATCCGTATTCCTCCAGCCGGCGCACGAGCACGTCTGCGGGGGCGCGCTCCAGGTCGCGCTGCCATCGGCTCCGGGCCCGCTGCTTGGGGGCGCCGTAACTGAAGCGCAGCGTCCGGGTCGTGAGGTAGAGCCGGAAATGCTCGTAGTCCTTCAGGCGCCAAGGTGCCACCACCTCGGGAAACCCCTGAACCGGCAGTTGAAACAGCATCGCCCCCGCCGGCAAAGCCGCCTCCAGCTCTCGACCCAGCGTCTGGTCCGCCTCTACCGCCGCCGCGATCTCCCGCGTCTGAGCAGCAGTGGCGCCGGGCGGCACTTGGTCCAAGATGCCGAACATTGCCCCCAACAGGGCTACGCCCACCCGCAGCCCGCGCGGCCAGCCGGCGGTCGCGCGGGACAGCCGCACCACGAGGAAAAACAGCACGATGCCGGAAAGGAAGATTCCCACGCGATTGGTCGCACGAAACACCTGCAGCCCGGCGAAGAACGCCAGCAGGTTGGTAAAGCCGCCGATGCTCGAATACGCGACCAGCCAGCCGATGGTCAGCGCCTGCCCCGGCAGGGCGCGTCGGGCAAAGATCCGGCGCGCCGTCATGGCGGCGATCCAAGCCAGGCCCAGGATGCCAATGACACCCAGATACGGCTGGAATTCCTCGCCCCGCCAGTCCGACCACCGGATGTAGCGATTGCCCAAAAAGGCGAGCGGCTCCCAGCGGTGGAATTTTGGCGGAATGAACATCTCCACCGGCTTCAATGCGAAACGTTCCGTGCCGCCGTAGTTGCGCACCAGCAACGGCGCGCCCTCCGGTTCATCGTCGTGCACCCAGACTTCCAGGTGCATCACGGCAAAGACCGCGAGCGCAAGGCCCAGCGCCGCCAGGCCAATCTGCAGGTTCGGCCGGCGGCGCGCGCCGAACCATTGCGCCACCAGCGCCCAACCCATCAACTGTAGCCAGAAAAACAGGTTGTAAGGATTGTGCGCGCCGAGCGCGATCGCCGCACCGAGACAGGCCAGCGCCCCGGGCCGGCGCCATTCCAACCGCCGGCTGCCCGCCACCAGCCACACGGCCAGCAGGCCGAGGGGAACCGTCCACGTGAAGATGAGCGAGAAATGCGCGAGCCCCCGGTGGAAGACCGAATAGGTGTAGGCAAACATCAGCGCCCCCGCCACCGCCCATTCCCAACGGGCCCGCAGCCAGCGCGCCACCAGGTAGAACGAAAGCGCCGCGGAGACCTGCGCGAGCAGCAGCCCGGCATTGGCGGCGGCAAAGAGCCCGATCAACCGCGCCAGCCCGCCCAGCGCGACCATGAGCAGCTTGTCCGGGGTAGGATAACCATTCCAATACGCGCCAAACGGCGCGCCCAGCCGCGTGATGGCCTGCGACTTTAGCGGCCAGATGTCGCCCTCGGCTGCGGCCTGCAACCGAGCGAGCGTCTCATGCGCATCCCCCGAGTAACTGGTCGGCAACTGCCAGCTGGCCGCGGTCCACCGGTCGTAATGCCAGCACCAGATCACCGCCACGAGCGCAAGCAGCAGCAGCACGGGCCAGCCAAGGCCTGTGCGTCGCCTGGCCTGGCGCGCCGCGGTGTGTGCAAAAGGTGGGGGTGACACCTGCCTTTAGTGAAGACGCCAGTGCCGGTCCGCAGCAAGCCCGACTTTCCGGCCGCGCAGTTTTTCGCCGTCGGCTTTCCGCTCGACGCACCGCGGGCGCCGGGACACATCTTAGGCCGTTTTCATGGGCAGCACTTCCACCCAGCCGCGCCGCCGGCCTAAATTCATCGGTCTCTTTCACGACGACGTCGTGACGGATTCCTACTGGATCCGGGAGGAAGGCAAACTGGCGCTGCCGCCGTTACACGGCATCAGGCAGCTCGCCATCATGGGCGAGATGCTGCCGCCCGCGCCCGCGGATTCGACCTCAGCCGGCGAACTTGGCCTGCGCGTGCGTCTCGACGGCCGCGCAGTTTCAACCACCACACTGCCCCCGGGCCCTTTCCGCCTCACGGTGGATTTGCCGGCCAGCGACCACTCGGACGGCCACATCCTCGCCCTCAAGCTCGCCGGCGTGGCCGGAAGCAACCTGCGGGCGTGGCTCGGACGTGTCACCGGCCTTGCCGGTTTGCAGGCTTGGCGCCTTCAGGCACGCAACCGCCGGTTGCGGATCTCGCGGGTGGAAGCGGACGGCGAGATGTTGTTCGATTTCAGCAACCGCGCCTCACCGTGGAACGCCGCGTTCGCCCGCCGCTTCCTCAAGCTCGGACTCAACCTCACCGGCTTTTTTCGCGCCGACCTCGGCATCGGCGAATCCGTCCGCTGCATGGCGCGCGCCGCCGAGACGGACCGGCTCCCGCTCGCCTTGGTCGACCTGAGGCTGCCCTGCAAGAATTCCCTTTCCGACACCACCTTCGCCGCCCGGCTGCAGACGGACAATCCGTATCCGGCGAACATCTTCCACCTCGACCCGCCGGGCATGCGCGACCTCGACCATCACCACGGCGCCGGCTTCCGGCGGGGCAAATACAACATCGGTTACTGGGCGTGGGAGCTGCCCGAGTTCCCCGACGCGTGGATCCACTTTTCCGACTATGTAAACGAGATCTGGGCGCCGTCGCGCTTCGCCGCGGAGGCCATCGCGCAAAAAGTGCCGGTGCCCGTGCTGACCATGCCACACGCGATCTCCTTCGTGCGGCCGACGGGCGAGTTCCGGGGAAAATTCGGCCTGCCGACCGGCCAGTTTCTTTTTCTTTTCCTCTACGACCTGAACTCCTACTCGGAGCGAAAAAACCCGGCCGCGGTGTTCGAGGCTTTCCGCCGCTCCGGCCTGGCCGGCCGTGGCGCCGCGCTCGTGATCAAGGTGCACAACACCGCCGGCAATCCTGCGGACTTCGCGCGCCTGCGCGCCGCGGCGGCCACCCTGCCCGGCACGGTCCTCATCACGCAGACACTCACCCGGTCGGAAATCTACGAGCTGGAGTCCGCCTGCGATTGCTTCGTCTCGCTGCACCGCTCCGAGGGCTTCGGCCTCGCCCTCGCCGAGTGCATGTTTCTCGGCAAGCCCGTCATCAGCACCGACTGGTCGGCCACCGCCGAATTTATCAACACCGCCAACGGATGCCCGGTGCGGGCCGAAACCGTCCGGCTCGACCGCAACCACGGCCCTTACGCCAAGGGTCAGATCTGGGCCGAACCGGACGTGGATCATGCCGCCAACTGGATGAACCGCCTTTTCGCCGACCGGGCCCTCGCCCAATCGCTCGGCGCCGCGGCCCGCGCGACCATCGAGCGTGATTTCTCGCCGGCCACCATCGGGGCCCGTTACCGGCGCCGCCTCGAAGCGATCGCGGGCTGGTGACCTCACTGCGATGCGCCTGAGCCGGACTAGAAAACACTGGGATAAATTCGCCCGCACCGACCCGTTCTGGGCCGTGCTCACCGACGCCGGTAAAAAAGGCAACCAGTGGCGGGTGGACGAATTCTTCCAGACCGGCGTCGATTCGGTGGAGGCGGAAATCAAGGGCGTGCTCCTGCACCACCCCGGCTTGCGTTTCGGCACGGCGCTGGATTTCGGCTGCGGGGTGGGCCGGCTCTCGCAGGCGCTCGCCCGGCATTTTAACCGGGTCACCGGCATCGATATCTCGGAGGACATGCTCAAACTGGCCCGGCAATACAACCGCCAGGGCGACCGCGTGGACTACATGCTCAACACGCGCGATGACCTCAGTCAGCTCGCCACCGGCACCTTCGACTTCGTCTACAGCATCATCACGCTCCAGCACATGGAGCCGGTCTATGCGCGTCGTTACATCGCGGAATTCGTGCGCGTCGCCGCCCCCGGTGGCGTGATTCTCTTCCAGATTCCCGCCGTGAGCGAGCGCAGCGTGCGCCAGCCCCGGCCGTTCACGCTCTGGCCGGATACGCTGCTCAAACGGCTGGTCCGCGATCTCCGCAAGAAATTCGGCACCGACCCGGTGATGGAGATGCACGCCATCCCGCGCGAAGAGGTCGAGGCCATCCTCACCGGCGCCGGGGGGACCATCATCAAGAGCTACCGCTACGACGCCGCCGGCGACCAGCTGCACAGCTGGGGCTACCTCGCCTGCAAGCGCTGAGCCACGCCGCCCGTGTCAGGGGGTGGCCGCCGGTTGCGGACGTAGCAGGTCAAACCGCAGATTCTGCAGGCGGAAGGCCAGTGAACGTGGATCGCTGCCGACAATACTGGGAGGCTGGTCGGTGATAAACTGCAGCGTGCTCGTGCCCGGCGGCAACACGAGTTCGTTGAGCGTGACGCTCAGGCTGCTGCGATCGGCCAGCTCGGTGGCCCAGTGCCTGGTGCCGCTGAGCCGCAGCTCCACGTTGCGCAATGCATCCACATGCAGCGTGAAGCGCACGCGCACGCGCACCGGCACCGCCTGAGGATTGTGCAACGTGAGACTGGCGCTGCCGCCTGACCACAACCAGTAATCGCTGTTGTGTCGCTCGACCGGATACCACTCGTCGGAGAAATCGACCGTAAACTTCCGTTGGTCCGCACCGTAAACGAGTTCGTCCGGACCACGGACCACGTAGCCATCACCCACGGGCGATTCCAGTGCCGCCGGTGCGGCGAGCAGCGTCAGATTGCCCAGCACCAGCACGAGCCACCACGCCCGCCCGGCGGGGACGAGCACATTGAAAGCAAGTTGCATGGGCAGCAGCACGCGGGAGGCCGCGCCCGGATAACCCTCCCACACGGCGTCCCCGAGGAAAATCATCAGCACGGCATAGGAGATGCCGATGCGCCACCAAGCCTGCGTCCATTGCGGCCGCAGCACCAGATAGAGAAACTGCCCCGTCAGCGCCGCCAGCATGAGCAGGCTCCAGAGTGATCCGGTATTGGCCGCCGACAACTCGGGCAGGCCGGCCATGATTTCCTGCAACTTCCGGCCGTAAGCGGCGAATGGCAGATCGAAATTCCGCGCTCCGGGGTCCCCGACCTTGCCGCCGACAAATACGGCGATATAGGTCACCCACAGCACGAGCGGCAGCGCGGTCAACAAGCCGCGCACGATCGCCAGACCCCAAGCCCGGCCACCGTCGGATGGTTTCGGCAGCAGGGCCGCCGAGCCCAGCAGGTTGGTCTCCTTGCCCAGCCCGCTCATCGCAAACACCGCGGTCGACCACCATGGCCGGCCTTTGTCGAGCAGGTAGACGCCGAACGCGATCAGCAGCAGGCTGGGGCCGTCAAACAGGGCGTTGCGGAAACTCAGGCACACGCCCATGGACAGCATGGTGCCGGTCCAGCGGACGAAATTGTCCCAGTGCCGCGGCGGAAACCAGTGCAACAAAAGGCCCGCGAGCAAAAACCAGGTCACGACGTTTTGCAGCGCGAAGGCCTGTAGAATCCACGCGGGCTGCCCCAGGCCGAAGGCATAAGCCGTCGCCGCAAAGAGAATCCGCCGGCCGCGGTAAGGCAGGCTGTCCACGGCCCGCTTCAGCGCCTGGTTCTGCAGCGAGGGATCCATCGCGATCTGCACGTAATACTGGGCGTCGTAGCCGTCCGACGCCTTGGCCACAAAGTAGTCGAGTTTGCGGATCTTGCTGAGCCGCGCCTCTTCCTGCTTGGCTCCGAACGCAATCAGGTAGCTGAGCCCCTTGCCCGGGATGTAGAATTGCGCCAGGGTCCACAGGAAAACCGCCACCACCGCAGCGTAACCCAGGCTGACCCAAGGGTTGATGTCCCGGTCCCGCAGAATCTGCTGCCACCGGCCGGTCATGCGGTCACCGCTCCCGTCCCCGGCCCGTGTGGGGCGTTCCAACACCCCCGGGGGTGGTCTTTTTTAGTTTGAGCCATTTTTGCAAACAATGGCAGCCTCGCATGTTCGACAACGCTAAATAATGGAACCCACCGCGCCCCGACCCCTGCCTACCCCCGGTCTGCCGCGCGCCGTGGTGCTTCTCCTGGCCGTCTGTTTCATCGGCTATGCGGCGTTTCTCGCCTGTTATTCCGCGTCCTATGCCGGCGGTTCGGACTCCTCGGGCTATTTCAACAGCGCGCGGCTTTTCAGCGAAGGCCGCTTCCATGGCCCGGCGCGGGTGCTGGCCGGTCGTAATCACACGGAGTTCGGGCTGATGGCCTTCCAGCCACTCGGTTTTATCATGGAAAAACATGAGCCGCACATGGCGCCGACCTACCCGACCGGCCTGCCGCTGCACCTGCTCGTGGCCTCCTGGTTCACCGGCTGGCGGCACGCCGCGACGGTCGTGAATATTTTTGCCGCCCTGGGCAGCGGCCTCCTGCTCTGGAGCCTGGCCCGCCGCCTGCAATTGACACCGGGCTGGGCGGCCACCGCCGTGGCCTGGCTGTGGTTTTGTCCACTTTCGCTTTATGCATCGATTCAACCCATGAGCGACGCCCTGGCCCTGCTCTGGTCGCTGGCCGCGCTGGCCGCCGCCCTGCGCTGCCGCGAGCACTGGCGCTGGAGTCTGCTGGCCGGCGTGGCCACCTCGCTGGCGGTCCTCGTGCGGCCGACCAACGGCCTGCTGGTCCTGCCGTTGGCGCTGGCGCTCGGCTGGGATATCCGCCGCTACTTGTTCCTCTCCCTGGGCGGCCTGCCCGGTGGCGCTTTCTTTTGTTACTACAATTGGAAGGTTTACGGCAACCCGCTGGCCTCTGGCTACGGCAACGTCTGGACAGCGTTCGAGACCACCTTTGCCCCGCACAATCTGGCCCATTTCGCCCGCTGGATCCCCGCCCTGCTTTCCCCGCTCGTCCTGGCCGCGCTGGCCGCCCCGCTCGTCCGCGCGGCCCGCCGGCGGGAGCTGGCCGTGCTCGGACTTTGGGCGGGGTTGTTGACCGGCTTATACGCCTTCTATTTTCATTCCGGCGAAACCTGGTGGTATCTCCGCTTTATCCTGCCGGCTTTTCCCGTGCTTATCCTGGCCGCACTGGTGGTGCTTCAGCGGGTGGGCAGCCTGCTGCCCACCCCGTTTTGGACGCGCACGATGTTCGTCGCCGTGCTGGCTTTCGGCGTGGTCTGGCAGGCGAGGCTCAGTCGCCAGCTCGATGTGCTCAACATTCCGGTCGGTGAGGCCCATTACCTGCACGCGGCCAACTGGGCACGCGATCACCTGCCGCCCGAGTCCGCCGTTTTTTGCATGCAGGTTAGCGGCGCACTCTACTTCTACACTCCGTTGATGATCATTCGCTGGGATCAGGTGCTGGTCGCCCGGATGACGGAACTGTTCGCTGTCCTGCAAATGGAAAAACGCCCGGTCTACGCCGTGCTGTATGATTTCGAAAAAGCGGACGCCTTGGCCCGCTTGGGCGGTGAGTGGAAAAAAGTCGCCACGGTCGGCAACGCCACGTTCTGGCAGCCCGCGGCCGCCCCGGCCGCCCCTTGAGCATGCTCCTCCTCGACGCCACGCACACCAGCCACACCCGCGCGCAGACGGGCATCCAGCGCGTGTGCCGTTCGCTCCACGCGGCCTTGGGGGCGCAACAACCGGTCGGCGCAATCTGCCACGACCCTTATCTCGACGCGTGGCGCCCGCTGAACGATCGCGAGACCCGCCATCTGCATCCCGGGCAACCCGCCAGCGGTTCGCGCGGGGCCCGGTGGCCGTTCCACCAAAAATTGGCCGGCCATGTCCGCCGCCTCGCGGGAGCGCGCCCGGTGAGGCCCGCCGGCACCGCGCTGGTCTGCCCCGAATTGTTTTCGCCCATCGTCGGCACCCGCCTGCCGGAACTGCTGGCCGCGGTTTCCGGTCCGCGCATCGCGGTGTTTCACGATGCCATCGGATTGAAACTCCCCGAACTCACGCCCCCGGGCACAGTCCGCCGGCTGCCCGCCTATTTGCGGGAGTTGCTTTTGTTCGATGGCATCGCCGCCAACTCCGAGGATTCCGCGGCCAGCCTCCGCGATTACTGGGCCTGGCTCGGCGTCAGCGACACGCCCGTCGTGCAGGCCATCCCCCTCGGCCTGGAAGTTTGTCATCCCATAGACTACCAATCTCCGAACGCGGCGTCGCCGCGCGTGTTATGTGTGGGCACGATTGAGGGACGAAAGAATCATCTCGCGTTGATTGAGGCGTGCGAGGCGCTTTGGGCGGAAGGACTGGCGTTCGAACTACAGCTGGTCGGACTGGCGCGTCCGGATACGGCGGGCGCGGCGCTCGCCCGGATCGCTGCATTGAAATCATGCGGCCGGCCCTTGGTCTACGATGGCCCCGCTGATGACGCCGGTCTGCAGGCCGCTTATCGCAGTTGTGCGTTCACGGTTTATCCTTCGCTGATTGAAGGCTTCGGCCTTCCGGTGCTCGAGAGTCTCCAGCATGGCAAACCCTGCGTCTGCTCCGGGCAGGGCGCGCTCGGGGAATCAGCGCGCGGCGGCGGTTGCCTCACGCTGCCGGCGGCCGACGCGTCCAGCCTCGCCACGACGATCCGGCGGTTGTTGCAAAACCCGGCCGAACTCGCCGCCCTGGCCACGCAGGCCCGCGCCCGCACCTTCAAGTTGTGGCCGGATTATGCGCGCGAGCTGACGGCCTGGATGGCGACACTGTCGCGACGGAGCTGACCTGAGCTTGCCGCGGCAGGGGCATGACCGCCCGGCCTTTGCGGTTGCTAAGGCCTCCGTTGTGACCTCTAGTCTGGCCACATTTTTTTCCATGGCCCTGTCCCTGTTTACCAAGACCAAGAAAGCCATCATCGAGCGCGCGCAGGACGACTACGCGACGAAGATGCGCCTGAAATACAAGCCCTACTACCATGCCATGGAGGCGCAGTCAGGCACTCATATCAAGCTGCAGGGGCGCGACATGGTCATGCTCTCCAGCAACGACTATCTCGGCCTGTCATTCCACCCCAAGGTCATCGAGGCCTGCGGCCAGGGACCCAAGATCTGGGGCACCAGCACCACCGGCGCCCGGATCTCCAACGGCTCCCGCGCCTACCACATCGAACTGGAGGAAAAACTCGCCGCCTTCCTGGGGCGGGAGGCGTGCCACATCAGCGTGGCGGGCTATATTTCCTGCTGTTCGGCGGTCGCTTCGTTCGCCCAGAAAGGCGACCTTATCCTCGCCGACAAAAACATCCACTCCTGCTTGTGGGACGGCATCCGGCTGTCGATGGCCACCGCCGAGCGGTTCAGCCACAACAACCCCGAAGACCTGCGCCAGGTGCTGAAGGGCGTGCCTCACGCCCAGCCCAAGATGCTGGTCATCGAGGGTGTTTATTCGATGGAAGGCCACATTTGCCGCCTGCCGGAGCTTGCCACCATCGGCGAGGAGGCGGGCTGCTTCACCGTGCTCGATGACGCCCACGGGTTCGGTATACTCGGCCGGCAGGGCCGCGGCACGGTCGACCATTTCAAGCTCAACGACAAGGTGGAGCTCATCTGCGGCAGCATGTCGAAAGCCCTCGCCAGCACCGGCGGCTTCGTGGCCGGCTCGCAGGAACTCATCGAATACCTCCGCACCAGTTCCAAGCAGACCATCTTCAGTGCGGCCATCAGCCCGAGCATGGCCGCGGCCGCCTCCGCCTCGCTCGACCTCATGCAGTCCGAACCACAGCACCTGGAACGTCTCTGGCGCAACACCAAGCGTTACCGCGAAATGCTCAAAGGACTTGGCCTCGACACGTGGGGCAGCGAGACCCCGGCCGTGCCGATCGTCCTTGGTTCCAAGGAACTGGTCTACCGCTTCTGGCAGGCGCTGCTCGAAAAAGGCGTGTTCACCGTCATGTCCATCGCCCCCGCCGTGCCGCCGGGCAAGGACCTGATCCGCACCGCCGTCTCGGCCCTGCACAGCGACGAGGATCTCGAAAAGATCGCCGCCGCGATGGCCTACGCGGTGAAACAAATGTGAGTTTCCCTTGCCGAGCTGGCCGGCAAGATTTCACTGCAGTGCTTTCCGGAGCGCCGCGGCCGTGTCCTTCCAACGCGGCAACTTTCTCGCCATCGCCTCTGTCTGCAGCCGCCGGTTCTCCCCGGCATCGGTCAACACCGTCCGGAGGTGATCCGTCCAGTCGGCCCGGTCATTGACCTTCGCCACCCGGCAACCGCCGCCCGCCGCATTCTCGCGCAACACGGGCAGATCGCTGCACACGCAAGGCACGCCGCGCCACAACGCCTCCAGCAGCGGCAGTCCGCAGCCCTCCGCGATCGTGGGAAAGGTCACCGCCCGAGCCGTGGCGTAAAGACGGCCGAGTTCCTGATCGCGGGGCGCGACGTGAAACCGGAACCGCGGTTCGCTCCGCTGCAATTGTTTCATCCGGTCCGCTATCGGTCCGCCGAAGTGCGGGTTCACGCGCCCGGCCACCTGCAGGTCAAAGTCAACGCCCTCGCCCCAGAGTGTTTCCGCCACGTCGAGCAGGAATGCCTGGTTCTTCCGCGGCTCAACAATACCCACGCACAGCAACGCCGGGCGGCCCTTGCTGAGAATCAGTGCATCGCGCTGCCAGCGGTTGCTCCCGTCGAAATCCGCCCCGAGCTCGATCAGGTCCACCTGGGCGCGTGGCGCTCCGCCCTGCCAGCGCCAAAAGCCCGTCAGATCCTGCCGGCTCGCGTCCGAGATTGCGAACACCCGGTCGAAACCGGCCAGCATCTTCATGTATTCCGGATGACGCTGCACACTCTGCGGCCACGTGATGTGCGGCCAGCGGATCGGAATGGCATCATGAAACATCGCCGCCAGGCGGCACGGCGGATTTTTCAGGAAATTCCACAGCCCCGGCCGCTCCGCCTCACTGAACAGCTCCACCGTCAGCAGCCAGTCGGTTGACACAAAAACAACCGGTGCCTGTTCTTTCCCGGCCACAAAACCCCGGCGATCCCCGTCCCACGCCACTTCGATGATGGTGCCGCCAAACTCTTCGCGCAGCCGGGCGCTCACCCGGGTGAGCCCGGAGCGCTGTTTCGCCGCGCCCATCTTCGTGGTGTCGTAGTAAATCATGGGGTGGAATTTGAACCACAACGACACCACGGCATGACGGAGGAATTATCGACTCGTGAATTCACGGGAAAAAAGGTGCGTCGTGTCGTGGTGCCGTTGTGGTTAATCCTTCATCGCCCGCTCAAAACACTCGACCAGCCGCGTCGTGTTTTTGTGGGCATCGTAATTCTCCTCCACCCAACGCCGGGCGCCTGTGCGCAGGGTCTCCGCGAGCTGGTCGTCCTCGCTGAGGCGCCGCAGCGCCACAACCCACGCCAGGGGCAGGTCCACGTCGGCCACCAGTCCGGTGCGCTGTTGGCTGATGGCCTCGGTCGTCGCCGACACGGGCGAGGTCACGACCAGCACGCCCGCCGCCATCGCCTCGGGGATGACGTTCGGCAGGCCGTCGCGGTCACCGCTCGGCGCCACGACCCCCGTGTGCAAAAGCACGTCGGCCCAGGCGAGCTGCGCCCAGACCTCGGGTGGCGCCAGCTGGCCGGTAAACTTGAGATCGTTGGTCAGTTTCAGCTGCGCCGCCTGAATATCCAGGGATTCCTGCAGCGGGCCCTCCCCGACGATGCGCGCCTCGAAGCCGATCCCGGCCTCCTTCAACGCGGCATAAATGTGCAATTGGTAATCGAGTCCTTTTTTGGGCACGAGCCGGGCAATGCTCAGCAGCCGCAGCGGCCGGCGATTCGGGCGCAGCGGCTTGAAGGCTGGAAACGTGTCGAGCCCCCGGCGGATGCAGACAATTTTGTCCGCTGGCACGCCGCGCCCAACCAGCTCGCGCCGGCCCATCTCGGTTGAGGTGTGAACGAAACGCGCGTGCTGCAATTTTTCCAGCAGCCACCAGTCGCCGCCATGCTCGTAGAGATCGTAGGCGTGCGCCCCGGCGCTGTAGCGCCAGCCCAACATCCGCCACAACACCCAGCCCGCCGTGGCGGGCGCTCCCGCCCACGCGCCGTGCACGAGCGCAGGCGGATCCGCGCGCATTTCGCGGGCAAAGCTGCCGGCGAAGCCGGCCCCGAGCATGTTCTCCCAAAAATTCAGCCACGAGGGCGCCCGCCGCGTGAAAACGCCCTCGAACAGATCGCGCATGAGCCGCGGACGGCGAATGATCTGCCACGGGATGATGATCAGAAACACCTCGATCAGCCGCCACTTGGGGAAATTTTGCACCGGCAGCCCGCGGAAGGTGCCGCCTCCACCCCACAGCGAGTAGAGCTTCAGCTTGAGCCCCTTCGCTTGCAGCGCCGCGACATCACGCTGCAGGAAGGTCTCCGAGGTTTTGGGAAACGTCGTGAACAGGAGGGCAATGTGGGGCGGCTTCGGGTCCAAGGCTGGCCAACAACTAGCCACGCAGACGCCCAAAACGACACAAAAACACCCGCGCACCGACCGGCCGGGCGGACGGCTATTTTCTCAACCGGGGCGGAAAGGGACCGGGCGCAAGGTCGGTGCCGGAGGCTTCCTGGGCCAGATCGACCAACTCCCGCACGACCAGCGTCGGGTCCTGCTCGTAGCGGAGCTTCTGGAAATTGGCGCGGAGCCGGTCGTAATTCCGGCGGTTTTCCATCCACGAGGTGACCACGTGCGCGAAGTCGGTGGCGTTGCCGATGAGCTCAGCGCCTTCGCCGTTGCGGAAATATTTCACCGTCAGCTCCTCCTGCGGCATGATGCCGCCGATGGCGTTGAAGATGATCGGGCAGCCGAAATGCAGGGCCTTGGCGCAGGTGGTCGTGCCCCCGCGCGTGACAATGGCGTCGCTGACCTGCATGAGGAGGTGCACTTCCTCGGAGAAGCCGTCCACAAAGCAGTTGAGCTCCGGGTGCTCCGCCCGCCAATGCACGAGTTGGTTGTAGGCCTCGCGGTTTTTCCCGCAGATGACGATGGCCTGCACGCGGTCGGCATAGGGCAGCAGCTTGGGCAGCAGGTCGAGGTGGTTGTTGGCGCCGTTGCCGCCGGTGGCCAGGAAGACGGTAAACCGGTCCGATCGCAGCTCCAGTTTTTCCTCGAGGAAGGCCGTGTGCGCCTCGGCGTTCAGCACCTCGGTGTGCTGCCGCGGCTGCATGAGGTGGCCGCGCACCCGGGTGCGCTCGCGCGGCATGCCGAGCTTCACCGCGTAGTCCCGGCCCGTGGCGGTGCGGGCGACGTAAAGGTCGGCGCTCGGTTCAACCCAATTGCCGCTGTAGCCAAATCCCCCGGAGAACTCGCCGCAATAGGTGGCGCAGCGGACGTTCGCCGGGCCCAGAACCTTGCGCGCCAGCTGGAAATAACCGCGGTTGAGACAGTCGTGCACGCTGAACACAAGATGCGGCCGGTAGGCCCGCAGCACGCGCTCGTAGTATCCGCGACCGATGCTGACCGACCGGCGGTTGAGCAAGCTCAGCAACTCGACGAACAGGTAGAAAGCTTTGTGCAGCCAGGGGGATTTCTGCTGGATCCAGTTGTAGAAATTCACCCCCAGCTTGAAGAAGCCCGACGATTTCTCGAGCATCTGCTCGATCCGCACATCCACGTCATGCCGGTAGAGCTCGAAGCACCACTCGGCGAAGGCCTGCGCCCGGGTATCGTGGCCGGCGCCGGTGCTGGAAGTCAGGACGAGGATGCGAACACGCGGCATTTTAAAGACCGAAATACTTCTCCTGGATCCGGCGCTTCAGGGCGAGCGTGCCAAACCGCGCGAGCAAGGGCCCGAGCACCGCCTGGAAGAAACGGCCCGTGCGCACCGTGCCGCTGCGGCCGCGGAGCAAGGCCGCCTGCAGTGCCGCGGCCGCCTCCTCGGGCGCGGGGCCGGACTGCATCATGGCCGTGAAGTTCCGCCAGACGCGCGCCATCCGGTCAGCCTGGGCCGCATCGCCGCCGGCTTGCGGCGGGCGACGGACCGAGCCCTCAAAGTCGGTGCGGAAGTCCCCGGGCCGGAAATCAATCACGATGACCCCGGTGGCCTTCACCTCATACATGAGGCTCTCGTTGAGCGCCGAGAGCCCGGCTTTCGTCGTGTTGTAGATCGCCTGGTAAGGCATGCCGAACTCGCCGGCGATGGACGAGATGTTGACCAGCGCCCCGCGCTGGCGGACCAGCATCCCGCGCAGGGCGGCGTGGCTGAGGCGCGCGGTGTTGACGAGCATCATCCGCAATTGTTCCTCCCACACGGCAAAGTCCGTGTGCGCAAACGCGCCGAATGCGCCGAAGCCGGCGTTGTTGATGACAATATCAAAACCACCAGCCGCCTGCTCGGCCTCCAGGTAACCCCGTTCCGCCGCCGGGCCGTCGCCCAGTTCGAGCGCGACGGCGTGAAAATGGGCGCGCGCCGGCAGCCGCGCCGGGTCGCGGGATGTGCCCCAGACCTCGACACCGGCCGCCAGCAGCATATCGGTAAAGGCGAGACCGAGGCCCGAGCTGGCCCCGGTGACAAAGGCGGTGCGGTAACAGGCGGAAAGCGGGGAACTCATGCGGCAACAACCAGGCTCAATTCACGCCCTTGAAAACAAGGGCGACGTTGGCCCCACCGAAACCGCTGCTGTTGCTGAGGACCACCTGGGGCCGGTGGGGCAGCGTGGCGCGGATGATGTTCAGCCCCTCGCAGGCCGGATCCAGCCTGGTGATGTGGGCCGAGCCCGGCATGAAACCCTCCCTCATCGCCAGCGCACAAAAACCCGCTTCCATGGCGCCGGCCAGCGACAGGCCGTGGCCGGTGAGAGCCTTGGTGCTGCTGATGGCGGGGCGGGTGGGGGAATTATTGAAGATGGCCTTGAGGGCGCGCGCCTCCGAGATGTCCCCGATGGGCGTCGAAGTGGCGTGGGCGTTGACGTAGTCCACCTGCTCAGCAGTGGTGTCGGAATATTTCAGCGCGTTCTCGATCGCCATGCGCAGGCCGGTGCCTTCGGGGTGGGAGATGGCGACATTGTGACCGTCGGAAGCCTGGCCCCAGCCGGCGACCTCGCAATAGACCTTGGGCTTGCGGCGGGTGACCTCTTCCTCGCTTTCCAACACCAGCACGGTGGCGCCGCCGGTGCCGACGAAGCCGTCGCGCGCCACGTCGAACGGCCGCGAGGCGATGGATGGGTCGGTCTGCAGCGAGAGGGCGCGCATACCGGCAAAAGGCAGGATGCTCTCCAAGTTACCGTCCTCGGCGCCGATGACGAACATGCGCTTCTGGCGGCCGAGCGCGATCTCGTCGTAGGCGAAACCCAGCGCGTGGGCCGACGAGGCGCACGCGGAGGAGAAGCCCGTCGAGGCACCCTTGATCTTGAACTGGGAGACGAGGTTGAAATTCACCGTGCCCGAGATGGACGCCACCACGCCGAGTGGAGGACAGCGCATCACGCCCTGCTTACGCATGCGCTCCAAGTGGTGGCCAAGGAGAAAAGGTGAACCGGCGGAGGCGGCGTAGAGGCCGGTCTGCGGGTTGGACCAGTCCGCCTCAGCCAGCTTGGCGTCCTCGACCGCCTGCTGCATGGCGCAATAAGCATAGATGCCGTGGGGCGCCATGCCGCGCAGGGTTTCCCGGCGGATGCTGTAACGGGCCGGGAAAATCCAGTCCTCCTGGTCCGTTGTGTCGGTCTGGAAGTCACGGATCGGCGCCGCCACCTTGACCGGCACGTCGGGCTTCTGAAACGGTGGATATTGCACCATCCCATGGCGTAACTCCCGCAAGCTTTCCGTCACGGATGCCGCCTCGTTGCCAATACTGGTGATGAAACCGAGGCCGGTGATATAAACTTTCCGCATATGGTGTTAGACCGCAAGGTCACGGGAGCGCCGCGGCCGGGGTGCGGCGTATCAAAGCGCTTTTACCCGCCCGGTCAACAGCCGCAGCCACGGAAAGGCCGACCGGCCAAGGCATTCAGGCGTTGACGGCGGCCTTGGCGGGAGCGACGGCGACGTCGGCCGCAGGCTGGGCCTGCGGGGCCGGCTGGACCACCTCTTCGGCAAAGGCGAAGGTCAGCGTGATTTCCTCGGCAATGGCGGCCTTTTCCTGACCGACACGGATCTGGCCCTCGAATGTGGCCAGCGGCGACTTGAGGCGCTTCGGCTTGATGGAGAGGGTGAGCACGTCGCCCGGCTTGCACACCCGGTGGCAGCGGACGCCTTCGCAAGAGGTGAAGAAAATGGTGCGGTGATCGACGACCTTGCCGGCCTCGCCGACCTGACCCTCGAGCAGGAACAGAACCGCGAGCTGGCCAAGCGCCTCAAGCATGATGGAGGCGGGCAGCACGGGATTGTCCTTGAAATGACCCTGCAGGAAGAATTCCTGGCCACTGATCTTGTATTTGGCGTTGGCGCCATGGGCATTCACCGACGCTTCGCCCAAAAACAGGAACGGCGGTTGGATCGGCATGATCGAGATAATCTGCTCGATCGGGAGAAACTTTGTGGGCTTGGGCAGCGGCAAACCGCTGACTTTGCACTCAATGAATGTTTTTACATCACCGACGGTGCGCAAATACCGGAGTTCCTCATTATTGATGGTCATCTGCAGCACATCCTCGACGAGGATGACGATTTCCATCATCGTCAGGGAATCGATGCCGAGGTCCTCAATAATGCGCAGGTCGTCGTCCGCATCCTTCAATTTCCCGCGGAGATCAGGCTCCACATAGCGCTCGATAATACCCAGCACGATGGCCGGCAAATGCTCGATATTGCCCGTCTTACGGAATTGAGCGGCCGCTTCGTAAGTTGCTGCTGAACAGCGCTTAATTGCTTCACGGAGATTTGCATCGTCCTCGGGCGTGAACGGTTTGAGCGAGGTGCCCGAAGAATTGTTTACTGCCTGTGCCATAGGGGAATTAAGTAAGTTAAACTGAAAGAGTATGTAAACCCAAAAAAAACCCGGTGAGAGCCGGAACTGTGCCTCACTTTGCTAAAATTTAGCCTGTTGACTTGCCGTTGGTTGCGCGGCCACATGCCGCGCCAGCCCACCGACCGGCAGAGAAGGCTTTGGTTTCCTAAAAATTTTAACACGGCCGATGCAGTCCCCTTCTTCCATCAATCAGGCGGATCGTCCCGGCCGGCATCTGGTCTTGGTAACGCATGAGTTCCACCCTCATCGGGGTGGCATCGCCGTCTATGCCGCCGAGATGGCCCGGGCCGCCCAGCAGTTGGGTTATGAAGTGGAAGTCTGGGCCCCCGCCTTGCCTCCCGGACTCAAGGATCCCCCCTGGCCCTTCTCCGTGCGCCGGCTGCAATTGGCTGGTGACCACAGCCTCCTCAGCCAGTGGCGCATGGCCCGTGAACTCATGGAACACCGCGACCGCCTGAGAGCGGCAACGCTTTACATCCCCGAACCAGGTCCGCTGCTGGCCATGCTGCTGCTGCAATATTTTGATACGCTCCGGCCGGCGCAACTTATGCTGACCTTCCATGGCTCCGAGATCCAGCGCCTGGCCTCACGGTGGTTGTTGCGTTGGAGCACGTTGCACCTCCTCCAAAAAGCCGCCCGTATCAGTGTCGTCAGCACCTTTGCCCGGGATCTGCTCCAGCAACACTTTCCGGAGGCCGCAGGCAAGGTGGTCATTACCCGCGGAGCCCTGCGCACCGACCTCGTGGTGGAAACGCCGGCCGCTTCCACCCGCCGGAAGATCGTTATCCTCACAGTCGCCCGGATTAATCCCCGTAAAGGCCAGCGCGAGGTCATCACGGCACTCCAGGCCCTCCCCGACGCGCTGCGCGACCGCGTCGAATACTGGTTGGTCGGCGCCCACAACAAGGAGAATTATGCCGCCACGCTCACCGAGGCGGCGGCCCGCGCCGACTTCCCGGTCAAGTTCCTGGGCGACATCCCCGACGAGAAGCTCGGAGCAATCTACGCGCAGGCGGATATCTTTGCCATGACCAGCATGCCCCACCGGCATAGCGTCGAGGGCTTTGGGCTCGTCTACCTCGAAGCCGGGGCCCACGGCCTGCCGGTCGTGGCCCATGCGATTGGTGGCGTGCCCGAAGCGGTTGTTGATGGTGAAACCGGCCTGCTCGTGTCGCCAGGTGACAGTGCGGCGCTCACCGCCGCCTTCGCCCGTCTGCTCGGCGATTCCGCGCTGCGCCGCCGCTTGGGCGACACCGGCCGCGCCCGCGCCCACCACCACACCTGGCGGGATTCCGCCCAATCCTTGTTTGGACAACCGGCCCCCGCGCCCGCAACCTGACGCCATGCTTGAATCGCGCGCGCAGATCACCGTCCGTTATGCCGAGACGGACATGATGGGCATCGTTTACCACGGCAGCTACCTGCCGTGGTTCGAGGTCGGCCGCACCACCTTGCTCAAGGAATGTGGCCTGCCCTATCGCGAACTTGAGGCTCAAGGTTATCGCCTGCCGGTCATCGAACTCGGCACGAAGTTCTTCAAGCCGGCGCTTTATGACGATGTCGTAACCGTCATCACCCGGCTCAAGGAGCGCCCGCTGCTCCGCATCCACCTCGAATACGAGGTGCGCCGGGGCGAAGAGCTGCTGGTCACCGGCTTCACGACCCACGCCTTCATCAACAAGGCCGGCGAGCCCGTCCGCCCACCTGCGGATTTCGCGGCGAAGATGCGCGCGGCATTCAAGTAAGACCGCTATACTCGGCCAGCACCGTCGCGTCCGTCTCCTTTTCCCGGACTGATTGGAGCAGCTCCGCGGCGCCCGCACCCGCAATCCGCCGCACCGCCCACACCGCGTGCGCCCGGACCACGGCCGGATCGAGCGCGGCGAGCTTCACGAGCGCCGGCAGCAGAGTCGCATCACCCGCATTGCCCGCGACCACACAGGCATTGCGCAGCAGACCGGCCAGCTTGAGGCGCTTGATCGCCGTGCGCCGGAAAACCTCCGTGAATCGCGCCGGCGTAAGTTCAAGCAATTCCAGCAAACTCAGCTCCGCGATGTCGTGCCGCGCGGCCAGCAGCAGATGCCGGCCGGCTTGCGCGAACCGGTTCCACGGGCAGACCTCCAGGCAGATGTCACAGCCGTAGACATGGGTGCCGATGCCCGCGCGCAGTTCCGTCGGAATGATGCCCTTGTTCTCGATGGTCTGGTAGGAGATGCAGCGCCGCGCATCCACCACCCCCGGCTCCGGAAACGCGTCGGTCGGGCAGGCGTCAAGGCACCGCGTGCACTTGCCGCACAGCAGCCCGGCCGGTTCGCCCTCTGTCGCGGGCCGGGTGGACTTCCGCAACGGTTCGTCGGGGGCGATCTCCACCCGGGTGAGAATTGAGGCGAGAAACAGCCAGTTGCCGTGCTGCTTGGAGATCAGCATCGCGTTCTTGCCGCGAAAACCGAGCCCGCTGCGCGCCGCCCAGCCGCGCTCGAGCACGGGCCCGGTGTCGACGTAGTAGCGATAATCCTCCGAAGTGATTCCGCATTGTTCCGCCAACACCCGGCCGGCGGCTGCCAGACCCGGTTTGATGGTGTCATGGTAGTCTTCGTGCAAAGCGTAGCGCGCCCAGCGCGGGTTCGGTCCGGCCGGTTCATTTTCCGGGCCACCCCAATAATTCACACCAAGCAAAATCACCGACTGCACGCCGGACAACACCAGCTCCGCCTGCGCCCGCTTGTCCGCCGTGCGCTCCATCCACGCCATGTCCCCGTGCAGGCCGGCCACCAGCCATGCGTGCAGGCCGCCGCCGGTCTCCGCCCCGACCGCCGCGAACCTCACCTCGTCAAAGCCCAGCGCGCGCAACTTCCCGCGAAGCGCCTCGCGCGGTGCTCCCTCGACCCGCAGCCCGGCCCCCGCGGTCATTTTTTGAAGTGCGCCGCTTCCAGCCGGTAGACGCGCAACACGTGGCCGGCGATTTCCCGCAGCGGCCGGCTGTCGGTCAGCACCATGGTGCCCGTGCGGCGGTAGATCTCCTCCCGTTGGGCGTAGAGCTCGCGCAGGCGTTGCTCGGGATTTTCCACCTGCAGCAGCGGCCGGTGGTTGGTGTGCATCGTGCGCTTCAGGATGGTGTCGATCGGAGCGTGCATGCAAATCACCACCCCGCGGCGGTGCAGCAGTTCCAGCATGCCCGGCGGCACCACCAATCCGCCGCCACAGGCGACAATGCAGCGGTCCGCCGGATGACCTTGCTCGATGAACGCGCGTTCCAGCGCGCGAAACTTCGCCTCCCCTTCCTCAACGAAGATCTTCGACACCGGTTTGCCCTGCGCGCGCTCAATCTCGTGGTCGCTGTCGAGAAATTGGAACCCCAGCTGCCGGGCGACCTGCCGGCCCACGGTGCTTTTGCCCGTGCCCATGAAGCCCACAAGGTAAAGGTTGGTGTCCGGCGGAGTCATTGGTCGGGGCCAAACGAACACCGCGGAACTCCCGGGCGCAAGTGCGCGTTCCGTCCCACTTCGCCCTGTTCAAACCGCGGGAACCACGACACGCTCCCGCCTCATGCCCGCCGCCCCTGATTACACCTTCGCCAGCGACAACACCGCCGGACTGGCTCCCGAGGCGCTCGCCGCGCTCACCGCCGCCAACGCCGGCCAGGTCCCTTCCTACGGTGAGGACGAATGGACGGCCCGCGCGAAGCAACTCATCAGCGAACTTTTCGCCACCGAGTGCGCGGTTTTTTTTGTCTTCAATGGCACCGCCGCCAATGCGCTGGCGCTCGCCCAATTCTGCCGCAGTCACCACAGCGTGATCTGTCACGAGGTCTCGCACGTCGACACGGACGAGTGCGGCGCTCCGGAGTTCTTCACCGGGGGCAGCAAGGTCATCCCCGTCACCGGGGCTGGCGGCAAGCTGTCGCCCACCGGCCTCGCGCCGGTGTTTGCGCGCGGTCACGGAGTGCATTACCCCAAGCCGGGCGCACTTTCGCTCACCCAGTCCACCGAGTGGGGCACGGTCTATACACCCGACGAGGTGCGCGCGTTAGGCGCTGTGGCGAAAAACCACGGGCTCGCCGTGCACATGGACGGGGCGCGCCTGGCCAATGCCGCCGCCGCCCTCGCGACCCGCGGGGTGGTGCCGGCCGATTTCACATGGCGGGCCGGTGTGGACGTGGTGTGTCTCGGCGGCACCAAGAGCGGCATGAACACGACCGAGGCCGTGGTTTTTTTCAACCGGGAGCATGCGCGCGAGTTTGAGTATCGTGTTAAGCAGGCCGGGCAGCTCGCTTCGAAGATGCGTTTCGCGGCCGCCCAGTGGTGCGGCATGCTGGAAGGCGGCGCGTGGCTGCGGCGCGCCGCCCACGCCAATGCGATGGCGCAGAAACTCGCCGGCGCCTTACGAACAATCCCGGGCCTCAAGCTCATCGCCGAGACCGAGGCGAACGGCGTGTTTGTCGAGCTGCCCCCAGCCACGGCCGCCGCCCTCGAAGCGCGAGGCTGGCACTTCTACCGTTTCATCGGCGGGCACGGCTACCGGTTGATGTGCTCGTGGGCCACGCCGGCGGAGGCGATCGACCGTTTCGTCGCGGACCTGCGGGCGATCGGGTAGGGCCGGTCTGCTTGAGCGGCCTGGACCCGTCAGCGACTGGTCCGGCCGGCCGGCGCAAAAAAACGCCTCCCGTTGGGGAGGCGTTTTTGAAAAAGACACGAATGCGCAGCGGCTTACTTGGCGGCCGGAGCGGCCTTCGGCGCATCCTTCACGCCGAGCACCTCGACCTCGAAGATGAGCGTGGCACCCGGGGGAATACCCTGGTTGCCGCTGTCGCCATAAGCCAGGGAGGGCGGAATGTAGAACTTGGCTTTGCCGCCCACGCCAACTTTCAGCAGGCCTTCAACCAGGCCGGGGATGGTGCCATTGGGGGATTCGGCGGTGGCCACCGCCATGAGGAGCTCGATGGGTTCCTTGCGCTCAATCGAGCTGTCGAACACCTCGCCGCCGACCAGCGAGCCGGTGTAGTGCATGGTCAGGAGCTGACCGGGCTTGGCGAGCGCGCCGGTGGCGGGCTTGAGAATCTCATAGCGCAGGCCGCTGGGGAGCTCCACGATGTTCTTGTTTTCCTTCAGCTTGGTGAAAAAGGCATTGCCGTCCGCCAGGTTCTTCATGCGCAACTGCGTCAGGAAAGCCTGGCGCTTGACCTCAAAAACCTCGGCCTTCTTGGCCATGTAGGCCTGCAGTTCCGGTTCCATCGCTTGCGCGTCGAAGGTCGGCTGGGCCCCACTCGCCATGGCGATCATGCCGCGCGCCATCGCCTCGATCTCCGCCTTGGAGAATTCCAGCTGGCGCAGGCCGAGCTGCTGTCCGGCGATCCAGCCATAGGCCTCGGCGATCTGGGTCTCCGTGAACTTGGCCGCCGGCTTGGCGGGCGCGGCCGGGGTCGCCGGAGCGGTCGCGGGCGCCGCCGGTGTCTTGGCCGGGGCGGCGGGCGGGCTCGCCGGGGTGGACACACCGGGAACGGTGAACTTGACCGCATCCTGCGCGGAAGCGGCGGTGAACAGGCCCAGGCTGACGAGGGCTGCACTGACTTGGGAGGTGAATTTCATTGCGAGGAGGTAAGCCCGGTTGGGAAACGGCCCGGGCGGTTTTGTGCCGTAAAAGGCGCGAAATTGCTCACCCACCCGCCAAAAATCAACCCCTTTGGCGGCAAAATCCGGGGATTTTGCCACTCAACCCCGGGCTTGTCAGCCCCGGCAACCTCCCCAAACTCGCCAATCCCATGAACGAAAACCAATTCTGGCACAGCACCGACGGCCAGATTTTGACGGTCAAAAACAAGGCGGCCAATGCTGTCGCCCTCACCCTCGCCTTCTGGCCGCGCCACCCGGCGGAGATGGAGTTTGTGAAGGCCCGGCTCGCCGAGATCCATTTCACCGAGCGCAGCTCCCTCGCCCGCATCGGCATCGAGATGCATCTGCAGGGTGCGCCCACCGTCGACGGCAACCGACTCCTCCTCACGGCCGACGCCTTCATCTACGACGCCAATTTCCCCAACGCCGCCTATTGGAAAAAACTCCTGCGCCCCGGCACGCCGGTCGGCCGGCTCTTCTACGCCCCCGCCGCCGCCAAGCTCTCCACCGGCGAAATCTGGGCCGCCATCCAGAACAACGACCTCAAGCTGCCCAACACCATCAGCATCGATTCGCGCGGCCGCGTCTTTCTCACGCCGCACCAGGTCAGCTACACCCTCTCACCGAAACTCCAGCGGCTCAACTTCGAGCACATCGTCACCGGCAATGCCGGTCGCTCCTTCCTCGACAAGGTGCAGGTCCGCCACGACGCCTCCCCGCTCACCATTCCGCCCCGCTCCGGCATCCTCACGAGCTGCTCCATGTATTTGAAGGAGCACTATGTCGTGCTCAACCAGGGCGAAGGCAACTTCGGCCTCCACACCAGCGCCGTCCTGCTCGACCCGATCAAGACCTTCGGCACGAATGTCATGCTCGAGATCTACAACACCGGGGACCAGCCGGTGGTGAACCCGATGGTCTCGGTCGACATTTTCCGCGCGCCGCCGTTCAGCGACCCCGAGGTCAAGGTGCTCACCAAGAAACGCCAGCGCCTGCTTTCGACCGCGACGCATCTCTTCAAGTGTCTCGATGACAATCCGCCGCAGGACACCGCCGAGGCGAAGCCGAAAACCAAGATCACCGTGCGCGGCCAGAGCGCCACGATGGAGAACCGCGCCGTCTTCGTCCGCGCCAACGAGGACCTCAAGAAATTCCTCGATGGCGACGCCTGCCCCGTCGGCTGCCGCACCATGATTCAGGCGCTCGACAACGCCGCCATCGACGCCGACACGCTGATCATCGACTACTTCCCCGACCTGCTGGAGCACATTGAACTCATTACCCGCATCGGCGACGCGAAGCTCAAACGCATCATCTTCCGCCAGGCCTCCCGCACCCACGGTTACTTCCTCTCGAGCAACGCCCACGCCCGGCTCGACACCTTCCACGCCATCGGCATCTCAGTCTATTGGTATGACGAGGTGACGAAGGATCTCTACGTCCACACCTATAAGAAGGGCCACGGCTTCTTCGTGCGCGAGGAGATGGCCCGCAAGTCCCAGGAGACCACCATCCTCGCCTTCTATGGCTCGGCCTTCAGCACCGAAACGGCCGACACCGAGCGCATCA
>JBKJRX010000153.1:0-5119 GCA_046593155.1 Lacunisphaera sp.
ATCAGCACGCCCCAGGGGTTCCATTCCATGAACTTGATCGATACCCCCGGCCACGTGGATTTCACGATCGAGGTCGAGCGCTCGATGCGGGTTCTCGACGGTGCCGTCGCCGTGTTCGATGCGGTCGCCGGCGTGCAGCCGCAGTCCGAGACCGTCTGGCGCCAGGCCAACAAATACCGCGTGCCGCGCATCGCTTTCATCAACAAGATGGACCGTGTCGGCGCGAATTTCCTCCGTTGCATCGAGGACATCCGCACGAAGCTCAAGGCCAACGCCCACGCCCTCTACCTGCCGATCGGCGCCGAGGAGAATTTCACCGGTCTCGTCGATCTCGTGCAGAACGTGGCCTATTCCTTTGAGGACAACCCGGCCGACCCGCTCGGCATGAAGCCGGTCACGATGGAGGTTCCTGAGGCCATGAAGGCGCAGACCAAGGAGTATCGCGATAAGCTTATCGAGGCCGTGTCTGATTTCGACGACGTGATCGCCGAGAGGTATCTCAACGGCGAGGAGATCAGCGTCGAGCAGCTGATGCTGGGCGTCCGCAAAGCCACCATTTCCTTGCAGTTCACCGGCGTGTTCCCCGGTTCCGCCTTCAAGAAGAAGGGCGTCCAGCGCCTGCTGGATTGCGTGGTCAACTACCTCCCGAGCCCGATCGACGTCCCGCCCATGCAGGGGCAGGACAGCGACGGCAAGCCGGTCGAGGCGGTCGTGAGCGACCAGGCCAAGCTGGCCGGTCTCGCGTTCAAGCTCTGGAACGATCCCTTCGTCGGCCGGCTCGTGTTCTTCCGCGTCTATACCGGCCAGCTGCCGCGCGGCATGTCTCTTTATAATCCCCGCACCCGCCGCACCGAGCGCGTGTCCCGCCTCGTCCTCATGCGCGCCATCGAACGCGAGGAAATCGAAGTCGCTTATGCGGGTGACATCTGCGCCGTCGTCGGCGTCAAGGACGTCATCACCGGCGACACCCTATGCGACGAGGATTTCGACATCCGCCTCGAGCCGCCGTCCTTTCCGGAGCCCGTCATCTCGATGTCCATCGAGCCAAACTCCAAGGCCGACCAGGAAAAACTCGGCGTCGCGCTTCAGCGCCTCGTTGCCGAGGACCCGACCCTGCGCGTCAAGACCGACCAGGACACCGGCCAGACCATTCTCGCCGGCATGGGCGAGCTGCACCTCGAGATCATCATCGACCGCATGAAGCGCGAGTTCAAGGTCGAGGCCACTTCCGGCAAGCCCCAGATCGCCTACCGCGAGACCATTCTCAAGTCGGCTGAAGGCGAGGGTAAGTTTATCCGTCAGTCCGGCGGCAAGGGCCAATACGGCCACGTTGTCATCAAGCTTGAGCCGAATGAGAAGGGCAAGGGCGTCGAGGTCATCAACGAGACCGTGGGCGGCTCCATCCCGAAGGAATTCATCAAGCCCGCCACCGACGGCCTGCTTGAGGGTGCTAACAACGGCGTCATCGCCGGCTTCCCGGTCGTAGATGTCATCATGCGCATCACGGACGGCTCATTTCACGAGGTGGACTCGTCCGAAATGGCGTTCAAAATGGCCGGCATCTTCGCGTTTAAGGACGCGATGAAGAAGGCCAACCCGATCCTGCTTGAGCCCATCATGGGTGTCGAGGTCACCACGCCGGAAGAATATCAGGGTGACCTGATGGGCGACATCAACCGTCGTCGCGGCCAGATCCAGGGCATGGATAACAAGACCGGTGCATGCATTATCACGGCGCATGTCCCGCTCGAATTGCTCTTCGGTTACGTCACTGATATCCGCTCGCTTTCGAAGGGCCGCGCCAGCGCGTCCGTAACCCCGTCGCACTTCGCGCAGGTCCCGAATTCGCAGCTCGCCAAGATCGTCGAGTCCAACGCCAAGGGCCCGGCCCGCACCTGATTTTTCAACCCTCGTTCTTTATACCGCCATGAAAGGCCAACGCATTCGCATCAAACTCCAGGGCTACGACTATCGTGTCATCGATCAGTCCGCCCTCGAAATCGTCGAAACCGCCAAGCGCTCCGGCGCCCGCGTCTCGGGTCCCATCCCGCTGCCCACCCACATTGTGAAGCTGTCGGTCAACCGCTCCCCGCACGTGGACAAGAAGTCCATGGAGCAGTTCGAGCCCCGCACCCACAAGCGCCTCATCGACATCCTGGAGCCCACCGCCCAGACCGTCGACGAGCTCAAGAAACTCAACCTCCCGTCCGGCGTCGATATCACCATCAACGTCTAAAATTTCCAACCCACATACCATCTTAGCCAAGCCAGCCGGCTCACCCCGGCCCTTGCTAAAGTAGGTCTAAACAAACGGCGCTCACCCGCCACCTACCACTTAGCCCATGATCGCTACACTATTAGGAAAAAAAATCGGCATGACCCAGGTCTACGACGCGCAAAACGTCCTGGTCCCGGTCACCGTGGTGGAAGCCGGCCCGTGCCCGGTCGTCCAAATCAAGACGGTTGAGTCTGACGGCTACAACGCCGTGCAACTCGGCTTCGGTGCCCTCAAGGCGAAGAACGCCTCGAAGGCCGAGGCCAACCACGCCAAGAAGGCCGGCCTTGATTCCACGCCCCGCGTGTTGAACGAGGTCCGCCTCACCGAGGCTTTCTCCGGCAAGGCCGGTGACGTCCTGACGGTCGCGGTCTTCGCCGAAGGCCAGATCGTCGACGTGCTCGGCGTTTCCAAGGGCAAGGGCTTTCAGGGCGTTGTGAAGCGCTTCCGCGTCGGCGGCGGCCCCGCCTCCCACGGCTCGATGTTCCATCGCCGTATCGGCTCGATCGGCATGCGGCAGACTCCCGGCCGTTCCTGGAAGAACCAGCGCATGCCCGGTCACATGGGCTCTGATATGCGCACCGTGCAGAACCTGCGCGTTGTGAAAATCATCGCCGACAAGAACCTTATCCTCGTCAAGGGCGCCATTCCCGGCGCCAACGGCGACGATGTCATCATCCGCTCCGGCAAGAAGGCCAAGCCGGCCAAGCAAGCCTAAGCCACCGGAGAACGTAATCCATGAAGCTCAAAATTTTCACTCCCGACGCCACAAAGAGTTCCGAGAAGGAATTCAACCTCCCGACCTTTGAGGGCAACCGCGGCCTCCAGGCCGTCAAGGAAGTCGTCGTCGCCCATCGCGCCAACGCCCGTCAGGGCACGCGCTCGACCAAAACCCGCGGCGAAGTCAGCGGTGGCGGCAAGAAGCCTTGGGCCCAGAAGGGCACCGGCCGCGCCCGCGCCGGTTCCATCCGTTCCCCCCTGTGGTCCGGCGGTGGTGTCGTGTTCGGTCCGAAGCCGCGCGACTTCTCCAAGAAGATCAACGGCAAGGTCAAGACCCTCGCTTTCAGCCGCGCCCTGTTCGACCGCGCGACCGCCGGTGACATCAGCGTCATCGAGAACTTCGCGCCCAAGCAGGCCAAGACCAAGCTCATGGGCGAGGTCATCGGCCGCATCGCCCCCAAGGGCAAGGTGCTCATCGTCGACGCCCCGTTCACGACCGAGGCGCAGCGCGCTGCGCGCAACCTCGACCGCGTCACCCTGCAGGACGCCTCGAAGCTCAACACCCTCGATCTCGTCGCCTACAGCTGGATCGTTGTTTCCAGCAAGGCCCTCGAGCAGATCATCGCCCGCGCCAACGGAGGTCAGTCATGATTAACGCCGAACAGATTCTCAAAACCATCCGCCTGACGGAGAAGTCCAACAAGCTCTCCTCGAACTACGGTCAATACACCTTCGAGGTGTATCCCTCCGCCACCAAACACACGGTGCGCGCGGCCGTCGAGCAGACCTTCAAGGTCACCGTCACCCGCGTGAACATCCAGAATCGCAAGGGCAAGCCGAAGCGTTCGCGCCAGGGCCGCCCGATCACCATGTCCGACAGCAAGCGCGCCATCGTCACCCTCAAGACGGGCGACAAGATTGAGCTCACCTGAGCCCCGGAGACCACCAACCATGGCCCTTAAATCCTTCCGTCCCCTCACCGCGTCCCTCCGGTTCACCACTCTGAACCGTCCGGACGACATCACCGACAAGCGTCCCGAGCGTTCGCTCGTCGAGTCGAAGAGCAAGACCGGTGGCCGCAACACCTACGGTCGCATCACCTCCCGCCGTCGTGGCGGCGGTCACAAGAAGCTCTATCGCATCATCGACTTCAAGCGCGGCAAGCTCGACATGCCCGCCAAGGTCCAGGCGATCGAATACGATCCCAACCGCAGCGCGCTCCTCGCACTCCTCGCCTATGCGGACGGCACCAAGACCTACGTCCTCGCGGCCCAGGGCCTGAAGGTCGGTGACACCATCTACAACGCGTTGAAGACCGACACCAACGACTTCAAGCCAGGCAACTCCTTTCTGCTGTCCGCCATCCCGCCGGCCACCAAGCTGCACGCCGTTGAGCTGATCCCGGGCAAGGGTGCCCAGATCGCCCGCGCCGCTGGCACCTCGGTCGAGCTCGTCGCCATCGAGAATGGTTACGCGCAGATCCGCCTGTCCTCAGGCGAGACCCGTCTGGTCAACGCCAAGTGCCGCGCCACCATTGGCGAGGTTTCCAACGCCGACCACAGCAAGCGCTCGCTCGGCAAGGCCGGTCGCAACCGCTGGCTCGGCAAGCGCCCGCGTGTGCGCGGTGTCGCCATGAACCCGGTCGACCATCCCAACGGTGGCGGTCAGGGCAAGTCCAAGGGTGGTGGCGGTCGCCAGCACCTCGTCTCGCCGTGGGGCCAGCTCGCGAAGGGTTTCCCGACGCGCCGCCGCACCAAGCTCTCCAGCTCATTCATCCTCGTTCGCGCCAACGGCCGTCCGCCGCGCGGCAAGAAGTAATCCCAACGACTCCGCACCATGGCACGTTCCATCAAGAAAGGTTTCTTTGTCGACTACCACCTCCTGGAAAAAATCCAGAAGGCGGCCAAGGCCGGGGGCACCCGCAAGCCCATCCAGACCTGGTCCCGTCGCTCCACCATCACCCCCGAGTTCGTCGGCCACACCATCAGTGTGCACAACGGCAAGGCGCACATCGCGGTCTACATCACGGAGAACATGGTCGGGCACAAGCTCGGCGAGTTCGCCCCGACCCGCATTTTCAAGGCGCACGGCGGCATGACCCGCAAGGAAATCTGAGGCTCCGGC
>JBKJRX010000319.1:0-10695 GCA_046593155.1 Lacunisphaera sp.
TAGATGAACGAGCCACCGGACCACACCGCACTGTTCAGCGCCGCGAACTTGTTGTCGCCGGTCGGGATGATCTTGCCGAAGAATTTCCGGAAGATCTCCGGATGCTCGCGGAGACCCTCGGTCGAGTTGACGAAGATGACACCCTGCTTGGCGACGATGTCCTTGATGTTCGAATAAGCGGCCTCGGAGTCGAACTGGGCCTCGACGCCGGCGAGGAATTTGCGTTCCTGCTCGGGGATGCCGAGGCGCTCGAAGGTTTTCTTGATGTCGTCCGGCACCTCGTCCCACGTGCGCTTGGGCTTCTGGCCCTGCGAGAGGTAATAGCGGATCTTGTTGAAATCGATGTTCTCGAGATCCTTTGTCGCCCAGTGCGTCGGCATGGGTTTGTCGAGGAAGGTCTTGAGGGCCTTGAGTCTGAACTCGAGGATCCACGGCTCCTCCTTCTTGACCGAGCTGATGTAGCGGACGGTGTCCTCGCTGAGGCCGGTGCCGGCATCGAAGGCGTAGTCGACCTTGTATTGGAAGTCGCCCTTGGTCTGGTCGATGCCGGCGACGGGATTGTTTTCAGCGGCGACGGCTGTCTCGATTTCGGTCGGAGGTTTCATGACAGATTATTTGGTGTCATCCTGAACGCAGTGAAGGATCCAGAACGGTGTTCGGTGGCGGTTGGGCTGAGGGATTCTTCGCTACGCTCAGAATGACAGGTAAAGGGCGGGTTTCTTCAGGCGGTGGCAGCGGCGAATTCCTTCTTCACCCAGTCGTAGCCCTTGGCCTCAAGCTCGAGAGCGAGGGACTTGTCGCCGCTCTTCACGATGCAGCCGGCATACATCACGTGCACGAAGTCCGGCACGATGTAGTCCAGCAGGCGCTGGTAGTGGGTGATGAGGAGGATGCCGGGCGGATTGGCGGCGACGCGGATGGAGTTCACGCCCTCGGCAACGATGCGGAGCGCGTCGATGTCGAGGCCGGAGTCGGTCTCGTCCATCAGGGCGATCTTCGGCTCAAGCATGGCCATCTGGAGGATCTCGCAGCGCTTCTTCTCGCCGCCGGAGAAACCGTCGTTGACTGCACGGGAGGTGAACTTCCGGTCGATCTTGAGAAGATCCATCTTCGCGTAGAGGCGCTTGTAGTAGCCGGTGGCGTCGAGCTCCTCGCCCTCGGCCATGCGGGCCTGCACGGCGGCGCGCAGGAAGTTGGCGATGGAGACGCCCGGGATCTCGCTCGGGTATTGGAAAGCGAGGAACAGGCCGCTGCGGGCGCGCTCGTCGGGCTCCATGGCGAGGATGGACTTGCCGTCGAGCAGCACGTCGCCGCCCGTGATGGCGTAATCCGGGTGGCCGGCGATGGCCTTGGCGAGCGTGCTCTTGCCGGTGCCGTTCGGGCCCATGATGGCGTGCACCTCGCCCGGCTTGATCGTCAGGTTGAAACCCTTGACGATGGATTTCTCGCCGATGCTGATGTGAAGGTCTTTGATTTCGAGTTGGCTCATTTGAGAAAGTGACGAGTGATGAGTGGCAAGTGATGAGGGAAGGATCAATTTGCGGCGGCCTTGCCCCGGAAATTCAGCTCGATACTACGAGCGTCGAAGCCGGTGGGCAGGATCTGGCGGAGGCGGGCGACAAAATCGTCGGGCAGGTCCACGTCGTGGATCTTGCCGGTGGTTTCATCATGAAAATGCGCGTGCTCGTGCAGGTTCGGGCAATAGCGAGTTGGGGCGCGCTCCAAGTTGACCTGGCGCACGAGGCCGCCGTGGACGAGCGCGTCGAGGCAGTTGTAGACCGTGGCGAGCGAGATGCTGGGCATCGAGGCCTTCACGCGGGCGAAGATCTCGTCGGCGGTGGGATGGTCGCGCTTTTCCAGGATGACCTTGAGGACAACCTCGCGCTGGGGGGTGGGGCGCACATCACAGGCCTTGAGCTGCTCGCACAGGGCCGCGTGTTTTTCGTTGGCAGTAGGCATGGTTAGAGGGGAGCCCGCTAAACCAAAGCACCCGAGACCGGGTTTCAAGTAAGAATTAGAATAATTCTAAATGAAGTCACAATCTGCTTTCCTGCAAATATTTACACTTTAATAAATGCCTGCATTTGTGAACCCAAGGATCTCTTCCGAGCACCCCAGCTTTCCCGCCTCACGCTATTTCCGCTGCGGGCTGTTTATGACCTGGGTGAAGGCGTCGCGCACGCCTTGGAGCGAAAGCTCGGCGTCGTGCTTGGCGCTGTTCCAAGTTTCCGTCCGGGCGACGGAGAGCATGCGCAGTTTTTCCGCAAAGTCTTCCGTGGCGCTGTCGAGTTTCTCGTCGGCAGCGAGGCTGACATCTGCGCCCGCAGCTTTTCGCCCCGCAACCTGGGCGTCGATCTCCTGGTCCATGCGCTGCTGAATGCCGGACAGGCCTTCGTGTTGCTCAAGGGTGGATTTTTCAAGGGCGGCCTTCATTTCGGAGCAGGGATCTGTGAAGGTTGCGGGAGTGACGGCGATCGCGGGCGCACTGGACGGGCTTTGCGCCGGAGGAGGCTGGGTGACAACGGGAGTGACAGGCCGTTCTTTTTCCTTGGAACAACCACCCAGGACGAGGGCAGAGAGAAGCAGCAAGCCGGCAAGCGGATGTTTTTTCATGGCGACGGTAGGTTGCGGATACAGGAACAGTGGCGTTTCAAGCCGAGGGTTTGCGGCGGTGCGCAGCGATGAGCACGGGGATGCCCAGCAGGAACAGGAAAACCCAGAAGAGCGGGGAGGCCCCTTCCTTGACGCGGATCAGGTCGGTGAACCCGAAGAAGAATATGACCAGTCCGACGACATAGAGAATGAGCAGGGTGGGTGAGCCAGCTTTGGCTGGCGCTGACTGAGGGTGGGCGGTTGGCATGATCAAAGAATTTCAAAACGATGTTTCAACCGGCGGTTAGGGTTGGCGTGCGTTCCTTGGCCAGACAGAGCGCCGCGCTGCACGCACGCCACTGGGCGGCCCAGCCCATGAGCGCCTGGCTCAGGGCCTGCTGGCCTACGCACAGCGCGGCTTCGGCGGCGAGACGCGCCTTAAGCTCGATATGCCGGGTGAGCAGTCGCAGGGTGAGGGCCAGTTTCGCGGCCGGGACGCCCGGCGTGACCTGGGCGGGCAGCCGGACGAGGAAGTCTGTGAGCAACGCGCTTTCGCTGGTGTCGGAGGGGCCGGGGGGAGTTGCGGCCGACTCGGCCAGCGGAGGATTCAGCAGCAATTCGCCGGCGGCACTGGTGGCGCCGAGGGAGTCGAGGGTGGCGGTCAGCTTGCGCGAGAAGGCGCATTGCGGGCGGAGGGTCACGACGGACCGGCTGACCAGATGGCTCGTGGCGAGCAGGGACGCAACATCCCGGAGGAACAAGGCGCTCAGATTACGGGAAGGTGGGGCGAAAACGGGTCGGATGCGGGTGGACATGGGAAGGGAAATTCAGCGGCCCGGGAACCCGGCTCAGTTGATGAGCTTGTTCCACTCGGCCTTCACGTCGGCGAAAAGGGCGTCGTAACGGGCCTCGCGGAATTCGCTGCTCAATTCATTGCGCCGGTCCTTGAGGGCCCTGAACCGCACGTTGAGCTCGTCCTTGCGGACCGAGTCGGCCACGGCGCCGACCTTCGCCTTGAGCAGGTCGATTTCCGCGTCGAGGCGCTCCAGGGAAGCCTTCACCGCGGCTTTCCTCAGGTCGGTGGTCTCGGCGCGATAGGCCGCAATGCTCGCGGCGGTGGCGTCAGCCGCCGTGATGCCGGCTTTGGTGGCGGGATCGGCCGGTTCGCCGGCCAGGAGGACGGGGGCCCCTGCGGCGAAGGCCAGGGCGAGGCCGAGACGGCACGAGACAAGGTTGAAGGTATTCATCGAAATCCGGGGATGCGGGTTGCTTCCTTATTAGTTGCCTCCCGCGAGGCTGTGGTGCCGGGAAATCCCCAATCTCTTATGGAAAAATGGGATGAAAACGGGCATTTTGGCGTTCCCGCGCCGCCGCCGCCCCGCCAATTACCGAACCTCCCCCTTCCGGCCGTGTCTGTCGCATTACCGGTGGGTAATCCGGCGCGACTTCCACCCCCGCGCTTCCACCGCCATCACGGCCAGCCATGCGCATACTCATTGTCGACGATCAACGGAGCATCCGGCTCACCTCCGCCCAAGCGGTTCGGGCCGAGGGGCATGAGGCCGATACGGCCGACAGCGGCCGCGTGGCGCTGTTGAAACTGCAGGAGGACCGCTACGATCTCGTGCTGCTCGACCTGCGCATGGAGGGTGAGGCCGACGGACTCGACTGCCTGGCCCGCATCCTGAAAGTGTCGCCCCAGCTGCCGGTGGTGATTTGCACGGCCCACGCCAGCATCGAGACGGCGGTGGAGGCGATGCGCCGCGGCGCGCACGATTATCTGGAGAAACCGTTCACTCCCGAGCAGCTCCGCCAGCTGCTGGTGCGCGTGGAGAAAGCCCGCCGTCTGCGCCAGCGCGTGGACGAACTCGAGGAGCAGGTCGCCACGACGACGCCCGCCCTCGATTTCGCATCAGAGGATCCGGAAATGAAGGCATTGACCTCGGTGGTGGAACGCGCCGCCGCGAGCCGCGCCTCGATCTTGATCCTCGGTGAGAATGGCACGGGCAAGAGCGCGCTGGCCCGCCACATCCACCAGCTCAGCCCGCTGGCGGCCGGGCCGTTCGTGACCGTCAGCTGCCCCAGCCTTTCCCGCGACTTGCTGGAGAGCGAACTGTTCGGTCACGCCAAGGGCGCGTTCACCGGTGCGCTGAAGGACACGTGGGGCAAGGTCGACGCCGCGCGCGGCGGCACGCTCTTCCTCGACGAGATCGGCGAGCTGCCGGCCGAGCTGCAGCCCAAGCTTCTCCGTCTGCTGCAGGAGCGCGCCTATGAGCGCGTGGGCGACACCAAGACCCGCACCGCCGATGTGCGGGTGATCACCGCCACCAACCGCGACCTCGCGGCCGCGGTCAAGGCCGGCAGCTTTCGCGAGGACCTTTTCTACCGGTTGAACGTCATCAGCGTCCACCTGCCCGCATTGCGGACGCGATCCCGCGACCTAGAGCGGCATGCGCGGGATTTCCTGCGATTTTTCGCCGAGGAATCCGGCGTGGCGGTGAAGGATTTCGCCCCGGCCGCGTGGGCCGCGGTCCGGCGCCACCCGTGGCCGGGCAATCTGCGCGAGCTGCGCAACGCCATTGAGCGTGCGGTAATCCTTTCCCGCGGTGACCGGGTGGAGCTGGACGACCTGCCCGCCGCGCTCGCCGTGCCCGCGGCCGGCGCCCCGGACGTGGCCCTCGGTGCCCTGGTCCCGCTGGAGGCCATCGAGCAGGCGCATCTCCGTCTCGTCACCGCCCGCACCTCTACGCTGGAGGAGGCCGCCCGCGTGCTCGGCATCGATGCCGCCACGATCTACCGCAAGCGCAAGCGCTGGGCGGCGGACCCGGCCGCGGAATCCACGCCATGAACCGCTGGTCATTCGCCGGAGGACTCACGATCACGCTCCTGCTCCTCCTGGTGTTGAGCGGATTCTGCATCTGGGCCACCCGCGGCCTGACCGACGAGATGAGCTCCCTCATCAACCGGGATTACGACACCATCCGGAGCATCGGGGAACTGCGGTCCGCCCTCACCCGGTTGAACGCCCAGAGTCTGGCCGTGACCGACGTCGCCGGCCTGGCCACCACGACCCGGGCTTTCCGGCAGGAGCGGGAGGTGGCGGAGAAACGGCTCCGCCAGGTGGAGCTCAACGCGGACGGGATCGTCGAACACGAACTCGTGGACCGTCTGACCGCGCTCGGTCAGGGCTACTTCGCCGCCTATGACGAGATGTTTGCCTTGAACGCGCGGGGCGAGGAACGGCGGATCGCCCTGGGCCGGCGCATCAGCAGCCTGACCGGTGACATCGGCAACGTGGCGGACCAGATCATTGATATCAACGAGAACGCCATCCTGCACCGGCGGGACGCAGCCGTGCACAAGGGGCAGAACGTCACCATCATCGCCATGGGTTTCGCGATTTTTTCCCTCGGGATCTATGTGCTCACTTCCGTGCGCCTCACGCGCGGCGTCTACGAACCCCTGCAACGGCTGCGCGATTCCATCCAGCTCATGAGCGCCCGGCGGTTTGATACGCTGGTGCCCATCGAGGGCGGCGGTGAGCTCGGGCAGATCGCCGGCAGCTTCAATACCATGGCGCGTGAGTTGCAGCGCTACATCAGCGAGACCGATGAGCGCGCCCTGGCGGCCAACCGGGTCTGCCGCGCCATCCTCGAGGCGTTGCCGTATCCGGTTTACATCGTCGACGGCAGTTTTGCGGTGCGCCAGACCAACCCGCGCGCCGAGGCACTCAGTCGCGCGCTCGGCATTCCCGGCGTCCTGCCCGGCGAGGTGCGCCGCCAGATCGACGGGGCGGTCGCTGAGAACCGCGACCTGGTCAGCGACGATATCCAGCGCGCCGTGCGACTGGCGGGCGCCGAGGGCAGTCCCGGTGATGATTACCTGCCGCAGATTTTCCGCATGGCGGGCGCCTTTGGGGCGGACGACGGTTGGGCCGTGTTGCTGATGGACATCACGCGGCTGCGGCGGAACGTTGAGGCCAAGACGAAGGCCCTCGCGACGCTCAGCCATGAGGTGAAGACGCCCGTGAGTGGCATTCGCATGACACTGCACCTGCTGCTCGAGGGGAAGCTCGGCCCGGTCAACGCCGACCAGCGTGAGCTGCTGGAAGTGGCCCGCAACGACTGCGAGCGGCTGCTGGCCGTGCTCCAGTCTCTGCTGGAACTGGCGCGGCTGGAAATGGGGCGGACCATGTTGCTGCTGGGCCCGCAGCCGCCGGCGGATTTGTTGAGCGAGGCGATGGCGGCGCATGGGGACCGCGTGCGGCAGGGCGGAGGCGAGCTGGTGCTCGAGGCCCCCGACGATCTTCCGGCGGTGCTGGCCGATCCCGTGCATGCCAATCGCGTGCTGGGCAATTTCCTGTCCAACGCGGGCAAATACGGTCTCCCCGGCCGGCCGGTCGTGCTGCGGGCGAAGGCGCGCGGTGACGGTTATGTGCGTTTCAGCGTCGTCAACCACGGCGAGCCCCTGAGCGAGCCGGAGCAGGCGCTGGTCTTCGATCCGTTTTTCCGCCGGCCCGGCGAGAACGCCGAGGGCACGGGGCTCGGCCTCGCGATCTGCCGCGAGATCGCCACGCTCCACGGCGGGCGGGTGGGCATGTTCTGCCCGGCGGGCACGGGCCTCGTGGAGTTTTTCTTCGACCTGCGCCGCGCCTGATCAGGCCGGCGACCGGAGGGGACGGGCGCCGGCCGCCCTCGCACGAAAACTAGGCGGCGCAGGCCCCCACCTACATCGGTGGGGACCGTGCGCCGCAGCATCGCGCGATACGTCAGCGCGAAATTTTGCGGGAAACAAAGATGCCGATCAGCGCCCCGATGCCTGCGGCGATGCCGAGGGCATAGTAGGGGTGTTCGTGCACGAGTTCGTCGGCCTGCTGGGCGCGGCGGACCGCGCCGGAGCGGATGCTTTCGAGTGAGTCCCGGCCGTGTTCGAGCACGCTGTTGAAGCGATTCTTGAGGTTGGCGGTGGGCAGGGTTTCGGTCTTGGTCTTGCGTGTCATGATGGGAGTGGGTTGAGGTTCAGGGGGAAAGGGATGGCGCGCTCAGGGGCTGCTGCGGCCGAAAAAGGAATTGAGGCCACCGACGATGACGCCGACGAGGCCGAGCACGACAAGCCAGAGGCTCATGCTGGTGGGTGCACCGGTCATGACCTCCGAGACTGGGGCGGCGGGGGCGTCCTGGGCATTGAGGCCGAACACGAGCAACGCGATACCGGCGATGAAAAGGGCGATGGAGAGGGCTTTGTTCACGGCGCGAGAAGTTGATAAGACAGACACTCAGGCGACGGGTCGGTTACCGCGAAAAGCGCGAATCAGGATCGAGATCAGCGCGAGCACCAGCAGAAGATGGATGAAGCCACCCATGGTATAGGAAGACACGAGGCCGAGGAGCCAGAGGACGACGAGGACGATGGCGATGGTTTCAAGCATGGTGGGAGGGGTTGCTCCCATCGGTTTGCAGGGCCTGTGCCACCGGAACCTGCCTTCCTTTAAACCTTGGCCATTTGAGGGATGTGCATTTATTGCCGACTGGCTCCAGCGGCCCGGATCGGCAGAATGCGAGGGCTGTTCACCCGTCCCGTTGCATAATGCGGTGGGTCACCCCTTCAGGACCCGTGGGCGGGCGTGCCAACACCAGTGCCACGGCTCGTAGCCGATGCCGTGTCGGTTTTTTCGCGGGTAAGAAAGATGAAAACCAAAGCGCGCCGCGTGCTTTTTGAGCCAGCGGAATTCAACCGTCTTGGCGAAGCCCTGGTCGAGCTGCAGGTGGCCGGATGAACCTACATCGATGGCGCGCCCCGTGTGATGCTCGCTGCAACCGGGGGCGGCGACGAATTTCAGGATGTCGGCGATGCTTTCCCCCGCGGCGAGCTTGCGGCGGATGAGGCGGATCTGGCGCGGCACGCTGCGGTAACCGGAAAGCGGCAGCAGGGTGACGCCATCTGCATCCGCGGCGGCGCGCATTTTCTTCCAAGCGAAAGCCGCGCGCGGTGCCAGTTTCACCGGTTGGCCATCATCCGCGGCCGGACCGACCGACACAAGGGCCCGGGCGGTAAGCTGCAGTGGCATCCCCCGCGTCCGGACATAATCGGCCGGAATGCCGAAGGCGGCCCAGAATCGTCGCAGGGGTGATGGCATGGCAAGGACAGCGCAGCGCATTAGTCCGCGCAGAGCAAGGGCGGGTTGGGCTCGAGGATTTACGCAGGGGCCGGTGTTTCAGCATCGCTCGCGCCCGCGTCCTGTCCGCCCGTTGGAACGGCCGCCGTTTCGCCCTAAATCAAACGCCCGGCAAAGCCGGTTTGGCGGCAAACTCCAGGGCCACATCCAGCGTATCCATGAATTCCTTCACCTTGATGGGTTTGGTCAGGTAGCGGAAAAAGCCCGCCTCCATGCCCAGCTCAATATCCCGGGGCATCGCATTGGCACTGAGGGCCACGACGGGGATATGCGCCGTGGCCGGGTCGTTGCGCAGAATGCTCAGCGCGTCGATCCCGCTGATGCCCGGGAGATTGATGTCCATGAGAATCACTTCCGGCCGGGAGGCGCGCGCCACCTCGATGCCGAGGGTCCCGTTCACCGCCGTCAATAATTTGAAGTCAGTGCGCCGGGCGATGAGTTGCTCGACCAACGCCATGTTGGCCGGATTGTCTTCGATATAAAGCAGGGTGCGCAGACAGGTTCCGGCTGGCTGCCGCGATGGAACCGGGATCGTGGGGGCGATCCCGGGACCGGTCAGGGTTGGGGCCGCCATCGTGCGCAGTTCGACCCAAAAAACGCTGCCTTCGCCGATGCTGCTTTCCACGCCGAGGACCCCCTCCATCAGCTCGGCCAGTTGCTTGGTGACCACGAGACCGATGCCGGTGCCGGCTACGCCACTGGCTTCCTGGCCCAGGCGATTGAACGGCTGGAACAGTTGCGCCAGTTTTTCCGGCTGCAAACCTGCGCCGGTATCCCTGACACTGAAGCGGGTGCGTTCCGGGCTGATCACCCTGCAGTCCACGACCACGGTGCCCTCCGCCTTGTTGTATTTGATGGCATTGGAAAGCAGGTTGATGACGACTTGCTTCAACCGCATGCGATCGGCCCAGACGTAGCGGGGATCCTCCAGCCGGGGAAAAGTCATGCGGATACCGCGCTGTTGTGCCTCGGGCTCCATCATCTTCTGGCATTCGGCCATCACCAGGGCCAGCGACACCGGTTCCAGCGACAATGACACCTTGCCGGATTCGATCACGGCGAGATCGAGGATTTCGTTGATCAATTTCAGCAGATGCCAGCCCGCCTGCAGAATCTGGGCGATGTTGCCCGACTGGGTGGCGGTGGGCAGGGGCGTGGCGGTCTCCATCAGCTGGGCAAAGCCCAGGATCGCATTAAGCGGACTGCGCAGCTCATGGCTCATGCTGGAAAGAAAATCCGATTTGGCGAGGTTGGCCTTTTCGGCCGCGGACTTGGCGCTTTCCAGCTCGACGTTTGATTCCTGCAGGGCTCGGTCGAGCCGCTTGCGCTCAGTCACATCGCGCGCCGCCGCGAACACGCCCTGCAGCCGCCGGTCCCGGTCGTAGAAGGTCATCGCATTGTAGGAGACCACGGTTTCCTTGCCGTCCCGGGCCCGGGCGGTGAGCTCGTAATTGGTGACCTTCTTTTCGCTTAGCACCAGTTTGATGGCCGCCTCGGCCCGCTCCGGATCGGTAAAGTAATTCTTGGATGGAGCCCCGATCAGCTCGTCCCGCGTGCAATCGGTGAGCGTCTCCATCTGCTTGTTGACGTCGGTGATGATGCCCAGCGGATCGGTCGTCATGATCGCGTCGATGTTGGATTCGATGAGGGAGCGCGTGTAGAACTGCTGGTCGCGCAGGCGCTGATCGAGCTTCTTCTGTTCCTCCTCCACCTGTTTGCGCGCCGTGTTGTCGGTGCCGATCAGCAAATAGCCGATGATTGCGTTTTGTGCATCGCGCAGCGCGGTGACCGACACGACGGCGGGAAAGCGACTGCCATCCTTGCGGATGTAGGTGAGTTCGTAGATGTCCTCGATGCCGCGGGAGGCCTTGAAGACCAGGGCCTCAAAGCCCGGCGTGATCAGGGTGCCGAACTCGAGGCTCAGGGCC
>JBKJRX010000353.1:0-20713 GCA_046593155.1 Lacunisphaera sp.
CGCGTGGCGGCGGTCCAAAATTTCAACGGCAGAGATTTTTCCGTGCGCCTCCCGCTGGCGGCCGGCCTGTCCACCCGGCTCGATGCCTTCGAGGCCGACATCATCCATGCGCACCACCCGTTCCTGCTTGGCGACACCGCGGTGCGGATCGCGACGACCCGCAGCGTGCCCGTGGTCTTCACGCACCACACCCGCTATGAGGACTACGTGCATTACGTGCCGTTCGCCTCGCCGGCCCTGCGGCGCGCCGCCATCCAGCTTTCCACCGAATATGCCAACTTATGCGACGGCGTCATCGCCCCGAGCGCCAGCATCGCGGCGCTCATCCGCCGGCGCGGCGTGACCACCCCGGTCAAGGTCGTGCCGACCGGCATCGACACGAAAGCGTTTGCGAGCGGCGACCGCGTCGCCTTCCGGCGCCAATGCAAGGTCCCGGCGAACGCCTTTGTCGTCGGCCACCTGGGCCGGCTCGCCGTGGAAAAAAATCTCCCCTACCTCGCGCAGTCCGTTGCCCAATTCCTGAAGACCCAGCCCGACGCCTGGTTTCTCGTCGTCGGCGCGGGACCGTCCGATGAGGAAGTCCGGAAAATCTTCACTCAACACGGGGTGGCCGGCCGGCTCGTGCTGGCGGGTTCGCGCAGCGGGCAAAGCCTGCTGGATGCTTATGCGGCCATGGACGTCTTCGCCTTCAGTTCGAGGAGCGAAACCCAGGGGCTGGTGATCGCGGAGGCGATGGCCGCGGGCCTGCCCGTGGTTGCGCTGCGCGCGTCGGGGGTGCGCGAGGTCGTGAACGACGGCCGGACTGGCTTCATGCTGGCGCCCAACACCGCCCCCGCGAAATTCGCCCGGCAAATCGGCCGGCTGCATGCCGACAAGGTGCTCCGGCGGAAATTCAGCGCGGCCGCCCGGGCGGCGGCCGAAAACTTCTCCCGCGAACATTGCGCGAAACAGGCGCTGGCCTTCTACGAACAGGTCCGGCGCAGCACCCGCCGGGAGCGCCTGCTGGCCGTCCAGCACCCCTGGCTGATGATCCAGGAGCGGCTGGGGGTGGAGTGGAGCATCCTGGCGCGCAATGCCCGCGCGCTCGGCACCGCCCTCGCCTCCTGACCGTCCGTCATGTTCGCAAAAATCGAAGCCTTTTTCCGGCAGAAGGTCCGGCATATCAGCCACCGGGAGTGGACCGCACGCCGGCGGCCGCTGGAAGGAACCGGTTCCGGCGAACAGCCGGGCTTGCTGCTGCTCCAGATCGACGGTCTCGCCCGCAGCCAGCTGGAGCGCGCCGTGGCTTCCCGCCGGATGCCGTTCCTGCGCCGGCTGCTCCGGCGTGAAGGGGGCAAATTGCACACGTTTTATTCCGGCGTGCCGTCGACCACGGCCGCCGTGCAGGCGGAGCTTTATTACGGGGTGCGGGCCGCCGTGCCGTCCTTCAGCTTCTACGACCGGATCAAGCGCCAGCACGGCGTCATGTGCTCGCCGGAATGGGCCAAGGACGTGGAGTCCGCGTGCGCGGCGCAGGCCGATGGCCTGCTCGTGGGCGGCAGTTCGTGGTCCAACATCTACACGGGTGGCGCGAGCCAGGAGGAAAGTCATTTCTGTGCGGCCAGCCTCGGCCTCAACGACATGTGGCGGACGGGGAAGATCGGAAACATCTTCCTGTTCATCCTGCTGCACCCGCTCTCGACGCTGATGCTCATCGGCCTGCTGATCATGGAATTCCTCCTGGCGATCTGGGATTTTCTGGCGGGAATCTTTCAGGGCGAAAAGCCCTGGCCGGAATTCCAGCTGCTGATCTCGCGAGTCTTCGTCGCCATCGGCCTCCGGGAACTCGTGACTCTGGGCGCCGCCGTGGATGTCGCGCGCGGACTGCCCATCGTGCATGTTAATTTTGTCGGCTATGACGAGCACGCCCACCGGCGCGGTCCCGGCTCGGCCTTTGCCCACTGGTCCCTGCTGGGCATCGACCGCGCGATCGCCACCCTGTATCGCGCCGCCGAACATTCGAGCCGCCGCGACTATGCGGTGTGGATTTTCTCCGATCACGGGCAGGATCACACGCGCTCCTTCGACCTTGAGAAGGAGGGCGGCATCGAACAGGTGGTGCGCGCCGCCCTCGAGCTGTCGCAGGAGAAGGACGCGGCCTGGCGGAGCCGCTCCCAACGCCGGCCGGCGATGCCCTGGATACCCGGTCACCGGGCCAGGGAACACCGCGCGAAGAAATGGGCCGAGTCCGGCCAGCTCACCCCGGGGGAGGAGGCAACTTTCACCGTCGCCGCCATCGGACCGGTGGGGCACGTCTACCTCGCGCAGCCACCCGACGATGCCAAGCGCCGCGCCGTCGCCCGCCGGCTCGTGACGCCGGGCGGCGTGCCGGGCGTGCTGGTCAAACTGCAGGACAATTCCGTCCTGTGGTTTCACGCCGGTGGCGAAACGGTGGTGCCGGAAGAAGTGCCGCCGCTGCTGACGCATCCCGAGCCGGTGCGCGCCGAGGTGGCCGATGACCTGGCCGCGCTGGCCCGTCACTCCCACTCGGGCGATTTCATCCTCCTGGGCTGGAGTCCCGGCACGGACCTGTGGACCTTCGCCCCGGAACGCGGCTCCCACGGGGGCATGGCTCTGGAGGAAACGCGCGGGTTTGTGCTGCTCCCGCCGCATGTCCGGCTGCCGCCCGGAAGCGAACACCACATCCGTCCCGCCGCCCTGCGGGCCGCCGCCCTGCATGTGCTCAACCGGACGCCGCTACCGGCCACCCTGCCCGTGCCGGTGGCGGGCGAAACCCTTTCGCTGCGTCTGCTGACCTACAACACGCATTCGTGCGGAGGCATGGACGGGCGCATCTCGCCCCGCCGCATCGCCCGGGTGATCGCCGCCCATTCGCCGGACCTCGTGGCCCTGCAGGAACTCGACCTCGGCCGGCGCCGTTCGCGCAGCGAGGACCAGGCCGCGCTCATCGCGAACGAACTCGGCATGCATCACGTGTTCTGCCCCACCCTGACGCGCGACGAGGAGCACTACGGCCATGCGGTGTTGAGCCGCTGGCCGCTCGAAGTCGTGCGCCGCGCCTTCCTGCCGGGGAACCCGAAGAGCTGGTGGCCGGAGCCGCGCGCCGCCTTGTGGGTCAGCGTCATCATCGGCGCACGCCGCCTCAATCTCATCACCACTCATCTCGGCCTCGACGCGGAAGAGCGCCGGCTCCAGATGGAAATGCTCACGGGGCCCGAATGGCTGGGCGCGGTGCCGGCCGGCGAGGAAGTCATCCTCTGCGGCGACTTCAACGCCCTCGCCGGCTCGCTGCCCTACCGGCTGGCGTCCGCCAGGCTGAGGGATGCCCAGGCTTCCCTCAAGGGACACTTGCCGCTGCGCACCTTCAGTTCCACGAAACCTTTCGCCCGCATCGACCACGTCTTCGCGTCGGCCTCGTGCGTCGTCGAACGCATCAGCGTGCCGCGGACGCGGCTGACACGCGTCGCTTCCGACCACCTGCCGCTTTTGGTGGATTACGCCATTGGTCCCGCAGTCGACGAAACGCCAGCCCGCAAGCCAGCGTGACCACGATGGCGTAAGTGACAAAGACGGCGGCGCGCATCGGCGTCAGGTCCCCGCTCCATTCCCCGAAAATGACGCCGACCACCGACCGGACCACATGGATGAAAAAACTATAACCGAAGTATATCCCAAAGGGCACGCCGGCCCCCGCGAGGACGTAGTTCTGCGCAAAATAGGGCGCGCCCGGCAGCAGCATGGTGAATAGGGTCAGCGACCGATGCGCCGACGTGGGCAGCCGACCGCGCAGCCAGGCGAATCGCTTGGCAAAGAACTTGGGGGCCGCGAGGACGATCAGGTAGCTGGCCACCAGTTGGAAGGCGATGGAAAGTGCCACCAACGCCATGCCCATGGGCAGGCCAAACCTCGCCCCGGTCACCGCGTGCAGCACGCTGACCGGCACACCGACCAAGGGCAGAATCAGCAGCGCCGCGATCACCGCGGCGGCGTTGAAATCCCCGGCCCGCTCGTGCAAATCGGCCAGGGTCGACCGGCCGAAAAACCAGAGCAGCAGGGCAGCCACCACGATGATGGCGAGGAACCAGGGGGAAGGAGGGGAAAAGGTGGGCGCGACGGACGCGCGGGATCTTGGCATGCCCGTTGGACCGCATCCCGCGAGGGGGAGCCTCCCCATTTTCGCCGGGGAAGAATTTATGCAGCCCGCGCCACCGATCAGCTGTCTTACCGGGCGAATGCTCGCCGCCTTGCATAAAAAGTGGAACCTCCTGCCGGCCGGCCGGCCCGGACAGCGATTCCGGGAACGTTACCACCAGCATCAGAAATCGCGGCAGAGCCGCGGACTGGGACCCATGATCGTCCGCTTGGTGCTCGCCGCGCTCAGCACCATCGTGGGCTTCGTCCTGGTTTTCATCCCGGGTCCGGCCGTGCTTTTCTTTTTCATCGCGGGGGCACTGCTGGCCACCGACTGGCTGCCGGTGGCCCGGCTGCTGGACTGGGGCGAAGTTCACGCACGCCGGATTTGGCAGTGGGTTCATCGGATTTGGAAAAAACTGTCTCCCGCCGCCCGGGTGGCCCTGATGGTGACGGGCGGCGTCCTGGGTGCCGCCGCCAGCTTCGGTTTCTACCGGCTGATGAGGTAGGAGGCGCAAGCCAGGTAACGCCCACTGGCTCAATCCAGCCACGGTAGGCAGCCCGCTTGCGGGCGCGGTTGGGGCGCGAGCCAGCTCGCTGGCCCACGGGATTCCGGGTGGGGAACCCGATTATTGTTTCCGCTTGAGGCTCCGTTTCAGCCGGCGAAACAGGAGCGCCGAAACGCCCACCTTGAGCGCATAAACGGAAACCAGGATGATGAGCGCCATCCTGGAGGGCTCACTGCCGAGATCACCCAGGAAAATCGTGGTGGTGGAACGCAACACATACAGGGGCAGCGCGACTCCCAGGAGGAGGCGCCACGGGATCCGGGAAAACGCGAGCAGGCAGTTGCGCGCGAAATACGGCAGGCCCGGCACAATCACGATCATGGCCACAAGTGTGATCTGCTCCTTAGGCGGGACCTCCGGGATGCGCCGGCTCCACTTGAGCCGCCAGCGCTCGATCGGCCGGCGCAAAACCGTCCGCGCCAGCAATTGCGTGACCACCAAGTGAACCGCCGTGGTCCCGGCGACCACCAGCAACCCGAGCCAGGGCCCGAAGATCAAGCCCGCCGTGAGATAGACTGCGCTGATGGGAAACCCGATCAGCGGCAGGGTCGCCATGATCAGCAGGGCCAGTGGCGGGCTGACCCGTTCCAATGCCGCCGGCACCTGCCGCCATTCGAGTTCGGTGAAATAAAAGATCGCGACCACCACCGTGACGGCGAGCCCGGCCGGCAGAAGACCGCGCCATGAGAGGACGCGTGGGCGATGGGTTTCCCCCGGCAAAGCTCCGGCGGTATGGGTTTTTCCAGGCATGAGGGCAGGGCGAATCCTGCCCAGAGACTGACCCGCGGCATCCGTTCAGGTGGCGGATTATTCCCGCCGCTAATCGGGAACTGTGCGGGGTCCGGACCGGTCCATCCTATGACGACGGCCACCCGCTGACTGGAACCGCGCTGCGTCGGCCATGAAATTACCCGTCCTGCACCGCCGGCGCGACCGGATGCGCGCCAGCGCCAAAACCAATCCCGAGCCGCCCCGCCGCTTCCGCTGGTGGGGGTGGCTGCTGATCCTTGCCGCTATCCTCATGGCCTATTTCTACTTCACCAGCGCCAAGATCGTTCGTGAACCGATGGTCCTGAACCATGGCCCGGACGACCCGGTCTTCGTCGGATCGCTGGGACCGCTGCTCGGCGCCGAGTTCACGCGGGGCAACCGGGCCGAACTGCTCGTTAACGGCGATGGGTTTTTCCCCCCGATGCTGGAAGCCATCGCCAGCGCCAAGCACACCATAACCCTGGAAAGCTATATTTGGGGCACCGGAAAGATCAGCGACAAATTCATTGCGGCGCTGAGCGAACGGGCGCGCAACGGCGTGAAGGTGCACGTGCTCGTCGACGGCATGGGCGCGCTCAAGTTCGACGACGCCGACCAGCGCCTCCTGCTCGACGCCGGGGTGGAGTTCGTGATGTATGGCCGCGAACACTGGTATGAGCTCAAGGCGAACATCAACCACCGCACCCACCGCAAGCTGCTCATCATCGATGGGCAGGTGGGGTTCACCGGCGGGATGTGCGTGGATGACAAATGGCTCGGCAACGCCACCGAGCGCGATCACTGGCGGGAGACCCAGATCCGGCTGGAAGGGCCCGTGGTGCGCCAGATGCAGGCCGTCTTCACCACCAACTGGGTGCAGACCACCGGCCGTATGCTAACCGGCGAACACTATTTCCCCGCCGTGCCGGTTGGGGATACCGGCAGCATTGCGCAATGCTATAAGAGCGGGCCGAACGAGGATCCGGAAAATGCCCGCATTTCCTACCTGATGGCGATCGCCTCCGCGCGGAAATCGATCCGGATTTCCCACGCCTATTTCGTGCCGGACGACCTGGCCATCACGATGCTGCTGGACGCCCGCAAGCGGGGCGTCCGGATCGAGGTGATCATCCCGGCCTTCAACGACTCGCGCTTCGGCCGGGCGGCCTCCCGCTCCCGCTGGGGCGAACTCTTCGCGGCGGGCGTGAAATTCCACAGCTACCAGCCGGCCATGTATCATGCCAAGGTGATGATCGTGGATGACTTCTTCCTGACCATCGGCTCGGTGAATTTCGACAACCGCTCCTTCGGCATCAACGACGAGGTGAACGTCAACCTTCTCGACCGCGAAGTCGCCCGGGCCGGCATCCAGCAGTTCGAGGACGACATGAAGAACTCGAAGCCACTCACGCGGGAGGAATTCGAGGCCCGGCCTCGGTGGCAGAAGGCACTGGACTGGCTCTGCGGTCTGTTCCGCTCGCAGCTCTGAGCCGGGATCAGGCAGTTGCGTGGGCCAGCGAGCTCGCTCGCGCTCCTTGTGGCACCCGCGAGCGGGCTGCCTACCGGGACACTTTTTAGTTTCGAGCATCCCGCGGGGAAGGACGGCGATCTGCATGCGTCCGGCTAAGGACTCAAGGCACTGGGGCTGGTGGGTTCCAGGGGTGGGCGGCCCGCTTGCGGGCGCAGCATTTTGCGCGAGCATCAGCCGTCGCCAAGCCTATGGCCGACAAGAGCTCGCTGGCCCACAAACCGACGGGCGCAACTGCACCCCATGGTTTCCACGGGAAGTTTATCGAAGGCACCGGTATCGGGAACCACTTGCCTCTCCTGCCCGTCCTAGAGGGAATCATGCGCTTTCCATTTATTTTTCTCCTCCTTTTTCCTCTCGGCCTTCGTGCCGAGGCCCCCGCCCTTCTGCAGGAAGTGGCTGAAAAACTCGTCGATGAACGCCAGAACTGGGGCTTCACCCAATTGGTCCGCGAAACCAACCGGGAAGGCGAAGCGGTGGAACGGCTGGAGCGCTTCAATCCCTCCCGCGGCCACGCCAACCGCTGGGAACTGGTGACCATCAACGGACGCCCACCGACCGAGCGCGAGTTGCAGGACTGGAGCAAGCGCAAGAATCGTCCGAAGCGGAACAAGACGCCCAAGGCCCTTGAGGACTATGTCGATCTTTCCCAGGCGAAGGTGCGGGAGGAGACTGTGGAGACCGTGAGCTACGACGTGCCGCTGCGCAGCTCGGCCGGCGGCCTTTTCCCGGGCAACAAGATCAACGTCACCCTGACCATCAACAAACAGACGCGGGACATCGAGCGGGCCCAGGCGGGCATTGACGAACCTTTCAACGTTGCCCTCGGCCTCGGTCGGGTGATCGACCTCGACCTGGATATAGAGGTGCCGGCCGAAGAGACCCCCGTCGCCGCCGGCGACAAACCGGAACAACCGCAAGGCACGGCGTCGGCCGTCGTGAACAAGCTCGGCCGCCGCGTCGAGTATCACTGGAGCGAGTTCAAGAAGGTAACTTCTCCCCCGGAAACTGCGCGACCGCCGCAACCGTGAGCGGCGCGGTGGCGGGCGGCGCGTGATTGTATTCCTCGGCGGCGAGATTTTCCACCGCCGCCACATTCGCCTGCAGCCCGTCGGTGCCCTCGATGTCATCCTCGATGCGGATCAGGGTCACGATATGCGGTGCGTGCCGCCGGCTGATTTCATGACTGAGCCGGGCCGTCTCCATGATTTGCTCCCAAGTGCCCTCGAGGCACGTGGTGGTGCCGGTCAACTGATAGACAATGCCGCGCCGGCGGATTTCCTTCAGGACATCGGCCAGCATCGCGGCAAGATGGGCGCCGCCGCCCACGGGCAGAATGGTAAGATCAGCTGTCATGGGTCCACTTTAAGCCGGTGCGGCCAAAATGAATATCCGGCAGTTTAACTCTGCCGCCGGGGGATACGTCCCATGCAGGCCTCCGAGAGCCGCCCGATGGCGCCGCGCGGGGCCCGGGTTTAAGGTGGAGCCATGGGGCCGGGTGCTTCGCCGCACTGCCCGGCATCTGCCTTATCACTCGCGGCTCACCATCCAATTTATCCCGCCATGCCGCAAGGAGACAAGCGCGCCTACACCGCCAAGCAGAAACGCCAGGCCGAACACATCGAGGAAAGTTACGAGAAGAGCGGTGCGAGCGCGCGCACCGCGAAGCAATGTGCCTGGGCCACCGTCAACCAGCAGGATGGCGGCGGGAAAAAATCCGGTTCCGGCCGCAAACCCTGAGGCCTGTCCATGGACACGACTTCGCACTGGCACAAAACGGCCACCCTGCCGCGCTATCCCGCGCTGGGCCAGACCATCACCGTCGACGTTGCGATCGTCGGCGCGGGCATCACGGGCATCACCGCGGCCTATCTGTTGAAGAAGGCCGGTCTCAAGGTGGCGCTGCTCGAGCGCGAGCGCTGCGCCGGCATCGACACCGGCCACACCACAGCGCACGTCACCGCCGTCACCGACCTGCGGCTCCATGAGATGGCCCGCACCTTCGGCCCGGAGAACGCCCGTGCCGTGTGGGACGCGGGCACGGCCGCCCTGCAGCGGGTGCGCTCGCTGATCGAGGCGGAGAACATCGCCTGCGGCCTGGAATGGTGCCCCGGTTATCTCCACGCGGCCACCGGGGACGAGGATACCGCACCGCTGCAACGCGAGGCGGACTGCGCCCGCGAACTGGGCATCGAGGCGGAGTTCCATCCCGCCGTGCCGCTGTTCCAGCGCCCCGGTGTGCTCTTTCCCCGACAGGCCCTGATTCATCCGCTTCGTTACCTGGCGGGCTTGCTGCCGGCGATTCCCGGCCAGGGCTCCCATGTGTTCGAGGAGACCGCGGCCTTGGAAACGGAAAAGGATCCGCGCAGCCTCCGGACCAAAAACGGGCGGGTTAATTTCAACTACCTCATCCTCGCGACGCACAATCCGCTCATGGGCAACGCCGGCCTGATTCGGTCCACGTTGTTTCAGACGAAGCTTTCGCTCTACACGAGTTATGCGCTCGGGGCCCGCCTACCGGGCAAATTCCTGGAACCCGCCAGCTATTGGGACACGGCGGATCCGTATCACTACCTGCGGATTGAACCGACCCCGGACGGACCCTATGCGATCTATGGAGGCGAAGACCACAAAACCGGCCAGGTCACCGATACCGTGGCCGTCTATGAGCGGTTGGAGACCCATCTCCGGGAAATCCTGCCCCAGGCCAGGGTCGATGCGCGCTGGTCGGGTCAGGTCATCGAAACCAACGACGGCCTGCCCTACATCGGAGAGATCATCGACCGGCAGTTCGTCGCCACCGGCTTCTCCGGCAATGGCATGACCTTTGGCACGCTCAGTGTGATGATGGCGGTCGATGCCGTGGAGGGTCGTCCGAACCGGTGGGAAAAACTCTTTTCGCCCGGCCGGAAAAAACTCCGGGGCGGCACCCTCGACTACCTGCGCGAAAACAAGGATTTTCCGGTCCGGCTGGTCCGCGACCGTTTTGCCCGACCCGAGGTCGAATCATTACGCGAGATTGCCGCCGGCGACGGCCGCATCATTCGGGTGGGCAAGCGCAAGGTCGCCGCCCACCGCGACGCCCGCGGCCGCATGCTGCTTTGCTCGGCGATCTGCACGCACCTGCAATGCGTGGTCGGCTGGAATTCCGCGGAGCAAACCTGGGACTGCCCCTGCCACGGCTCGCGCTTCCATCCGGACGGCCGCGTGATCTCGGGCCCCGCCGAAGAGCCCCTCACGCCGCTTTCCCCGTCCACCGGCCGGCCGCTGCGGTCCCGCCAAGCGCCCCACCCCGCATGAGCCGCCAGACGGGCACGCGGCAGGTGGCGGGCGGCCCGCTTCGCCGGCCGCTTTGACCGCCGCATCTTCACCCGTTTCGTCAACCCACCCGGGTCGCTATTTCGCAAGCAGCTGGGGTAGCGCTGCTGAAGTTGCTAGGGAGTGTCTTCAAACCCGGTCTGTCATTCTGAACGCAATGAAGAATTCATCAGGACTTGGGCCGCTTCCCCTCGGAAGCGAGTATCCAACTGGATTCTTCGCTACGCTCAGAATGACAGGTTTCGAATATTTAAGGGGTTTGAAGACACTCCCTAGCACTACTCCGTTACGTTCAACACACCCCGTCGCTGCGCGCCACCCCTCTTGATAGAGGGGATTCGATTCCCGCAGCCGAAGTCCCCTCTAGGAAGAGGGGTGCCCGCCAGGGCGGGGTGTCTAGGATACGTAACGTAGTAGAGCCAGGGTCCTCCCCGGCGCTCACGCCTTCGGTTCCAAGGCTCCCTGGATGGCGCTGGCCAGAATTTCCATCGTGAACGGCTTGGTGATGACCTCGCGGATGTTGAGGCCGACCGCCGCCTTGGAGTCGAGGGGCCGGCCGTAACCGGTCAGCAGCACCGCCGGCAGGCTGGGCTTGAGCCGGGTGGCCGCGCGAATGAGGTCCACTCCGTTCATGTCGGGCATGCTGTAATCCGTCATGAGCAGATCGAGATCCGCGCTGTTTTCGCGCAGAAATCCGAGAGCCTCCCGGGGATTGCTGAAAACCGTCACGCGGTAACCCAGGCGCGGCAGCATCACCTTGGCCACTTCAGCGATCGGGGCTTCGTCGTCCACGAAAAGGATGTGTTCGTTGTGGCCGGCGTTGGCTGGTTCCACCGACCGAACCGGCTTGGTCATGCTGGCCTCGTGCACCGGAAAGTAGAGGCGGAAGGTCGTGCCCAGGTCGGGCTGGCTGGTCAGGGTGATCGCCCCATGATGGGCCTCGACGATGCCATGCACCACGGCCAGGCCCAGACCCGTGCCGTCGCCCACGGCCTTGGTGGTGAAGAATGGTTCGTAAATGCGCTGGATGGTGGCGGCATCCATCCCATGACCGGTGTCCGCCACCCGGAGGCAGATGTAGCGGCCGGGGGGCAGGCTGGGCTTCGAATGACTGTTATCCTCAGGCAAAGACACCGGAGAAAGCACCACCTTGAGGGTGCCACCGCGCTGACGCATGGCGTGCTGGGCATTCGTGCACAGGTTTACGACCACCTGATGGATCTGGGTGGGATCCGCCAGCACGGTGGGCAGATCGGGCGGTGCCACCAGCTCCAGGCGGACCGCGGGAGGCAGGGTGACTTCGATCAGTCGCGTCGCCTCGGTGACAATCCCGGCCATTTGCACCACCTGTCGCTCCTGCTCGCGCTGACGGCTGAACATCAGGATCTGCTGCACCAGATTCTTGGCGCGGTTGCTCGCGACAAGAATCTGGGAAACCTTGGCCTGCGCGTCGTGCCCGGGGGCGAGCTGCATCTTCATCAACTGCGCGTTGCCAAGGATGGCCGCGAGAATGTTGTTGAAGTCATGGGCAATGCCACCCGCGAGCGTCCCGATCGCTTGTAATTTTTGCGCTTGCCGCAGTTCCTCCTCAAGCTTGCGCCGCTGCGCCTCCGCCCCGATCCGCTCGGTGATGTCGCGCACCATCGCCAGCATGCGCCCATCGGGCAGCAGCTTGGTGCTCGTCTCACCATGAAACACCAAGCCGTCCTTGCGTCGGAAACGATACGTGCTGAATCGCCGCCCCTGCCTGATCAGTTCTTCCAGGCAGTGGCGCAGATAGTCATGATCCTCCGGGGCGATGACCTCAAAGACGTCCTTGCTGAGCAGTTCCTCGCGGCTGAATCCCGTGAGACTGACCGCGTGATTGTTGACGTCGACCAGGCGGCCGTCGGCCCCGCTGAGAAATATGGCGTCATTGGCCTGCTCGAACAACTCACGGTAATTCTCCTCGCTCCGGGCCAAAGCCTCCGCCGTGCGGCGGCGCTCGGTGATGTCGGTGATGCTGCCGCGAACCAAGGTGCGGCCCTGCGCGGGGAGGCGCACCAGCCTGATCTCGCAGGGAATTTCCCGCCCGGTGTGGCTGCGGTGGGTCCATTCAAAGGTCGGGGTTTCCCCGGCGATGGCCTGGGCGATGTAAGTCAGCGCGCTTTCACCCGAGCGCCGGCCGTCGGGCTGAAATTCCGGACTCAGGTCGGCGGGGCCGTAGCGGTTCAACTGCTCCGGCGACATCTCAAAAAGCAGCTCGGCCTGGTGGTTGTAGTCCACGAAGCGATCCTGTTCCAGGTCCAGCACCACAATGGCCTCGGGCGCGGTCTGGATCAGCAGGCGGTAGCGGGCCTCGCTTTCCCGCAATGCCGCCTCCGCTTCGTGCCGGTCAGTCACATCCAGCAGGGTGCCGATGACTGCCGGCCGGCCCAGATAATCAATGCGGCTGCCGAATACCTCCAGTTGCAGCGGCCAGCCATAGGCGTGCAGCCCTCGAAAAGAATAGTTCAGCCCGGAAACCTCGCCGGTCAGGCGCCGGGCGAGATTTTCCTGCACCACGGCACGATCCGACGAAGCCACCAGATCCGGCACCGTCAGCTTGTTGATGATGTCAGCGGCCGGATAACCGAAAATTTCCGCCAGGCGCGGGTTCACATAAACAAAGCGGTTCTCCTGGACCAGGTAGACGCCCACCAAGGACTGCTCCACCAGCGAGCGGAACTGGGGTTCCCCCGCCCAGCGCTGGCTCTCGGTTTCCTGCAAGGCGCGCAGATAATGGCGCACGAGCAGAGTGAGCAATCCCGCGGTCACCCACACAAAACCCAGGCCCTTGACGGTTTGCGGCCACGCCGACCCCGGAGCGAGACCGGCCTGCCGGTTCACCGCCAGGTCGGAGGCGACGATCCAGATCGAGCCCAGCACGGCGTAGATGCCCGCCACCTTGAGGGCCATCCACCAGATGGACGCGGACCGGCGGGGAGGCGTCATCGGGTGGGCAGGGAGGGAATGCATGTCGAATGCGCGAGAGAGGCCGGCTGTAACCGCCCACGCACTGTTAAGGCAATCGGCCGGAGCGGCGCAAGACCAGAGCAGCTGCCCTGCCGGGTGACTTGACGCAACGCCGGGGCTGGCGATGGTGGAACCGTCCCGCGATGACTGCCACCCTCCTCTCCGCTCCACCCGCCATGTGTGTGTTGCTCGCTTTTAATACGAACAACCAGCTGGCCGTGCGCAGGGACGGAACCCGGCTGGACCATGCGTTCGTGGGTGCCGACGAGGCCATGGCCAGAGCACGCCTGCAGGTTAACTTCCCCACCCATACACCACCGGCCGAGCATTTCACCTGCACGGTCAACGGTCCCAGCTACCGGGTTTTTTTCACCCAGGTGCAAGGCCAGTCCATCGATGACGAAGTGCTTTTCCACACGCTGGACGAGCTGGAGGCGAACCGCGCCATGCTCGCACCTTCGCTGGCCGCCGTGCTGGATCAGCTGGAGCCCTACCTCATCGAGATTCCCTACCTGCATCTTGGTGAGAACGACTACATCTACAAATTCCGGGTCGAGCGGGACCGCAACCGCGACATCTACCAACAGGACGACGCGGCGCGCGCGCTTTACCAGAGCCGGCTCTGCGAAGCCATCAAGACCCTGGCCCGCACCAACGAGCGCTCCGCCACTGGCCCCGCGCGCCTTGATTTCGGCGCGGTCTGTTATGTCATCCCCAGCCACTTCGGCTTCTGCCTCGGGGTGAAAAACGCGATTGAACGCGCTTACGAAACTCTGGCCGAAAATCCCGGACGACGCGTCTTCATGCTGAGCGAGCTGATTCACAATCCGTTTGTGAACGAGGACCTGCTGCGCCGCGGGCTCCGGTTCCTGCAGACCGACAAGGGGCAGTCGTTCAACATCCATGGACAGGTCGCCGCGACCACCGACCCCACGCCCTTGCTCTGGGCTACGCTGACGAGCGAGGACATCGTCATCATCCCGGCCTTCGGGGCGACCGACGAGGACAAGAAAAAACTCGTCCGCAAGGGTATCCGCGTCGCCCAGTTCGACGCCACCTGCATGCTGGTGGAAAAAGTCTGGAAGGCCGCGCGCACCTTCGGCCGCGAGGGCTATACCGTGGTCATCCACGGCAAGAGCGAGCATGAGGAAACCAAGGCCACCTTTTCCAACACCCGGCGCCACGCCCCCTCGATCATCATCCGCAATCTTGAGGAAGCCCGCCTGCTCGGCGACTACATCTCCGCGCCGACCGAGGAAAAGCGCCGGGCGCTGCTCGTCCGCTTTGCCGGCCTGCACACGCCGGGACTGGAGCCCGCCCGGCACCTGGACCGCATCGCCGTCGTCAACCAGACCACGCTGCTGATGAATGAGACCGCCGCGATCATCGACTATTTCAAGTCGGTCTTTGTGGCAAAATATGGCGAGACCGAGGGCCCGGCCCATGTCGGCGGCGCCGGCAAAAAAGACACCCTGTGCTATGCGACGCAGGTCAATCAGGATGCCTTGCAGCGCGCGCTCGCCGAGCCGCTGGACGCCGCCTTTATCATCGGAGGCAAGAACAGCTCCAATACCTACCAGCTCTACCGGTTGTGCGAGCAGAAGCTGGGCACTCGCGCCTTTTTCATCCAGTCCGAGGCCAATATCCGCTCCCGCGAGGAGATTGAACACTATGTTTTCCCGGCCGGCGGACACCGGGCCGGCGGGCACACGGAAATCCATCCGCTTTGGCCGCGGGATGCCGCCCCGAAGCGGGTGTTGATCACCGGCGGAGCCTCCTGTCCGGACGGGCTGGTGCAGCAGGTCGTGACCCGCATCAATTCATTTTTTCCGCCGGCCCAGCTGCACCGCATCGAGACCGTGCTGGCCGGCCTGACGGCGCTCAGAACCTGATGCTGACGCCACCGCGAAGACCAACCGAACTGCCGAGGTCAATGCGCGCGCTGCGACTGCCCACCGCCTGGTCATAACCGTCGAATTTCTGTGCGGTAAAACCGCCAAACAGTCCGGTGCGTTCGTTGGCCGCCCACTCCAGATTCAAATCGGCGTAATAACCGCTGAGGAATTTGCTCTGCGAAGTCTGCTCGGTGCCCACCGAAGCGCCCACGAGCACGCCCGCCAGATCAGGCACCTGGAAAGTCTCCAGCACGCTGTAAGTGCTGCCGGCATAGGCCCCGGCGACGCCCAGGCTGGCGCTCAGGCCGAGTCGCGTGGTCAGCTGGGTGCGGATGGTCGGTCCGAGGCGCATCATGAAATAAGCGCCCTTGACCTGCCAGCTGCCGTTCACGGTGGCGCCACCGACGGCCGTCGTTTCCGTGTGTTGATTCGGCACCGCGGTGATCGGCACGGTGGTTTCCAACCCGTCGGCGCGGAGCACCACACCGGCACTGCTCAAATAATCATCGAAGGACGGCGCACTGTAAGGGGCTGGCGGCGCAGTCGCGCCGGCCAGCGAGTAATAATCGGTCCGGGTGTTCAGGGTCGAGGTGACCGAGCCAACGGTCTTGCTGTTAATGCCGTTTAAGGTGATGCCGGTCAACACGCCCCATTGCAGGCGGCTGGCGGGTTTAGAAAAATGACGGACGTATTGAAATTCGACGCCCGCGGAGGCGCCGGTCTCCCTCTCGGCGCTGGCGCCTTCGCTGGTGGCGCTGTAGGTGCTCATGGCCACGCGGCCATTGGCGGTCAGCTGGGAAGCCGAGCCATAACCCCAGTTGCGGGTGAGCCCGGGCGTATAGGCCCGAAAATCCCCGGTCTGCAGCAGAATGTCCTGGGTGCCGGTGACATTACCGTTCGCATCCGTGACATTCACGGTGACCGTGCTGATGAGCGGATAGCGCCCGCCGGGCGTGGTGATCACGTTGCCGTTGGCATCCTTTTCGTCGATCCGGGGCCCATCGGTGCGCACGGCCCCGTTGTCGTATAGCCGGTCAACGGCCCCGTCGGCAATGGGTCTGACGTTCAGGTCAAACGCCACGGAGCCGAGGTTGGCAAAATTCACTTTTCCACCTGAGTTGAGCATGCGAAAGCCCACGGAAACCGTGGTGCGCGGGACATACCACCGGGCAGAATCCGCCATGAGCTTTTCGAGCCGCTCTTCCTCGCTGCTGCTGGTCTGCGCCGGCAGCAGGGCCGGCGCGATGATGAGAGTGAGCGCCACGAGTGACTTGAGCGGACGAAGGGTCATGAAGGGAAAGGGCATAGGGTCGGGGTGCGCTGTTGGAAAGGCCAAATTAGCCGGAGTTCCCTCCTCAGGCCTTTTCCATCGGACCCTTGGACTCCGCCTGAATCATGCCGGCCTTGATCATGCCCTTTTTGAGATCCTCCGCCTTCTGCTCCAGCTCGGTTTCCTTTTCCTGCTGGGACTGCATTTTCTCAAAAAGAGAGGATTCGCTCTGTTCCAAGAAGGCTTCGCGTTCCTTCAGCGCTTCCCGCTGCTCCTTGATGGAGGCTTCCTGGCGATCCAACTCCTCCTTGAGCTTGCCGAGCGCGGCCAGTTCCTCGGGATTGACGCCCCCCCCGCCCTCCGCCGGCGTGGCCGGCTGCTTGCGCATGGCATCGATCACCTTCTCGCGGGCCTGCAACAGCGCCTCAGTCTCGGCCAGTTCCCGATCACGCTCGGCGAGCTTGTTCTCAGCCTCCGCGAGCGCCATCTCGCGCTCAGCCGCCTTGGTTTCAAGGGCGCGCAGGGCTTTTTCCAGGGACTCAACCTGCGAGCCACTCAGCGTCGGCGTGCCTCCCCAGGGCGGGCGCGACTGCGACATGATTGTGTTGATGGATTTGCGCGCCTCGGCGCTCGCTTGGGAGGCTTCCTGAGCCCGCTGCAAGGGGCTGGGACGTCGCGGCAAGACCAGGGGCTTGATACCCGCGGGTTTGGCCGGAAATTTGATGTCACCTGGCGGGGGAAAGGACGGGCCAAGCGTCGCCGCCTTGGGCGGCGCCGGGAAAGGAGCCGGTGGGGGTGGCGACGATAAGGGCGCCCCGGGAGGAGATGGCGTCTGCGGATCCACGAAAGAAGAACAGCCGGATCAACCCTTGCCGAACAGTCGGGAAAAAATCCCGCCCTTCTTCGGCTCGTTGGCCGAGGAACTCACCACGGGGCTGGCGGAAACCTGCAGGGCCGCGGCCGTCAGCTTCACGGCAATCGCTTCGCGGGCGTGATCGTTGATCACGACAAAATAGCGCTCATAGGTGCCACCATCCTCGATGTGTTTCACGAGCGCGGTCTTCTGGTCCTTGAACCAGTCCAGGGCGGCGTTGAGAGTCACCCGCAGTCCGGCTTCAATTTTTTCCACCTGCTCCTTCGTGAGCGTCCTGGCGGCAGCATTGTCTGCGGGGCGAAGCTTGGCGCCGTAGGTCCTGGCCAGTCCGAGTTGCTCGGGACGGGGCAGGCCGGCGGCAATCAGGCCGATGGCCTCGGGCAGATGCAGTCCCGTGGAGCCCTTGCGGAACGGCAGGAACTGGCCGATGCCCTCTTCATCGCCGTGGGTCAGGGCGTTCAACGCATTGCGAAAATCACCGCCGAGCACCACGCGCGTGGACATTTGCTGGCCGAGATTGGCGAACTCGCCGATGGTCTTGACGCCCTCGGAGGCGCACACGACGCGCGTGCCCTCGCTGAAATTCGCCAGCGTCATCGGGTAGGCCTCAGGAATGTTGAGCCGGCCCAGCGTCTTGAGGATGGGATTGTCCTTCGCCGAGGTCTCCTCGACCTGGGCGACCATGTCGCCGAACGGATCATCGAAAGCCAGGGTCTCCTTAAGGATGCCGATGAGATGGTCCGCCTTGTCCCCGCTGCCCGCAATCTCGGGCATAATCATCAACTCTTCGTAGGTGAAATCGATGTATTTAGACGGCTTCTCCTCCTCGCCGGCATGGGGCCACTCCTTGGTGTCGAGGTTCTGCGCGAGGCTGACCAGCGAGGTATCCGCCATGATGGAGTGGCGGAACTTTTTGCGGATATCATCCCATTCGGTGCTGTTAAACTTGGCCATGGTGACGGTAGGTTGCGGTGGTAAATCAGGCGGGCGGGGCGTTTTCGACGATCTCGGTGGCAAGCTTCATGTAGTCGTTGGCGACACTGTCCTCCTCGTTGCCCTCCGTGCCCACGAGGAAGACCGGCAGGCCGAGCGTGACCGCGCGGCGCACGATCATGGCGTCGCGGATCTGCGTGGTGCAGATCTTGGCCGCCGGCGCGCAGCCGCGTTTCTGGGTCTTGAATTGGTTCAGGCGAAGCTGCATGCGCATCTTCGGCACCTCGATGTCGGTGTTGGTCTTGATCGAGTTGAAGACGATGCCGTAAACCTGCGACGCCGGGCCCATGGCCGTGGTGCGGAAACTCGCCGAGGATTGCTGGAAGCGCAGGAGCTTCTCCACGAGCAGCGTGAACCCGATGAGGCTCAGGGCGTCCGGGTTGGAGGGCACGTAGATCTCGCCGGCGCAATAGACGCCGTTCTGCGACGCGCGCAGCACGTTCGGCGGGCAGTCGAACACGATAAAATCGTAGTTGCTCTCGATCTCGGCAAGCTGCTCCTGAAAAATGACGTAGGACGGGCGTTTCGGATCGGGCTTATACTCGCCCTCGAGGTCCACCAAGTTGAAGCTGGTCGGCACGAGATCGAGGCCCGGCAGGAGCTTTTCGCCGTCCTTGCCCTCGACCACATCCTTGATCACGCAATCCTTCAGCCGCACCGTGCCCGGATCAAAGATCGAATAAACGGAGCCGGTGCCCGTGGCATTGATCTTGTTCCAGCGTTCCAGCCGCATGAGCCAGATGCTCGCGTTGGATTGCGTGTCGAAATCAAGCAGCAAAACCCGCATGCCGCGACGCGCCAGGCTGGCAGCAGTATTTACGATTAGCGAGGTCTTGCCGACACCGCCCTTGTAGTTGAGGAAGGCTATCTTGCGCGCCATTGGTTGAGTGGTATTATGGGGCGATACCATGGCACATGACGCAACGGGCGCGAGTTAAAAATTTTACCAACATTTAGTTTCCTGCGGGACCGCTTTTTCGTCTCACTTTTCCGCATGAGCGAACCGTGCCTGCAGGAACAATATTCGCCCGCCAGCAGTTGTTTTGGCTGCGGCCCGGTCAATCCCAAGGGACTGCGAATCCGCAGCTTTGTCCGCGGTGAGGAAGTCGTCGCCACCTGGCAGCCCGAGCCACATCACGAGGCTTTCCCGGGCATGCTTAATGGCGGCATCATCGGCTCGCTCCTGGACTGTCATTGTAACTGGACGGCCGCCTGGCACCTGATGCAGCAGGGCCGGTTGCCCAAGCCGCCTTGCACGGTTACCGCCGACTACGCCATCAAACTGCTCCGCCCCACCCCCACAAACGGCCCCGTTGAGCTGACGGCCCGGGTCGTCGAATCGTCCGCTGACCGGGCCACCATCGAGGGCACCCTCACCGCCGCCGGCAAGCCGCGGGCCACCTGCCGCGGGACCTTTGTGGCCGTGTCGCCCGGACATCCCGCCTATCATCGTTGGTAGGCGGCCGGTCGTTGCCAGATCGTCACATGGCACACACCGGACTGTCACCCGGTGCTGGCATGGTGCGGCCATGCCCCCCGTTGCCAAGATTCTCGCCGTCGATGACGAACCTGCGCTGACCGACCTCATGCACTACCACTTGGTGCGGGCCGGTCACGATGTCACCACTGCCGCCAATGGCTGGGAGGCCATCCACGCCGTCCGGGTGAACCGGCCCGATATCATCCTGCTGGATCTGATGTTGCCGGACCTTGATGGTTTCGGTGTCTGCGAGATTCTGCGGCGCGATCCGGCGACCGCCATCATCCCGATCATCATCGTCTCCGCCTGGGCTTCGACCGACTCGCGCAATCTCGGCCTCGAACTCGGGGCGCTCGATTACATCACCAAGCCCTTCAGCCCCCAGGAGCTGGTCGAGCGCGTGAACCGTTTGCTGCACGCGCGCGCCAGTTGATCCCGGTCAAAGGTTCTCGATCCCGAACTCGATCGGCACCGCCATCCGGAACGGCACGGTCTTGCCGTTGCGCCGACCCGGCTCGAATCGCCATTTCCTGACGGCCCGCACCGCCGGCTCGGCAAATTCGCGGTCGGTGTAACTGATGGCTTCCGCCCGCACCACGCGCCCCGCGGTGTCCACGTCAAACTCCACCACCACTGAGCCGCTGGCTCCGCTTTGCTTCATCGCGTGAGGATACTCGGGCGGCAGCTGCACCTTGGCATGGGGGGCACGATCAAGCAAATCCGGTGAAAGGATGGCCGTGCGGGACAGATCGATGCCTTCCGGAACCCCCACGTCGGATCCGCTCGTGGCCGGAATCTCGGTGATCTTGCGATCAAACGTGCGCGGCCGGTTTTCGACGGGCATGGCGAAGGCGTCGTCCGGGAGCCGGGCCGGCGGATTCTCATCCAGCGCGGGCGGTGCCGGTTTACCC
>JBKJRX010000004.1:0-20781 GCA_046593155.1 Lacunisphaera sp.
CTGCGTATGTGCAGCGGCAGGGCGGCAAGAGTGAGTATCGTCAGTTGCACAAGGGGCAGTTGGATTTCGAGCTGTCTTGATCAAATGCCTCGGGGCTTGCCCCGAGGATCTTTACTATCTAAAATCTAGCCGTCGGGCAGGGTCTGACGGCACTGATGGATCATTAATTAGTGGCTGATTAGTGAGGATTAGTGGTGACCAATCCTTCGCGCCTTCGCGCCCTCTGGGGACGCGCAGTCCAATGAACGGTGACCATTGAACATTGCAAAACGAACAATAGCCGATCGGCTAGGGCTTCGTCCTTGGGCTTGCCGCGGCCGCTTGACGCGAGTGTAGTCGCGGCTTGTGACCGCCCGCTCATTTATCCGTCAGTTTGAATTCAAGCCCCTCGACATTCCGTTGCACACGCCGTTCGGGATTTCCGGCGGGGCACAGGCGGTGGCGAACAATGTGCTGGTGTCGGTCGAAATCGACGGGGGCTTCGTGGGCTATGGCGAAGCGGCACCCCTGCCGCCTTACAATGGCGAGACGCAGGCGCAGGCGCTGGCGGCATCGGCCGAGGCTCGGAAATGGCTGATCGGGAAGCCGGTGGATGACTGGCGCGGGCTGGCGGAGGAGTTCCGGCAGCGGGGCGGGGCGGCGTGCGGCTCGGCGCAGGGGGCGTTTGAGATGGCGTTGCTCGACGCTCTGAATCGCCGCGACGGCGTGCCGATGTGGAAGTTTTTTGGCGGGACGGGCACGACGCTCGAGACCGACATGACCGTCACCACGGGGTCGCCGGAACAAGCCGGGGTGGATGCCCGGGCGATCCGGGCCCGGCGCATTCGCATGATCAAGGTCAAGGTCGGCGGTCCCAAGGGCGCGGCCTACGACCTGGCGCGGCTGCGGGCGATCCACGAGGTGGCGCCGGATTCGCCGCTGATCCTCGATGGGAACGCGGGCGTGTCGCGCGCCGATGCGACCGCCTTGGTGACGGGATTGCGCGACTTGGGCATTAAGCCGGCTTTGTTGGAGCAATGGCTGGCGAAGGACGACCTGGCCGGGATGAAGGCGCTCGGCGAGGAAAGCGGCTGGCCGGTCGCGGCCGACGAAGCCGTCTGCTCCGGAGCCGATGCGGAGAAAATCGCCCAGGCAAAGGCCGCCCAGTTCCTGAACATCAAGTTGATGAAGGCCGGGCTCTTGACCGCCCTCGATATCGTGGCCGTCGCCAAGCGCACCGGCCTCGGCCTCATGATTGGCGGCAACGTCGAGTCGATCCTCGCGATGACCGTGTCGGCCTGTTTCGCCGCCGGGCAGGGCGGTTTCACCTTCGCCGACCTGGACACCCCGCTGTTCATGGCGACGAATCCGTTTGATGGTGGTTATGCGCTGGACGGAGGGATGATCTCGGTGGCGCATATCAAAATTGGCCACGGGGTGACGCCGCGGTAGACCGCGGCTTAATGTTCAATTTTCATTCTCCATTGTTCATTGTTCATCGGGTCGGCCAATGAACATTGAACATTGAACATTGAAAAATGAACGATGAACAATGGCTGGCGACTAGTCGGCCTTCTCGGGCCACACCGCTTTCACCACCCACGCCACGCCCAGGGTGATGAGTGTCCCGATCAGCGTGAACCACGGCCAGAAGACCTCCGCGCCGAAGACCCGCAGCCACGGTTCCCGCAGGGCGGGGATGTTGGGTGGCCAGTAGATGAGGTTCATCACGACCAGCGAGGCGATCATGCCGGCCATCGTGGCGCGCGCACCGAGGCGGCGCCAGAAGAGCGCGATGATGAGTGACCCCAGTAGCGCGCCGGCGGTGAGCCCGCGGAGCGAGAACGCGGCGTTGAGGACAAAGGTGACCTCGCGGGTGAGCCACGCGGTGAAGGCGAGCGCCCCGGCCCAGGCGACGGTCGAGTATTTGCTGAAGCGGAGGTAATATTCCTCACTGCGGCCCTTCACGAGTGGCTTGATGAAATCCATCGTCGAGACCGAGGCGAGCGAGGTGATGGCGGAGCTGATGGACGACATCGCCGCAGCGAGGATCGCGACGATGAGGAAGCCCTTCAGGATGTGCGGCACCTCCGTCAGCATGAAGATGGGGAAGATGAAGTCGTTGGACTTGATGCCCGGGCGCGCCTCCGGGAGCGGAATCTGGAACGGGTGCCCTTGGTAGAAAACCCACAGCATCGCGCCGACGAGGAGGAAGATCAAGAAGAGCGGGAAGATGAGGACACCGCTCAGCACGAGCGCCTTCCGGCCGTCGGCCACGGTGCCGCAGGCGAGCACGCGCTGCACGATGAGCTGTTCGGCGCCGTGCGTGGACAGCACGAGCACCGTGCCGCCGAGGACGCCCATCCAGATGTTGAAGGGCGCGGAGAAGGTGAAGCTGGTGTTGAGCCACGCGAGCTTCCCCGCGGCGGCGGCCTGAGCCATGGCTGCACTCCAGCCGCCGTCGACCAGGGTGGGGATGTAGAATAAAGCGAACAGCCCGCCGGCAAGAAAGAGCCCGAATTGCACGGCATCGGTCCAGATGACGGCCTTCACGCCGCCGATGTAGGTGTAAACGAGCGAGAGGATGACAAAGATCAGGATGGCGCCGAGGATGGGGTCGACGACCCCGCCCAGGCTGCAGACGCGCTCGCCGAGCATCAGGCGGATGGGGATGCAGGCGACATAGACGCGGACGCCGGCGGCGAGGGTTTCCAGAAAGAGGAAGAAGGCGCCCGCGAGGCGGCGCGGTCCGCGGCCGAGGTGTTGTTCCAGCAGCTGGTAGGGCGAGTAGATTTCGCCCTTCAGGTAGTGCGGCACCATGAAGATCGCGAGGAGGACGCGGGCGATGACGTAGCCCACGATCATCTGGATGAACATCAGGTTCGAACCGTAGGCGATCGCCGGCACGCCGATGACGGTCAGGGCGCTCGTCTCCGCGGCGACGATCGAGAGGCCGATGCCCCACCACGGAATGTTGCGGCTGCCGAGGAAGTAGTCGCGGGTGTTGCGCTGGTCGCGGCCAAACCAGACACCGAGCCCGATGATGCCGCCGAGGTAGGCGATGATGACCAGCCAGTCGCCGAGGTTGAGGTAACCGTTCATCCGAGGCGGGAAGAGAGCACCGTAATCGTTCATTTTTCAATGTTCATTGTTCAATGTTCAATGGCCCGACCCAATGGACATTGAACATTGAAAAATGAACGATGAACAATTCGGACCAGGCCCGACCCCGGGCTCGACACCGTGCCTTCGCGCGGTGAAGACTCGGCCCATGCGATTTCTCCCCTGCCTGCATGCGCATCCCCGCTTTTCGTCGAAGATTAATTTTCAGGTTTCAGGTTTGCTGCGCCATCTCCGCCCAGCCTCCGTCAGGTCTCAGGTTTCTGCTTTGGCGGGACTGCTGGTCCTCACCTCGTTCTCATCAGCCGCTGAATTCGACCTCGTCGTCCGTCATGGGCGCATCGTCGACGGCACGGGGAATCCGGCTTATTTTGCCGACCTTGCGGTCAAGGATGGCCGGATCGTGCGTCTCGGCCACGTGGCCGGGAAGGGCACGACCGAAATCGATGCCACCGGGCTCGTAGTCGCGCCGGGATTCGTCGACGTCCACACGCATGCGGACGAGCTGCCCGAGCAGCCGCTGGCGGAGAATTTCCTGCGCATGGGCGTGACCAGTGTCGTCGTCGGCAATTGCGGCGGCTCGGCGCTGGATGTTGGAAAATTCTACCGCGAGACCGAGGGCAACCGGGTGTCGGTCAACGTCACCACCCTCATCGGCCACAACACCGTGCGCTCGGCGGCGATGGACGGCAGTTTCGACCGCGCGCCCACCCCGGGCGAAATGACCAAAATGAAGAGCATGGTTGACCAGGCCATGCGCGACGGCGCCGTCGGCCTGTCCACCGGGCTGATCTATCTCCCGGGCGTGTTTTCAAAGACCGACGAGATCGTCGACCTCGCCAAGGCCGTCAGCCCCTATGGCGGCATCTATGCGAGCCACATGCGCTACGAGAACAACCGGATCGAGGACGCGCTCGACGAGGTGTTCCGGATCGCGCGCGAAGCCGGGCTCCGCGCCGAGATCTCCCACCTCAAGCTTTCTGGCGAGAACGCCTGGGGCCGCGCCGACCAGATCCTCGCCAAGATCGATGCGGCGCGGGCCACCGGCCTCGACATCACCCACGACCAGTATGCCTACACGGCGTCGAGCACGACGATGCGGCAGCTGATCCCCGACGATGCGTTCAACGGCGGGCGCGAGAATTTCAAGGCCATGCTCGCGGATCCGGTGAAGAAGGCCGACCTCGTCGCCCGGATGAAGCGGAACATCCTGACCCGCGGCCGGCAGGACTACGCTTACGCCGTCGTCGCCTCCTTCCGTCACGACACCTCGATCAACGGCATGAACATCCTCGAGGCGGCGAAGAAACTGCATGGCTCCGATTCGCTCGATGCGCAGATCGAGGTGATCCTCGACATGGAAAAGAACGGCGGGGCCCAGGGCGTCTTTCACGGCATGAATGAGGAGGACCTGAAGACCTTCATGCGGCACCCGAACACCATGATCGCGAGCGACAGCGGCCTGCGCGAATTCGGCAAGGACATGCCGCATCCGCGCGGCTACGGCAACAATGCCCGCGTGCTGTCCCGCTACGTTCGCGAGCTGAAGGTGCTGCGGCTGGAGGATGCCATCCGCAAGATGACCAGCCTGCCCGCTGCAACGTTCCGGTTCGCCGGGCGCGGGGAGCTGCGCGAGGGGAATTGGGCCGATATCGTGCTTCTCGATTCCGAAAAAATCACCGATCCCTCGACCTACCGCGACCCGCACCACTATGCGGTGGGCGTGCCCCATGTGTTCGTGAACGGCGTGCAAGTGATCAAGGACGGGCTGCACACCGGCGCGAAACCCGGCCAGGCGGTTCGCTGGCCGGGGGTAGGGCGAGTCGTCCCGACGAGCCGGGACATGTCAAACGGCGCGAGCGAGCTCGCTGGCCCACCAAAGCTCGTCGGGACGACTCGCCCTACCGAAGGCGCGTGGCAGGCCCAGTTGGCGGCCGTGATCGCGCAGCCGAAATTCGCCGGGGCGATGTGGGGCGCGAAGGTTGTCTCCCTGGATTCGGGCCGCACCCTCTTCGAGCACCAGCCCGATCTCCGCCTGAGCCCGGCCTCGAACAGCAAGCTCTACGCCACTGCGCTGGCCCTCGACCGCTTCGGTGGGGACTACCGGATCGTAACGCCCCTGCTCGCGACCGCGCCCGTGGATGCGGCCGGGACCATCAAGGGCGACGTCATCGTCAGCGGCCGCGGCGATCCGAGCTGGAATCCGCGTTACGAAAAAAAGGATTTCTGGACGGCGTTCGAGCCGTTCATCGCCGCGCTGAAACAAGCGGGCGTGAAGCGCGTCACCGGCGACCTGGTGGCCGATGCGACCTGGCTGCGCGAGCCGCCGCAGGGCGCGGGCTGGGCGGCGGGCGACTTGCAGGACTATTACGGTGCGGAGATCTCGGCGATCTCGCTTGAGGAGAACTATGTGGACCTGCACATCGCGCCGGCGAAGGCGGTCGGCCAGCCCTGTGTCGCGGAGTTCAAGCAGCCCTTGAGCGGGCTCGTGTTTGACAACCGCACCGTCACGACCGCCGCCGGCGGCAAGCGCCACATTCTGGTGCAGCGGCTCCCCGGCGAGAACCGCGTGCTGCTGCAGGGTGAATTGCCTCTGGACGGCAAGGTGGAGGAAACCGAGGCCACCCTGGAACGGCCGGCCGAGTGGTTTGCCACGGCCTTGCGCGAGGCGCTCAAGCGCGCCGGCATCGTGGTCGAGGGCCGGGCGGTCGGCGTGCGCTGGCCCGAGGCGCCCCGGACCGGCGCGGTGAAACTTGGCGAGATCAAGTCCGCGCCGCTGCGCGATATCGTCGCGGCCATCATGAAGCCGTCGCAGAACCTGAAGACCGATTTGGTGTTTGGGCACCTCGGCGAACTGGACCGTCAGGCGGACACGCCGGTCTGGCGGCAATCCGATGAGCTGGCGGTGGCGGCGTTGGACAAGTTTCTCCGGTCAGCAGGCATCGCCCCGGGCGGCACGATCTTTGAGGAAGGCTCGGGCCTGTCCCGCAACAACCTCACCACGGCGGCCGACACGGCGCGCTTGCTGCAGTTCATGGCCGGCCACCGCGAGCGGGAGGCGTTCGGGGCGTCGCTGCCCGTCGCGGGCGTGGACGGCTCGTTGCGCAAGCGCATGAAGGGCACCGCGGCGGAGGGCAAGGTCCACGCCAAGACCGGCACCCTGCGCTACGCGAGCTCGCTGTCGGGTTACGTGACCGCGGCGATGGGCGAGAAGCTCGCGTTCAGCCTGATGTTGAACCGTCATCCCGTGCCGGCCGACGCCAAGGCCGGTGATCCGCTCGATGAACTCGCGGTGCTGATCGCGGGTTATCCGGGCGGGAAATAATGCCAGCAGTTTGATGACGTGAAACGCTTTGTCATCCAGTGGAGGGCTGCGTGGATAAGTTCGAATGTAGGGTCGCCGCTTGTCGGCGGACCGTGGTTCGCTCGTGGAGCGGTCCGCCGACAAGCGGGGACCCTACATTATTTCGTATTCAGCCTCGTCGTTCTCCTCTCCGCCGGCTGCATCTCGCGCGTGCCGCCGATCGAAACCGGCGTCATCGACCGCACGCTGCCCGAGGGCCCGGTGCGCGGGTTGTGGGCGAAGGTCCGGCTGGCTGATCGCACGGTGGAAATCGTGACGACAGCCCCCCTGGGTCCCGACGCGGCGAACCCGCCCGGCACGGAGGCCCGTCTGCTGACTGTGCCGAAGTGGTCCGATGCGATGCAAACCACGCTCGCGGTGAACGCGAATTTCTTTGCGGGCATCGTGAAGCCCGCCCCGGGGGAGAAGGACCCGGGCTGGTTCGCCGGGCGGCCGGTTGACCTGCGTGGCCTGAGCGTGAGCGATGGCGTGGTGGTCTCGCCGCCGCGCACGGTCGGCGGTGTGGGTGACCCGGCGGTGATCTTTCTGGCGGACGGACGGGCGCGCGTGGCCCGGGTGACGGAGAGCGACCTGGCCGGGGTGACCGATGCGGTGGCCGGTATCGGCCCGGGCGACAACGGCCGGGAGCCCGGCACGCTGCTCGTCACCGCCGGCCGCAACACGGGGGCGACCGCGCTGGTCCAACCCAAGGCGCGGCACCCGCGGACCGCGGCGGGGGTGACGGCGGACGGACGCTCCTTGATTCTGGTGGTGATCGATGGCCGCCAGCCCGCGCACAGCATCGGCGTCACGCTGCCCGAACTGGCGGACATCATGATCGGCTTGGGCGCGGCGGATGCCCTCAACCTCGATGGCGGCGGTTCCTCCACCTTTGTTTTCCGCCGGGCCGACGGCACGCTGCTGACCAACCAGGTCCCCGGTGGCAGCTGGCGGTCGGTGGGAAATCATTTGGGTGTGCGGGTGAAGGAGGGGAAATGAGTGCGGGCGGTTTTCGTTCCAATGTAGGGTCGCCGCTTGCCGGCGGACCTTGGGTAGGGGCCGTTGCCCTCAACGGCCCTTTAGGATGCCCGAGGGCGGTTGGGGGCAACCGCCCCTACCGGCGAGCGGCCCGCCGACAAGCCGTTTCGACAGGCTCAAGGCCCCGAGCTTGTCGCGGGGCGGCGACCCTACATTGCTGAAATGAACTCCGCCCAACCCTCGCGCCTTCTCTCCCTCGACGCCTTTCGTGGCGCGACGATCGCGGGCATGCTGCTGGTGAACAATCCCGGCTCGTGGGCCCACCTGTATGCGCCGCTGGACCACGCGCCGTGGCACGGCTGGACACCGACCGACATGATCTTCCCGTTTTTCCTGTGGATCGTCGGGGTGGCGATGACGCTGTCGTTCGCCCGCCGGGTTGAGCAGGGGGCCGACCGGGAGGAGCTTTTCCATCATGTCTTGGTGCGCGCCGCCATCATCTTCGGGTTTGGCCTGTTCCTCGCGGCGTTTCCGTTCGGTTTGCTGCCGGCGCATAATTTTTCGTTGGCGAAACTGCGCATCCCCGGCGTGCTGCAACGCATCGGCGTATGCTACCTTGTGGTCGGCGCAATTTTCCTCCGCACGACATGGAAAGGGCAACTCGGCTGGGCGGCCGGCCTGCTGCTCGGCTATTGGGCGCTGCTCGCGCTCGTGTCCGTCCCGGGTTACGGCGCCGGCATGCTCGAGCCCAAGGGCAACCTGGCCTGGTGGATCGATTCGCACGTGCTGGCGGGCCACACGTGGAGCGGCGCGCCGGTGCCGGGCTTCGATCCCGAGGGGATCCTGTCCACGATCCCGGCGATCGCCACGACGTTGTTGGGGGCGGTCGCGGGGCATTTGCTGCGGACGCTCAGTGGCCCCGCGCTATCGCTGCGCCTGGCGCGCGACGGGGCCATCCTGCTTGCGATCGGCACGGCCTGGAGCCTCGTCTTCCCGATCAACAAAAACCTGTGGACGAGTTCCTACGCGGTCTTCATGGCCGGCTGGGCGATGGTGCTGCTGGCGGCCTTTCACTGGCTGATCGACGTGCGCGGCTGGAAGCGTTGGGCCACGCCGCTGGTCATCTACGGCTCCAACGCCCTTGCGATGTTTGTGCTGGCCGGCCTGGTCGGCAAACTCCTCTTCCTGATCAAATGGGCCGGCGCCGACGGCAAGGCCGTCTCGCTGAAAACCTGGCTTTACCAGGGTTTCTTCGCGCCCTACGCCAGCCCGGTGAACGCGTCGTTGCTCTTCGCGATCGCGTTCGTGCTGCTGTTCTTCCTCTTCGCCTGGATCCTGTGGCGAAAGAGGTGGTTTTTGAAGATCTGAGTTTTTAACCACCAATGAATTCATCAAGGGATGAATTCTTAGAGTGCGCGGCGACTGATCGTCGCCGCAGTCAGATCTTGGCCTGCTGATCGCAGGCCGGTCGGCGAGTAGCCGACCACCGAAGCCCCAACCGGAGACGATCAGTCGGAGGGGATTTCCAAAGTTTCGCCGTTGGCGAAACTGATTAGTGGTCAGCAAACTTCAGAACGCCGCGGAGCGCAGGAACTCCGCCGGCGAGTAGCCCTTGAAAGCTTCGATGGCTTCGTATTCGGCGAGGCCGAGGGCGTTGTAGGCCTGGGCGAGCCGGCGGCTGCGGTCCTCGGTGCGCTGCCAGAATTCGCGACGGTCCTCGCCGAGGAAGAGGGCCTGGTCCTTCTGGGTCTCGTGCCGGAAAATAGCGCGGCGGCGGCGGAGCACTTCCTGCGGGCTGAGCGGCACGGCGAGGTCGATCTCGTCGAGCGGCCACTCGGCCCAGGCGCCGCGGTAGAGCCAGAGTTCGGTCTCGGCCAACCAGGGAGCCTTGGCGTCGGAGGCCTGGGCGAGGGCGTCGCGCAGCACCTGCAAACAAAGCCGGTGCGTGCCGTGCGGGTCATCGAGGTCGCCCGCCGCGTAGATGAGGTGCGGTTGGAACTTGCCCAACAAGGCGCTCATGCGGGCGACGTCCTCACTGCCGTAATGCCGGGCGCGCGGGGCGGCATTATAGAGCGGCAGGTCCAGGAAATGCAGCCGCGCTTCCGGCACGCCGCACACCCGGGCGGCGGCGATGGCCTCGTGGCGCCGGATCAGACCCTTCCATTTCAACAAATCGGGGGTGGCCGGCGGGGTGGGCCCGTCGCTCAAGACGGCGCAAAGCGAGTCGAGCCGCCCGCCTTGATCGCCCACGGCCAGGCCGCTGTCCCGCACAAAGGCGAGCAGGCGCCACAGCGCCTCGTCGGACACGGCCCCGGCGCCCGACACTTCGTAGGCGATGTTCACCTCATGTCCCTGGTCCACGAGCCGGCAGAGCGTGCCGCCCATGGAGATGACGTCGTCATCGGGGTGGGGGGCGAGCACCAGCACGCGCTTCGGGAAGACGGTGGCCGAGGGCGCGCGCAGCGGCCGGACCGGGGCGTCGCCGGGTTTGGTGCGGCGCGGATCGCGGCCGCCGGGCCAGCCGGTGATGGTGTGCTGCATCTGGTAGAACCCGATGAGGTTTGCCTCGTAGGCGGAACCGTGGGCGGCGAGCAGATCCTGCAGGCCGGCCTCGTTGTAATCATCGTCCGTGAGCTTGAGGATCGGCTTCTGGCGGAGTTGGGAAAGCCAGAGGATGGCTCGGCGGGTCATGCGCTCGTCCCAGGCCAGGCCTTGGTCGGAGAGCGGCCCGACGAGCCACGGCGTGCGGTAACGGGTGAGCGATCCGGCGGCGGCGGCATCGAGCACGAAGAGGGCCGACGGATGCTCCTGGAGGAACGAGGCGGTCACGTGGGCGTTGACCTCGCCCTCGACGGCCGCGCGCACGACGTCGGCCTTGTGCTGGCCCCAGGCCATGAGGACCACGCGGCGGGCGTTCAGGATGGAGCGGACGCCCATGGTCAGCGCGTGGCGGGGCGTCGCGGCATCGCCGCCGAAGTCGCCGGCGGCATCGCGGCGCGTGAGCGGGTCGAGCGTGACGAGCCGCGTGAGCGAATGGCGCGCGCTGCCCGGCTCGTTGAAGCCGATGTGTCCGGTGCGGCCGATGCCGAGGATCTGAAAATCGATGCCGCCGGCGGCCGCGATCATCGCCTCGTAGGCGGCGCAATGGGCGTCGACCTCGGTCTTCGCGGCGATCCCCGATGGCAGGTGGCAACGGGCCGGGTCAAGGTCCACGTGGTCGAAGAGGTGCATGCGCATGAAGCGACGGTAACTCTGCGCGTGCTCCGGCGGCAGCGGGTAGTATTCGTCGAGGTTGAAGGTAGTGACGTTGGCGAAGCTGAGTTTTTCCTCGCGGTGCAGCCGGACGAGCTCCGCGTAGAGGCTGATCGGGGTGGAACCGGTGGCCAGGCCCAGGACCACACCACGTTTTTCGGCCTGGCGCGACCGGATCAGCGCGGCGATCTCGCCGGCCACGGCGCGGGCGGCGTCCTGGCTGCGTCCATAGACGGCCAGGGGAACTTGCTCATGATGACAACGCTCAAGGATGTTGATGGACATGGGTAGGAAAGGGCACACGTGGCACCAGTTTGCCGAGGATAAGGCTCGCGCCCGGCGGAACCAATAGCAGAAATGACGATGTTTTTGACGAAAATGCCAGCCGCCTCCACCCCCAATCTCGCCAAACTGGTCGACCGGCTGCCCCAGCCGGTGCACCAGCTGCTGGGGCGTCCGGCGAGCAACCTGATAATGCCGGACAACATCGTCTGTTTTCAGCGCACCTCGGCGGCGGGCCTCAACAGCCCGCGCCGTGGCCGGGCGCTGCATCACCGCTTCGTGCTGATCTGCGCCCTGCGCACGGCGGTCACCGTGTGTGTCGACGATCAGTCCATCCGGCTGCGGGCCGGGCATGGCCTGCTGGTGTTTCCTTTCCAGTTCCACCACTACACCGAGCCGCAGCGCGAGAAACTCGCCTGGTTGTTCGTGACCTTCGAACTCACGGATGCCGCCTCCCTGGACGCGCTGCGCCATCAACCGTTCGAGTTGACGCCGCCCCTGCAGGCCCTCGCGGCGGAGCTGGTGGAGGCCTATGAGACCGAGCGCACGGCCGACCTGTCCGTGCTGCTGCTGGCGCTGTTGCTGGCGAGGTTGCGCCGCCTGCGTCCGGCGGGGCCCGTCCGCGCGCCGGGCAATTCGCCGGTGCCGGGGCTGATGATGCGGGTCAACCAGCTCGCCCAGCGCAGCGGCGAGCATCCCAACCTGAAGGAGATCGCCCGCGCGCTGGGCATCAGCCCAAGCCATCTGCGCGCGCGTTTCCGGGCGTCGTGCGGCGTGAGCATCGGCCGGCACCTGCGGCGGCTGCGCCTGGAGCAGGCGTGCGGCCTGTTGCGGCTGGGCCCGCAACGCGTCTCCGAGGTCGCGGAGCAATGCGGCTTCACCTCCATCTACAGTTTCAGCCGCGCCTTCCGCCTCGCCTATGGCATCTCCCCGCTCGCTTTTCGGCACAGCGGGAAAGCCGCGCCCGGCCGGCGCCCGGCCCGGGCCTGAGCCCGGCGGGGCATTGTCAGAAATGATGAAGTATTTGGCGAAAATGCCAAAAAGATCCGGCCCCGCGTCGGAACGCCTGCAGCGGGCCGAAAAAGAATCAGGATTCTGCTTGGACGCCGCCCGAGGGGGACTATAGAGAAAGCCACACCAGTGGGGGAAGCGCGGGTTTCCGCCCCAGCACATACACATAAACCGTCAGGAATTGCCTATGAACGCACGTTATCTGTGGAACCGATCGGCTTTGATTGCGGCGATTGCCGCCATGAGCCTCAGCCTGTCCGCGAGGGCGCAGAGCGCCGCCGCTTCAAACGACTCTGAACCCGTCAAGCTGGAGAAATTCATGGTCACCGGTTCGATGATCAAGCGTATCGCCGACGAGGGCGCGCTGCCCATCTCCGTGTTCACCAAGCTCGACCTCGAGCAGGAGGGCATTGCGAGCGCGGAGCAGCTCATCATGAATCTCAACATCAACGGCAACGGCCTCGACAATCTCGCGTCGAACGCCGACGTCGTGGCCGGCGCGCAGCGCGGCAACAACGGCGCCACCGCCGCCAACCTCCGCGGCCAGGGCGCCAATGCCACCCTCATCCTCCTCAACGGCCGCCGCGTCGCCTCGCACGGCCTCAACGGCGGCGTGGTCGACCTGAACTCCATCCCCTTCGCCGCCATCGAGCGCGTCGAGGTCCTCAAGGACGGCGCGTCCGCCATCTACGGCACCGATGCCATCGGCGGCGTGATCAACTTCATCACCAGGCGCGATTTCCAGGGCCTCGTGGCCAATGCCGCGGCCGACGTCACCCAGGACGGCGGCGGCAACGTCTTCCGCTACTCCGTCGTCGGCGGCTGGGGCGACCTGAACAAGGACAAGTGGAACGTCATGGCCTCCCTCGCGTTTTCCGACCACAAGGTCCTGCGCGGCGTGGACCGCGACTTCGTCAACACCTTCCAGCCCCGTCGCGGCATTTCGCCCGACACGCGCGGCACGCCGATCGCCACGCTCTTTGCGGTGGGCAACCTGCCCACAGCCCTCGGGCCCAGCAGCAGCGGTCCCATCGACCCCGCCAATCCCGCCATCCGCGTCAACGGCATCAACATCATCGACCTGCCGACCAACACCGCCGGCTACACCGGCTTCGACGGCATGGGCCCCTATGAGGAGATCCTCTGGGGCGCCACCTCCGCCGCCGGCAACGGCAAATACGGTTCCGCGTGGGACACCGGCCGCGCCGCCGTGCTCCAGCAGCCCGTGAAAAACACCAACTTCGTCGGCCGCGGTTCCTTCAAACTGGGGGACCACCTCCTCACCCTTGAGGCCGTGCTCGGCCGCTCCGATTCCAGCAAGAGCTTCTCGCCGGGTCAGTGGAGCGCCGGGGGCCTGACCGCCAGCGGTGCCCAGACCACCACCACCACCGCCAACGGCACCGTGGTGCCGAATCCGGTGTCTGGCATGGTCTATCCCAGCACGGGTGCCGACTACACCCGCGTCTTCAACGCCCTCGTCGCCTTCTTCCCGGCGCTCGAGGTCAACCGCGGCCTCCCGCTCGCCTTCCGCTGGCGCTCGCTGCCCGGCGGCAACCGCGAGATCAACACCGTCAGCGACACCCGCCGCTTCCTCGCCGCCCTCGAGGGACCGCTCCCGATCCCGATGCAGTTCTTCTCCGAGTGGGAATATCGCCTCGGGGTCTCGCAGTCCGAGAGCAAGTCGAAGTCGAAGCTGCTGAACGGCTACTACTACACCTTGCCCTTCTCCAACCTGATCAAAACCGGGGTCCTGAGCCCTTTCTCCTATTCGCAGACCCAAGCGGCGATGGATGGTCTGAAGGCCGCCTCGGCCACGGGCGTCGAACTCTACGGCGGCACCTTCACCACCACCCAGGCCGACTTAATCACCTCCGGCCCGCTCTTCACGCTGCCGGGTGGCACCGTCCAGGCCGCCGTGGGCCTCGACTGGCGCAAGGAGGAATACTATTTCGCCGGCGACCCGCGCACCAACGTCAGCACGGCCGACTCGCTTATCCTGCTCGTGCCCTTCGACAACGCCCTCGCCACCGCCGGCACCCTCAGCCGCACGGTCAAGGCCGTCTTCGCCGAGCTCCAGATCCCGGTCCTGAAGAACCTCGACCTCAACCTGGCCGGCCGCCGCGACGACTACACCGGCTTCGGCAGCACCACCAACCCAAAGGTCACGCTGCGCTTCACGCCCATCGACAAGGTCCTCATCCGCGGCTCCTACAGCACCGGCTTCCGCGTGCCGACCTTCAAGCAGCAGTTCGACCCGAGCTTCACCTCGATCTATGCCGGCGCCGACCTGACCGACCCGGTCACCGGCCAGCTCATCCCGCCGAACTCCCTGAACATCATCAGCGGCGGCAAGCCCACCCTGTTCCCTGAGGAGGCCGACATGAAGTCGGCCGGCATCGTGATCTCCCCGGTCAAGAACATCACCCTCGGTGTGGACTGGTGGTCGGTCGAGCGCACCGGCACCATCCAAGTGCTGGGCACCTCGGTGATCCTCGCCAACCACACCCTGTTCCCGGACGCCATCCTCCGCAACAGCTCGAACCAGATTGTCGCCATCGACGCCCGCCCGATCAACGCCGGTGAGACGCAGACCAAGGGTGTCGAATACACCGCTCGCGGCGAGTTCGACGTCTGGGGCGGCAAGCTCATCGCCGACCTCAACGTCAGCCAGCTCCTCGAGAAGAAATCCCGCCTCATCGCCAGCGCCCCCCTCGGCGCCAGCGAGGTCGGCCGCTTTACCCGCGCGAGCGACATCGGCCTGAAGTGGAAATACACCGGCTCGGTGGCCTACAAAAAGGGCAAGTGGACCGGCCGCGTCAGCCAGCTCTACCGCGCCGGCTACATGGACTATATCCCGCCCGGCATCCTCAACGGCACCTTCCTGCCCTTTGCCCCGGACTACAACCCGAAGGTCCGCGAATACATCACCTATAACGCCAGCCTGACCTACCGCTATAACAAGCAGCTGACGGTCATCGCGGGCATCAAGAACCTGCTCAACGAGGATCCGCCGTTCAGCATCGCCTACGACACCAACACGGGCGCCGGCAGCAGCTGGGAGCCGCGCATCGCCGACCCGCGCGGCCGCGCGTTCACGCTGTCCGTGGAATACAAGTTCAAGTGAGCGCCAGCCGGATTTGACCTGAACTGCTGAATTCATCGGGGCGATCCAAACGGATCGCCCCTTTTCTTTGGCGGGAATTATGGAGGTGGCACCGGGCCTCCGGAGCGGTTTTTCAACGCCGCGCATCAAACAAACCCGGCCGGAGGCCGGGTTCCACCTTCAAGTCATGCCGCGAAATAAAGGCTGGCCGGTCCGCAAAACACGGTTTCGAGAGTCAAAAACCATTGGCAGGAATGACGAACTTTTTAACGAAAATGCCAGTTGCCCCAAACTCACGCTCTAGACCGATTCCGTCCCGCCCGGGCGCCTTAGAAATATACTTGGATGGGCGGGCGGCTGATTTTATGCATTGTGCACCCAACCCAATCTGCGCGGCTCCCCCCTTTGTCACTGGCCGCGCGAACACCCACCACCCATGTGCTACGAAATTGTCAGTCGTTTGTCCTTCCTGCCTGCCCGGCTGTTGCGCACCACAACGAGCCTGTTGAGCCTGATCGCGATCCTTGTCACGCTGACCCCGGTCGTCGCCACCGCCCAGCCGGCCGCCTCGCGGGCCCAAATCTCCGGCACCGTGACCAGTAAAAGCACCGGCAACGCCCTGCAGGGCGCCCGCGTCACCGTGCCCGCGCTCAACCGGACCACGCTGACCGACAACACCGGGCGCTTCGTGCTCTACGATATGCCCGCCCAGGCGGTCGAGGTCGTCATTTCCTATGAAGGCTTCGCTGACGCCAGGCAGTCGGTGGACGTCAGCGGCGGCCCGGCTGCGCTCGCGGTCGAGATGGAAAGCTCCGATGTCCTCGTCATGGAGAAGTTCACGGTTTCCACGGTCAAGGAGGGTCAGGCGCTCGCCGTCACCGAGCAGCGCAATGCCCTCAACGTGAAAAACGTCACCGCGTTCGACGAGTGGGGCATTCTGCCCACGCAGAATGTCGGCGAACTGGCGTCTCGCCTGCCTGGCATCACCTTCACCACGGATGAGGATAATCTCATCAACAACATCAGCATCCGCGGCCAGCCGGCGAGTTACACGCGCCTCAACATCGACGGGATGTCCTCGACCGGTGTCGGTGGCGACGGCCGCACGGCCACGCTGCATTCCTTCTCCGGCTCGATGTATGAGCAGATTGAGGTGATCCTCGGCCAGACCCCGGACAAGCGCGCCGACTCCCTCGGTGGCCAGATCAACCTCAAGACCAAATCCCCCCTGGCCATGAAGGAGAACCGGCGCATCAACTATAACGCCAGCGGCCGCTATTTCCCTTCGTTTGCGGATCGCAACGCTTCGCTGGCGGAGCATCCGTTCAATTCCGACCTCAGCGTGGGCTTCACGCAGATTTTCAACGTGCTCGGCGGCTCGCGCAACCTCGGTCTCTCGCTCAATGCTTCCTACCAGAACGTGGTCAATTCCATCGACTACGATTTCCTGCAGTATGAAAACACGACCAATGCGATCGCAAGTTTCCGGGATTACGACAAGCGGAGCGGCATCAACTCGCGTTACATTGCCGCCTTCAGTGCCCGGGCGGACTATCGCTGGTCCGACCGCACCACGGTCTCGTTGCGGTTTATCTACAACGCCGGATCCGAGCCGCACTACCTGCGCACCCGGGTGAACCCCTTTGCCGGCAACGCGGTCGTCGCCACCCTTGACACCAACGGCCAGCCCACCGGCACCGGGGCCATTCTCCCCGGCTATTCCGTGAACCGCACCGAGATCCGCCATGTCACTGGGTCGAGCATGGCGCTGTCGAACTGGGATATCTCCTTTGTCAGCAAGAATCCGACCGGCACACTCATGTTCGAGCATGACTTCGGCCGATTCAAGATCGACCACGGCTACCGCTGGAGCAACACGCACTGGGATTCCGGCGCGGGCCGTTCCAACCAGGGCGGTATGCTGGACACCCGCACGCGGGATCCCATCGGCTTCACCCTCGACAATTCCAACCTGAACGGCCGCGTTTTCACCCAGCTCTCCGGCCCGAACGTGTATGACCCGGCCAGTTACACGCCGTTCGTCGTCACGGCGGCAAACACCACCACCCAACCCGTCCCGGTCACCTCCGCGGTCTACGTCAAGCGCAGCACCTTCACCGATACCAATGAGGTCAGCGCCTTTGTGAATGGGACCTATAACCTGGATACCCGCATTCCGATCGTGCTGAAGGCCGGCCTCGATACCGTGAACCGCCGGGTCAACAACCGCAACATGAGCCCCCGCCGCTGGTATGGGGTGGTCGGTTCGGTGCTGACCGCTCCGCTGATGACCATCAGCGAGTTCGAGCGGCAGCACGGCGGCACGCGCCTGCCGGTCTATGAGCCCGCGGCGGTCAGCAAGACGCTGGGTGATGCCACCCTGTGGTATGAGGACACCAATTTCACCGTCGTCCAGAACTACACCAATCGCCGCATCATGGAGGAGGGCGTGGATGCAGGCTATCTTCAGGGCTCGGCCCGTTTTGGCCGGCTGAGCGTGCTCGGGGGTGTTCGCGTCGAAAATGTGACCACGGATACCTTCACTTTTTTCCGCGCCCGGTCCACCCCGATCGCCACCGAACCCGACCATGTCAGGCGCGCCGCCCTGGATTTCGCCCAGCAGACGACTGAGGGCGACTATCGGAAGGTTTTTCCGAGCATCCACTTCGCCTACGATATCACGCCGAATTTGAAGGCGCGAGCCAGCTGGTCCACGAGCTACGGCCGGCCCCTGCTTGGCAATCTCGTGCCGGCTATCACCGTTAACGACACGACCCAGACCGTCACGATCGGCAACCCGTCGATCAAGCCGCAGGAATCCGAGAACATCGACCTCAAGCTGGAGTATTATTTCAAAAACAACGGCGTGTTCACGGTGAGCGTCTACCGCAAGGAGATCACCGACTACATCAGCAGTGCGTTGAATCTTGGCCTTTCGGTGCCCAACACACCCGACAACGGCTTCGACGGGCTTTACGGAGGCTATACGATCTTCGCCCCGAGCAACATTGGTGACGCCAAGGTCGACGGCTTCGAGATCGATTTCAAGCAGCGGCTGGCCTTTCTGCCCGGGGCGCTCAAGGGCCTCACATTGCGGGCGAACTACACCCGCCTCAAGACTGAGGGCAAGTTTGCCGGCACCACCCTGGTCCAAGGCAGCAAGTTGGCCAACTTCATCCCGGAGGCCTTCAACGCCGGCCTGCAATACACCTACCGGAAGCTCAGCGCGTCCTTTGACGTCAATTATACCGGTGAATTTCCGCTCACCAATGCCAGTGCCACGTCGCCTGGGCTCAACGCGTTCGCGAAAAGTCTGACCACCATGAGCGTGGGAGCCTCCTATAAGATCCGCCCCGACGCGACCGTGTTCCTGAACATCAATAACTTCACCGAGAACGGACGCATTCACTATACTTACGATCCAGCCCGGACCCGCCAGCTCCTGATCGCCCCGCTCGCGATCAAGATCGGCATCACCGGCCAGTTCTAAGACGGACTTGATTAATCACCGGGGCGGTCCGCCATGGATCGCCCCTTTTTTTGCCAATCACTTCATGAACCGATCCACCCTGCATCTTCTGACCGCCTTGCTGGCCGCCTCCGTTGGTTTCGCCGCGGAGCCGGCGGCCCGGCCCGACCCGATCCAGCCGCTGCTCGGCAAGCCGCTCTACCAGTTCACGGAAGCGGAAACCGGGCGCTACCTCGGCCACCTGCAGGCGACCGAGCCGGATCTGCGGAAGCGGATCATGCACCTGGCCCGCAAGAATATCGGCCAGCCTTACGAACTCTACCTGCTGGGCGAAATGCCGTTCGAGACCCATGACCCGCAGCCGCTCTATTGCCTCGGCAAAAGCGACTGCCTGGTGTTCACCGAGCATATTTACGCCATGGCGTTGAGCCGGGACTGGAGCGGGTTCATGCGCCTGCTGCAACGCCTCCGCTACCGCGACGGCCGCATCGGCGTGGCCACCCGCAATCACTACACCGAGGTGGACTGGAATCCCTCCAACCGCTGGCTCGCGCATGAAATCACCGCCGGGATCGCCGGCGACCGTGCGGTGAAATTCGAGGAGAAGATCGACCGGGCCAAGTTTCTCCTCGGGCGCTATCAGCTCGCCGTGCCCCAGCCGGTCGAGGTTCACCGCGACGCCTATCTGCCTTATGCCGAGATCGGGCGGGTCACCGCCCACCTGCGCGACGGGGATTTCATCAATATCGTCCGCGGAATCGTGAAACCCGGCGCCCCGGTCAACGACACCTTTGGCGGCAGCGCCTGGGTCGGGCACGTCGGACTGGTGGCGCACGGCCCGGACGGCACGCTGCACATCATCCACTCCGCCGAGCCCGCCGTGCGCGAGGAGACCATGGCACAATTCATCGCCCGCGAGACCGCACACAACGCCGAGCGTGACGCTGCCGGCAAGGCGCGCCTGCTCGGATTCAAGTTCCTCCGGCTGGAGGATGATCCCTGGGCGAAGCTCCGGCAGATCGACGGCGCCGACACGCCGCGCGTGACGCTGCCGGATGGCAAGGCCGCGGGATTCTGATCGTTCTCGTTCTCTTACTCGTTCTCTCTATTTCATTCCAGCGCGCAGTTTTCCAATCAGAGAACGAGAAAGAGTAAGATTAGGAGAACGATTTTAATCATGTCTGTCCCTCCTTCCATCGCGTCGCTCCCTGCGCGCACCGCCGAACTCGGCGGCCTGCTCGAACGCTGGGCGGCGATCAATTCCGGGTCGGCACATTTCGCCGGCTTGAAAAAAATGTGCGCCGCGCTCCGGGAAAATTTCGCCCGCGCTTTTCCGGCGGCCGTCATTACCGAGATCCCCGCGGATGCGCCCGGTTTCAACCCGGCGGGGGTGCGGGCGCTCAGCGTCCGGATGCGCCCGGCAGCGGCGGGGCAGGTGCTCCTCTGCGGCCATTACGACACGGTTTACGGGGCGGACAACTCCTTCCAGCAATGCCGCTGGCTCGACGCGAACACACTGAACGGCCCGGGTGTGGCCGACATGAAGGGCGGTTTGGTGACTTTGTTCGCCGCGCTCCAGGCATTCGAACAAACGCCGCACGCCGCCAACCTGGGCTGGGAGGTCCTGCTCACCCCTGACGAGGAAACCGGCTCCCACGGCACAGTTCACCTTTTCCGCGAGGCGGCGCGTCGGCACCAGTTTGGCTTTGTCTTCGAGCCCGCGCGTCCCTCCGGCGACATCATTCATTCGCGCAAGGGCACGGGCGAACTCACGGCCACCTGCCACGGCCGCGCCTCCCACGCGGCCAAGGTGCCGAACGACGGGCGCAACGCCGTCCTCGCGCTCGCGGAATTCCTGCTCGAAGCCTCGCGGATTCCGGCCGACATGCCCGGGGTGATGGTGAACGTGGCCAATATGCAGGGTGGCGGCCCGGCGACGAATGTCGTGCCCGACCACGCGGTCGCGGTGATCGACCTGCGCATCACCAAGGTGGCCGAGCGCGAGCTGTTGCTCGCGCGCTTGCAAACCCTGGCCGACCGGGTCAACGCCCGCGAAGGCTTTCGGCTCGAACTCAAGGGCGGTTTCAACCGCCCGCCCAAGGAATGCCTGCCGGCCGAGGAGGCCGTCTTTCCGGAGTGGCAGCGGGCGGCGCGGGACGTGGGTGTGCCGCCTTTCACGTGGGTGCACGGCGGGGGAGCCTCCGATGGTAATTTCCTCACCGAAGGAGGCCTGCCGAATCTCGA
>JBKJRX010000184.1:0-16618 GCA_046593155.1 Lacunisphaera sp.
CCTGCGCCCACTGGGCATCGACGGCCTGGGCGCGGTTGACGAGGCTGTTGTATTGACCGGTCAGGAAAAGGGCTCCCACCACGGCCACGCCGACGAGGACCCCGAGAACAATCAGGACGGTTTTCATAGGACAGGGCAGGGATGATGCCATTCCCCGGCCAACGCAGGCAGTGGGCCGTTACCCCAGCCAAGGCCGGGCAAGCGCTCTCCTGTCAAAGGCTGAGGGTCGTTTGGTGGAGAGCCCCATGGCGGGACGGTCTCGTTTCCCTGTTACGCTGGGTCCAAATACGGAAGGCTTGAGCCCCATGGAGTCCGGCGGGCGAACGGGCTATGCTCCATCTATTCTCACTCAAATGCCGACCTCAACCCGCCCCCCTCTTCGGCGTTCACGCTGGCCCCAAAGCGCCCAGCCCGCTGCGGTCATTTTGAAAAAACCGCCGCACCCCCGGGTTGTCTCGCGCGAGGAATGGCTCGTGAGCCGGCGCTGGCACCTGGCGGAGGAGAAGGGACTCACGAAGGAGCACGACCGCGTGATGGCGGCGCGCCGCCGGTTGCCGATGGTGCGGCTCGACAAGGAATATGTCTTCGCAGGCCCGCAGGGAAAACAAAGTCTCCGCGACCTTTTTGCCGGCCGGCGCCAGCTGATCGTTTATCATTTCATGTTTGATCCCAAGTGGAGCAAGGGGTGCCCGGGCTGCACGGGTTACGTGGATGCCTTGGGCGATCTGTCGATGCTGGCTGAGCGCCACACGACGTTTGTGGTTATCTCGCGTGCGCCGCTCGACAAGCTCAGGGCCTACCAGAAGAAAAAGGGCTGGGACATCACGTGGGTTTCCTCGCAGGGGAGCGACTTCAACTACGATTTTCACGCCACTCTCGACGCGAAGGTGGCGCCGGTGGAATACAATTTCCGCACGAAAGCGCAGCTGGAAGCCAAGCAGGCGCCCGGCCAGACGACGGGCGAGGCGCACGGGCTGAGCGTGTTTTTCCGGATGGGCCGGGATGTTTTCCACACTTACTCGACCTATGCCCGCGGCGTGGAGGGCGTGACAAACGCCTACAGCCTCCTCGATATCACGCCCTACGGCCGGCAGGAAAATTGTGAGGATTCCCCGGACGGCTGGCCCCAGAAGTTGACTTACGGCGCGAGCCCGGCGGAGGACCGGCGGAGGGAGGAACGTGTGGCGGAGTTGGGTAACGTCATTCGTTACTCGTCAGATGCGGCCGTTGCTTCCGGCGACCAATAGGTTGCGCATTGATTCGGGTGGCACGGAACGCTGGTCATGCCGTCGGGAGGCGCCAGTTGCTCGGCCAGAATATCTTCGAGGCAAAGATTCCGTAAGTATTCCGTGGGCGGCCCGCTCGCGGACCCACCGACGCGGCGACGCGGCGGTTGACGTCAGGCCACCGGCGGGCTCAAGCTCGGCCACCTGCCGATGCTATTCTTCAAGCGCATTCTCAAGGAGCCCGAGGCCGGCAGTGCAATCGTGCGGAAGGAGCGCCGCAGTGACCAACGGCTGGCGATCAATCCCGAGTTTCCCCTGAAGGCGGCGCTCGACTTCGGCGGGCGCGGCAATGCCCGGCCGCCCATGAGCGAAGCCCAGGGCGGCTGGAACTGGAAAGGCCGCCTGATCAATTGCTCCGCATTGGGGGGGCGGATCCAGCTCGGCGCGGCGGCCCTGGCGGCCCGGGGTGACATCTGCGAACTCAGCCTCAGCCTGGAAAACTTCAAGCTGATGGTGCCCTGCCGCATCACCAACGTTCGCGTGGAGCGGGACGGCATTCATTTCGGCCTGCAGCACGTGATCAACGACGAGGGGACCCGCAATGCCTACCGGCAATTCCTCGAGATCGTGGCCTTGGGCGCCACCCTCAAGCCGCAGCTCAAGAAAACCAAGCCGGATGATTCCGGATACCTGGTGGAACAATATGTCGGCGGCCGGCAATCCCGCCTCACCCTCTGGCGGAATCAATCGGACGGGAAGGTGTCGGCCTTTGAATTCCTGCTCAAAGATTGCCTGGTGCGGGCGGCCCGGGGGCGGCTGGTGGAATATCTGTCCGGCTCCGATGCCGACGCCGCCCGGCCGGCCACGCCGGCCAAGGCCTTGGAAATCCAGCGGCTGTTCAACTGGGTCGTGCCCAATCTCGCGGCAACCGTGCCGGACGATGTGCGGAATTTCCTGCGGCATTACACGGCCTGAGCGGAGGACCAGCCGCCGCCAAGGCGCTGGCTGGCAGGCAGACGACAGAACACGCCGGCCGGAGGACAGGCTCGTAGTCCGGCGGTGAACCTGTCTTTCTCGCGGCATGAAACGCGTCATGAAATCCGGGCTTTTGCTGTGCATCCTGCTGGCGGGCGGTTTCGCCGTCGAGCCGGTGAAAATCGGTTTCTTCATGTCCATCACGGGGCGCGACGCCTCGTTTGGCGAGGTCTCGCTGCGCGGAGCGCGGCTGGCGGTGGACGAACTGAATGCGGCCGGCGGGGTGCTCGGCCGGCCGGTCGCGCTGGTGGTCGAGGACAACCGTTCGCTCGCGGGCGAGTCGGCCACGGCGGCGAAAAAACTGATCGCCCGCGACCACGTGGCGGTGTTGATTGGCGAGTGCTCATCGGCCCGGACGCTCGAGGCCGCGCCGGTCGCGCAGGCGGCCGGGATCCCGCTGATCACGCCGGCCGCCACCAATCCCAAGGTCACCCAGTCCGGCGACGCCATTTTCCGCGTCTGTTTCATCGACCCGTTCCAGGGAGACGTCATCGCCGCGTTCGCGCACCGCCGGCTCGGACTCAGGCGCGCGGCGCTGATCATTGATGCATCCGCGCCCTACTCGGTGGGGCTCGCGGAGTATTTTGCCAAAACCTTCACGGCCCTCGGCGGCGAGATTGTGGCTTCGCAGAAATACGCCGGCGCCGACACGGACTTTCGCGCCCAGCTGACGGCCATCCGCGCGGCCAAGCCCGACGCCATCTTCCTGCCCGGCTATTATGTGGCCGCGGGGCTGGTCGCCCGGCAGGCGAAGGAACTCGGGATCACGGCGACCCTGCTCGGCGGTGACGGCTTCGAGGCGCCCCAGTTGCTGGAGATCGGCGGCGCCGCGATGGAAGGTGTGTATTACTCGACGCATTTCGCCACGGAGAACACTGGCGGGGCGTCACGCGCCTTCGTCGAGGCCTACCAGCAGCGGCACGGCTCCGCGCCCAACGGGCTGGCGGCCCTGACCTACGACGCCGTGAAACTGGCGGCCGATGCCATGAAGCGTGCCGGCACGACGGAGCCGGCGGCCTTGCGCGCGGCGCTGGCGGCGACGAAGGATTTCCCGGGTGTGACCGGCAAGACCACGATCAACGCCTCGCGCGACGCCGACAAGGAAGCGGCCATCATCACGGTGAAGAACGGCAAGCTGGCCTTCGTGGAAACCATCCGGCCCTGAGACGGACTTTCATCACGAAAATTCGAAAAGGGAGGTCGGGCGGGTGGCTTCGGGAGCCCTGACGGCGCTCTTTGCCGACGGCTGCGACATGGTGGAGGATTATGTGCCGGACATGGTCTTTCGGTGCGCCTGGGCCGGGAGCGGGTGCGCGTGCTGCGGAGCACAGGGAATTGACTGAAAGACTTATAAACCCGATTTCTTTTGCGACTTTACGCCGCGACTTCGGAGAATTATGCTTCGCTGGTGAGAGTTAATTTGCCCGCCCCCGATGCAGATCGCTCCGGCTGGAATTTGGCCGGGAAGATGCTGACCCGGGCCTATCCGCTACGCCCCCGCGTGGTCTTGCCCGCGGTCACACTCATGGTGCTCATTCCCTTTTATCTCGTCATCGCTGCGGTGACAAATGACCGGATGATGCACGCGCCCGAACTGGCCTTGGACCGGATGGTGACCGTGCAGCCGGCCTGGTCGGTGATCTATCTTTCCTACCTCCTCAGCCCTTTCCTGCCCCTGCTCATGATGCGTCAGGAAGAGCACATCCGTCGCACCTTCCTGGCCTGGCTGATGGTGTGGAGTGTCGGGTATGTTTGTTTTCTGGTGTATCCGACCATTGCCCCGCGGAGCGAGGAGGTGGATGGAAAAGGCTTTTTCGCCTGGTTCCTGCAGGGCATCTATGACGCCGATCCGCCGCGCAACTGCTTTCCCTCCCTCCACGTCGCGACCGCCTTTGTGGCGGCGCTGACCTGCGGTCGCGTGCACCGGGGCGTGGGGATAGTCGCCATCCTCTGGGCCATGCTCATCGCCGCCTCGACGGTGTTCACCAAGCAGCACTACGTCGCCGATGTCATCGCCGGCATGTTCCTGGCCGGCGCAGCTTATGTCGTGTTCCTGCGCAAGTGTCCGCTCGGGCCTATTCCCGAGGACGAACGGCGCGCCGCCCCGTTTCTCATGCTGGGCCTGTTCGGGATTTACGGGCTCTTCGTCGCCTGCGCATGGGTGGCCTATCCGATGGTCGGAGAACCCTGAGGGCATCGGACGTGTGGCACGGCTATGACGCCGGCGCAGGACTTACCCGCCCGCGGGGTAGGGCAACGCCTTATAGCCGCAGCGGCACCGATGGCGTATCGTTCAAGCACCTTGCCGGTCCTAACCCATCCGATCATTCGACGCGTCCGTTCCTGGCCGCGAAAAGTTGTTATCACCGTCGCGGTGGTCGCCGCCGTCCTGCTGACGGCGCGGATCGCCCTGCCTTTTGTCATCAAGCGAATGATGAACGACCGCCTGGAGCAAATCCCGGGTTACACCGGGCATGTGGAAAAAGTTGGCATCCATCTGTGGCGCGGCGCCTACAGCCTGCACGGGTTTAGCATTCTCCGGCAAGACGGCCGGGTGGAGGAACCCTTTTTCCGCGCCAAGGGCATCGACATTTCCATCGCCTGGCGCGATTTGTGGCGCCGCCGGCTCGTGAGCGACATCCAGGTCGACGAGGGCCAGATCCATTTCGTGAAAGGCGCCAGCGAAGAGGAGAGCCAGACCGACCTGGACCGGCGCTGGCAGGACGTGATCCAGGACGTAATCCCGATCGACATCACCCATCTGGAAATCACCGACGGTCTCCTGCGCTACATGAACCACACGCGGGAGCCGAAGGTGGATTTGTTCATCACGCACATGCGGGTGAGCGCCACCGGTCTGCGCAACCGGGCGGACGAGGCTGAGGACGGGGAGTTTCCGGCGAGGATCATCATCGAAGGCGACAGCCTCGGCGCGGGAAGGCTGGAACTGTTGCTCCTCGCGGAGCCGCTGGCGGCGGAACCGCATTTTCACCTCACCCTGAAGCTCGACAATGTGAACCTGCCGGCGCTGAACGAATCGCTCCAGGCTTACGCCAATGTCGATGTGGGCCGGGGCAACTTCCGCCTGGTGGGCGAGATGGCCGGGCGCGACGGCGGGTTCCAGGGTTACGTAAAGCCGTTTTTCGAGGACCTCGACTTCAGCAATATCGAGGACAAGGAGAAGGGCATGGGCGCGCTGATCTGGGAGCGCCTCGTCGCCGCCTTCACGTGGGTGGTGAAGGACAAATCCCGCGACCAGCTGGCCACCCGCATCCCGTTTGAAGGCAAGTTCGGCGACGCGAAGGTCGGTATGCTCACCACGATCGCCAATCTCTTCCGGCATGGTTTCATCCGCGCGTTCAATCCCACGGTCGAGGGCTCGGTGCACGCCGACAACATCCTGCCCAGCGGAAAAAGCGCGGACAGCAATGCGGTGGCGGCAAAAGCGCCGGACGAGAAACCGGTGGAAGCTGAAAAACCGCCCAAGAAATGACTCCCGTCGCCTGGCCCGGCTAATTCGGGAAGTCGCGCTTGCGCTCCCGTTCGATCAGGAAATTTGTAACGTATTATATTACAAATTAGCCGGGGCGATGCCGGAGGGACCGGGTCTTCAAGCGACCGTTGCCAGGCCGGAGCCACCGGGCTGGCCCGCCGCGTGGCGGAACAGCAGGCCCGAGCCGGCGAACATCATCGCGAAGCAGCCGTTCAGCATGAAAACCTGCGGGATCCCCGGGCTGAAGTCGCCGGGCCACGTGATGACCGCGAAGACGGGCACCAGGAATGTGGCCGCAGCCGTGGCGAACGCCGCGCGCGCCATGCCCGCGGGCTGGAAGCGCGCGAAGCCGACGCCGGCCATACCGAGCAGGATCACGCCGAGATAAAGGACGTTGGCGGGGTTGTCGTGCCCGATGATCTGGACGGCGAGGCTGACCCAGGTCATGAGAAAGCCCGTGGCAACCGCCAGGCCGGCGCCCAGCCGGAAGGTAAGGCTGGCCGCCTTTCTCGTCACCAGCAGCCGGAAGAACCAGGTCGTGCCGGCGAGGAGGACCCACATCACGACGAAGTCGGAAAAGGTCCACTTCACCTCCGGGGTGAACTGCATCGCCACCAGCGGGATCATCAGCACGAGCAACGGCGCGAGGGCAACGATCAGAAAGTCCTTGGTTTTCATGGGCGTTCAGGGTGCCGGAGGTATGTGAAGGGTTGATGAAGGGGTCGTGAAATCGAGAGGAATTGGCCGGTGGCGGTGGGCCAGCCAAACGGTGCAGATTGCGACTGATGTCAGCACTGCACCTACCGGACGAATATCAATTTCCACGCCTGTCCTCTTTGCTCGGTTCAGTCCTCTTTTAGAAGCTGAAGATTTTTCAAAAAGCAGTTTATATACTACAGTATTATGTATATGGCAGTATATAGCTTGTTTTTATACAAAATATGCAGTTCATATACTGCATGAAAGACATAGCGCGCGACATTCTCGTTACTGGACTTGATCAACGGCTGCTCATTTTAAAAACGGCAGAAGCGACCGCAGGGAAGCCCGTGCATGGCTGGCTGCGTGCGGTGCGAACTGCGATTGGAATCAAGCAAGGCGACATCGCCAACAAGCTCGGCGTGGCTCGTCAGACTTATGCGCAATTTGAGGAAACAGAGAAACAGGGCACGATCAGCCTCAACTCGCTGCAGCGTGCGGCCGGGGCCATGGATTGTGAATTGATCTATTTCATCGTGCCGCGTGTGGCCGTGGCGCGAACTTATGCGGAGCTGGCGCAACGTCACGACCCCGAATTCAAGCACTTGCAGGCCAGCGAGCATTCCATGGCGCTCGAAGGACAGGCCGTGGGCGATCTTCCCATGAAGAAGGAACCGTGAGCACGGATCTTTTTCAGGCTGACGATCATGCGACGCCGCTGAACGAGGAGGAGCGGCGGGATTTGCTTCCCAGCATCAGCACCCGCGCGGAGCTGAACCTGTTTGAGCGACACAACATCAACGAGGCGCGGGTCTGGGCGATGAAGCCGCGCGGGTTGCGGCGCGACGATTTGCTGACCGACGCCTTCGCACGTGAATTGCACCGGCGGATGTTCAACCGGGTCTGGCGGTGGGCCGGCTGCTACCGTAGCACGGAGCGGAACCTCGGCTGGGCGGTGCCGCGGTTAACCGAGGGCATGCATAACGCGCTGGCGGATGCGAAGGCGCAATGGGAGCACGCGACCTATGCTTTACCCGAGGTCGCGGTGCGGCTGCACCACCAGCTGGTGGTGATTCACCCTTGGCCGAACGGCAACGGCCGGCATGCGCGGTTGCTGGCCGACGTTATCGTTGCCGCCCGGGGCGGGAAGGAGCTGACGTGGGGTGCCGGCGGCGACTTGGCGGCCAAGGGTGACGTGCGCCAGCACTATATCGAGGCAGTGCGTCAGGCGGATCAGGGCAATTTCGCACCGTTGCTCATCTTTGCGCAGGACTGAGTGCGGGAAGCCGGGGATGGAAGGCACGAAAAGGCGCATGTCCCTTGGGGTCCGGCTCGCGACGCGCGAGAGACTGGCGTCACGTCTTGCGACGTGCGGTCTTCACGCCGAGGGCCACCAAGCCGATCATCAACAGGAGACCCAGGAGCGCCGCGCCGGGGGCGTCGTCGGTTTCCCCGGCGTAGATGCCGGCGGCGACCAGGGCCACGCCGATGGCGCCGAGGCCGAGCGCCAGGACCAGGTTCTTAACAGAGGGCTTCATAAAGTTTCCTTGCAGAGGTTGTGTTTCCATGGGCGCCCAAGGTGCACCTGTCGCGTGAAGGGCTGATGAATCCACCGTGAAATCCGGATGAATTGGCCGGTGGCGGGGAAGGCCAGGTTTTTGAATGTTTCAATTTACTAACGCAAAGCCGCAGAGTCACGAAGGCGCGCAGATCGGATCGGGCGGCGCAAGCGCGAGGCGGGCGGGACCGTCTTGGCTGGGCGAAGGTTAATGGAAAGCAAGACCCCAGCTCGGGCCCTGCCCCCGGGTTCGGCTGAATCGCAAAATGGTTTCGTTACCCGGCGACCCGGCCGTTCGAGCCTTGTAAGGTCGGGGCAAGAAACTATCCTCTACTAAAACGGGGTCGCTGAAAACCGAATAGAGTAGGCACAAACTCAACCTAGTCGAAAATGAAAAGAGCAATTCTGCTGATACTGTCATCACTCACGCTTGCCGCGTTTGTGTTCGTCCCAACCGCCCGGGCGCAGGACAAAAAAGAACAACCATGGCCCGGCGTTACCAAGCGGGTCATTGTCGATAACGAGCATGTCAACGTTTCGGAAATAACCTTTGCCCCTGGCGCTGTGGCGGACTGGCACTCGCATCCGCCGTATACGGTCTACGCGGTGACCGATGTGAAGATGCAGGTGGAAATCAAGGGCCAGCCAACCACTGTGGCGGAATTGAAGGCGGGGCAGGGCATGTGGTCCCCGGCGGTAACGCACATGACCACCAATGTGGGCACCAAGCCGTTCACCGTCATTGTGACCGAGATAAAATAAGAGGCCCGTGCCCATCAAGTGATGGGGGCGGCCAGCCAACCCCGGTGGACGTCATGCCCCCCGGGGTTTTTCATCAAAACCGCCCTGCCTTCCGGTCAGGAAATCAGGGTCACTGGATTTTGGAACGATCACCAGCCTGGAGGTCTTTGGTTTCCGGCTGGATGACTCCGAGTTCGGCGCCATTGAGGGGGAAATGGGCAAGCTGATCCCTTCCGTTGGCCCGATGAGTCAAGAGTCAAGACCTGACGTCCTGCGAGCCCTGCCCCCGGCTCGGGTCCGTAGCCGAGTCAAGTGAGCCGGTGCTGCCAGTAGCCGGGTTTGCGGCGCAGGGGCATGACGGCGACGACCCAGATGTCGGCGGGGCGTTCGAGGTAGATGATGCCGTAGGGAAACTGACGGGTGAAGTGCCGCCGGGCGGGCTTACAGTAGAAGCGGAAGGCGCCGGGCGATGCACAGGCTTCGGCGATCAGCTGATCGATGACGTTGTAGAAACTCTGGCCAAGCGCCGAGTCGATCTTCGCGTAGTGTGCCGCCGCCGCGTCGAATTCCTCAAGCGCCTCGGGATGGAGGATGACCGGTTTCACAGCCCAACGGTCTTGCGCACTCGCGCCAGCGCCTCGTCGAGGGGGATGCCCTTCACTTTACCTTCTTCGATCTCCTTGATTCGGCGCCGGGCTTCATCAGTCCAGACTTTTTCGATTTCCGGGTCGGGGTTTTTGGCGCTGTCGGCGATCAGCTGCTCGATGAGTTCGGCGCGCTCCCCGTAGGGCAGCTGACGGGCCTCCTCGACAATTTCACTGAGCTTGCGCGGCATGGGAGGAATGAAGCCGGATGGTGGGCGTGAGGCAAACGGATTGTTGGCCGGTCCAGGCCTTCCCGAGAGGGCTGCGCGTTAATTGCCGCAGCCAGATCCTCTTCCCGCCACGGCGAAGGTTAATGGTAAAGCATGACCCCGGCTCGGCTCCCAAGATACTCGACCTGCCCCCGTCCGGCTACCTGACCCCGTGACTGGCTTCCTCTTGGATTGCATATAATGCTGAAGTGAGACTTGCTGCCTGCGCGACGGGGCCGCGTCGCGCACACTATCTCATTGTTTATGGCATCAATCCCGAAGCGCGTCGAAACCCGGCTGATTGCTGGAATCAAGAAATTCCAACCTGTGCTCGCGATGGCGAAGAGCAAGGACGTCAATGAGTCGGACACCGTTGTCATTCTTAACGACTTGCTCGCAGAGGTTTTCGGATATGAAAAATATGCAGAGATCACGAGTGAGTTTGCGATCCGCAGCACCTATTGCGATCTCGCCATCACTCTGGAAGGAAAGCTTGCCGTGTTGGTCGAGGCCAAGGCTATCGGCATAGAATTAAAAGATGCTCATGTTAAGCAGGCCATCGACTATGCGGCCAATCAAGGCGTTGATTGGGTGGTTCTGAGCAACGGCATACACTGGCGAATCTACAAAGTGATTTTTGCAAAGCCGATCGATCAGGAATTGGTATGCGAATTTGATTTCTCAACTTTGGACGCCAAGGATGAAACCCATCTTCAATTTCTCTATCTTCTGACCAAAGAAGGGTGGGCTAAATCAGCGGTAGGCGACTTCCATCAACAAAAGCAGGCTCTCAGTCGTTTTCATATTGGTGCGGCGATCCTCAGCGAATCAGTGCTCAATACCATTAAGCGTGAGCTGAAGAGGGTTTCTCCCGACGTTAAGATTGAGCCCGAACAAATTCGTGATGTAATTACCCAGGAAGTAATCAAGCGGGAGATTTTAGAGAGCGACAAATATAAGCAGGCGGAAAAAGCGATCGAGCGTGCGATCAATAAAGCTGCGCGCGCGAGAAAAGAAAATGATGCAGAAGCGCAACCTGTCAGCGGGTCGGATTCGGTTGTGACCGCCCCAGTCGCTACGACTGCCACTACGCCTCCAGCGTCGAAATGAGTCGATGGCAACGGGAAAGAAAGTGGTCATGCTTCACTTCTTATCCTAGTATTAAGAGGAAAACAGCAAAGCCCTAATGGCGCACTTGGAGCAAACAAGGATTGGATGGCAAAACGAACACTTGGCGTCGTTTTTGCTTTCGCAGATATGCTTCCTTTCGCATCCGCTAACAGTAGCGGACGACCTCGGGGTTGATTTTCTTTGCACTTTGTTTGAGCCGAAGTTGGTCGACAGCAAAGTTCAGCTCTTTCCGAAGCAAGCGTTCGCTATTCAAGTTAAATCTTCTCCTGATCCGGTGGAAGTTGAGGGAAAACTTGAGTATCTGCGTGGGCTCGAGGTGCCTTTTTTCTTAGGGATAGTTGATCACGCTGCTTCCACATTGAGGATTTATTCAGGCGAATTGCTTCCTGAATTCTTTTCTTCAACAGGATCCAATATCTCAATGCGATTGGATCCTATAGACTCCTTTGATCACTCTATTCAGCGAGACTGGAAGACCACCCCTGCGGGGAAATATAAGGTTCCCATGCCGCTCGTTGGAGAAATTCGAGTCGGTGACGCATCTGCGACATTCGAGTCGATCAGGCAGTTGCTACTAACGAGGTGTGAAGGGATATTGAAGAATATCGCGGCAAAGATCGGCCGGGAGTATATTTTTCAGTATCCGCAAGCAGCCATCATTTACTACCAGATACTCGCAGGCCTAGGTTCCGCGGCAACGTATAGAACAAACCTCATGCTTCGCTTGGCAGAGTCATTTTATAATCTTAAATTTATATTTGGAGCGAACCGAGCCGCTTTTGACCGTTCGGAGTTCGATGAGCTTGAGAAGTGTTATCTTGCTTTGCAGGCGAAGAAATTTCCAGAGCAGCATATAGTCCAACCACTGTATGTGGATCTGCTGGATGCCCTGAATAAAGAAGCGGCAGCAAAGGTGTAGATGCCATGGGCATCGCGTAGCCTCTTTTTAGCTGGTCTGTCACCAGCCGTAGGAGCGCTTAATCCTCAGCTCCTCGTATATGTCATCTGGCAGTTCGGTGAGGAACCGTGAGGGCGTTAACATCATCCCGCCCGGGCCGGCGCGGGTGGCTACTCGGGGATAGCTGATGTAGAGTTCGTTCTTGGCTCGGGTGATCAGCCTTCGCCGGGCCTATGGCTGACAGGCGGCGACGTAGAACAGGCGGCAGATTACGGAGTTTCGGCCACAATCTTCCCCTTGCGCATGACGTAGAGCTTGGTGCCAGCGGCGCGGGCACGGATGGCAGCGGTCTTGGCGGCGCGGCGCATGGCGGCGTTGATGGCTTTGGTGCGGGCATCAAGGTAGGCTCTCTGAAACTGCCTCGAATTGGTGGACACAGACTATGCGGGTTTCAGGCAAGGACGAGGCGGGCTTCGGCCACTTCGGAAATGGTTTTCCCCTGCTTGCGAGCGGTGGCACGAAGGCTGCGGACGGTCTTGGGCGTGAGGCGGAGGAGCACGGGCTGGCGGCCGGTCGACTTGCGCCCGGCACCACTCCGTGCGCCGCCCCAAAATGACACCGCCTGAACTTTGCTGAGGTCGGGCAGGGGTGTTCCGTTCAGATCTTTGATGTTGGTCTGGTAACCCTCCGCATCAAAAATCGGGGGCTCAATCTTGGGTTTCTTGTTCTTTCCAGTAGTTTTCATAGTAGGCATGTGAGTTTCTCCAGTAGCCGGCACCGATCAGCCGGATGACTCCATCGGGGCGGTGGGTATAGCGAACGTGAAGGATTCGGTATCCAACGCGGCCCAGCAACCACCAGCGCAGTTCGCGGTGGTCGCTGTGGGTTTCGTCAAAAAGAACCAAGGCCCTTGGATCGGCAAAGGCCCGCTGGGCGATCGTGAAATCGACGCCATGGCGAGCGACATTTAGCCGCTCCTTGGCCCGATCCCAGGAGAACCGCATGAAAGCAGGTTACGCCATGTCGCTTGAAAAGCAATAGCGGATATCAAGAATCTGCGTTGAAGTCACCGCCACTTTATTGTCGGCTCGTCGAGGACGACTCGCCCTACCTCCGCGTCCTCTGTGTAAACTGCATTACCAGCCGTAGGAGCGTTTGATCCTTAGCTCCTCGTAAAGGCTATCGTCTAATTCCGTTAGGAAGCGTGAAGGCGTGAGCATCATGCCGCCGGGGCCGGCACGGGTGGCTACTCTTGGGTAGCTGATGTAGAGTTCGTTCTTGGCTCTTGTGACGGCGACGTAGAAGAGGCGGCGCTCTTCCTCGACGTCGCCGGCTTCGATGGAGCGGCGGGTCGGAAACTGGCCGTCGGCGGCGCCGATGAGGAAGACGACGTCATACTCAAGGCCCTTGGCCTGATGCACGGTCGTGAGCTTGATGGCCTCGGCGTTGGGGTCGACCTCGCGTTCGCTGGTCTCGCCGTTGAGGAGGACGATCTGCGCGAGCAGGTCCTGCATTTCCTCGAAGCGTGAAGCGAAGCCGACGAGCGCCTTCAATTCCTCGAGGCGGTCCACGTAATCGGCATATTCGCCTTTCATGTAGTCGCCATACCAGCCTTCGAGGGCGACGCTCACGGTGTCGCTGGGCTTCTGGTTGCTCATGGCGTCGGCGACCTGGACGAGCGACTCGCAGAACTGCGCCCAGTCGTCCTTCGCGTCCTTGGCGACCTTGCTCTTCACGTCGTCGGTGGCGAGAACGTCGATGAAGTTCTTCTGCATCATCCGCGCGTGGTCGAGGGCGGCGGCGTGGATCTTCAGCGCGCCCTTCTCGCCGACCTTGGGGAGGAGGACGGCGATGCGCGACCAAGCCTGGACGTCGGCAGGGTTGTAGACGAAGCGGAGCAGGGCGATGAGGTCGCGCACGTGCTGGCGCTCAAAAAATTTCACACCGCTGGTGATGACGTAGGGGATGCCGGCGCGGGAGAGGGCGAGCTGCATCTCAAGGGCGAGGAAGTGCGAGCGGTAGAGGATGGCGATCTCGTTGGCGGCGACGCCGTCATCGCTGATCAGGGAATGGATGCGTTTGAGGATGAATTCGGCCTGCTCACGGTCGTCCATGGTTTGGACGACATAGGGTTTGACGGAGTGCGCGCGGGCGGCGCGGAGTTCCTTGTCGAAGTGGCGGCCCTTGGGCTGGGCGTTGAGCACGCCGTTGGCGAAGGCGAGGATCTCGGGCGTGGAGCGGTAGTTGATCTCGATGCGGTGAATGACGGTGCCCGCGTGGCGGTCGGGGAACGTCATGATGTTCTCGAAGTCGGCGCCGCGCCACGAGTAGATGCACTGCGCGTCGTCGCCGACGGCCATCACCTGGTGATGCGTGGAAAGGCGGTCCACGATCTGGGCCTGCAGGGTGTTGGTGTCTTGGTATTCGTCCACGAGAACGTGGCGGAAACGGTTGGCGAAATACTGGCCGATTTCGGGCGCTTCGGTCAGGAGCTTGAGCCAGAGTTCCAGGAGGTCGTCGTAGTCCACGACGGACTGGTCGCGCCTCGCCTTCTCGTAGGCGGCGGCGAAGTTGGGCAAGAGGTGGGCGATCTCGTTGTATTGCGGGAAGTTCTTCGAGACGGTGTCGGCGATCGACAGCTGGGTGTTACGGGCGAGGGAGAGGACGCTGAAGAGCGGGCCGGGACGGGGGTTGGTCTTGTCCTTGAAGAAGGTCTTGTCGATGGCCTCGACGGATTGCTTGAGGAGGGTTTCGGACTCGTCGGCGTCGAGGATGGTGAAGTTCTTCGGCAGCTTGATGGCGTCGCCAAACATGCGCAGGGCGCGGTTGCCGAGGGAGTGGAAGGTGCCGCCCCAGAAACGCTGCGGCTCGATGCCGGTCAGGTCGTGGACGCGGTGGAGCATCTCCTTGGCGGCCTTGTTGGTGAAGGTGAGGAGGAGGATTTCGCCCGGCTTCGCGCCTTGGGAAAGGAGGTAGGCCACGCGGTAAGTAAGGGTGCGGGTCTTGCCGGAGCCGGCGCCGGCGAGAACCAGCAGGGGGCCCGGCGCGGCGGTGACGGCGGCGAATTGCTCGGCGTTGAGGAGCGCCTTGAAATCGATCACGGGGATCGAGGTCGTGTTGTAACTGCCGGGTGTATGGAGAGTGAAGTCGGGCATGTAAGGTCAGCCTTCGCCAAGGCTATGGCTGATTCGTCCAGTGGCGAGGAGCCACGGGCGAAAAATCCATTAATGGCCGCAAAAAGGCGCAAAACGCGCAAAAAGAGCAAAGGAAAAGACATGGTTCGCGCGAAGAGCGCGAAGTGTGAAATGTGGAGGGCCGGCCTCCCGGTCGGCCGCGGTCGGTCAGGAGACCGACCCTCCAGTCAGGTGGAACGCGCTGACCCCGGCGCGTTGGTTGGGGTAGGGGACGTTGCCCTCAACGGCCCTTCGACAAGGGCGCTTGGTGGCATCAGCCGTCGCAAAGCCTATGGCCGACAAGAGCGCCCCTACCGACTGCGCGAGCGAACTCGCTGCCCACGGGCGCCAAAGAAAAAGCGCGTTGGGGTCAGCGCGCTCCACCGAATCGGTCGGTCGTAGCAAGCGACGACCCAACAGGTCTTTTTGTTTGCTGGTAGGGCGCGGACTCCGCTCCGCGCCAGACGGCAGCGAACGGAGTCGCCGCCCTACCTACCGTTGCGGCCAGCAGGCCGCAACGGTGTTTGTCCTCAGTTCTCGCTACGCGAAACTGCGGCAAATCACTGCGTCGTGAGTTCCTTCTCCTTGTGGGCGAGGTGGGACTCGATGTCTTTGATACTCTTGTCCGTGGCGGCCTGGACTTCCTTCTCGAGGCGCTTGGTTTCGTCCTCGGGGAGCTTGGCCTTCTTGACCTGCTCAAGGACATCGCGGCGGACGTTGCGGACGTGGACGCGACCTTCCTCGGCGAGGCGGTGGGCGGTCTTGACGAACTCCTGGCGGCGTTCGCGGGAGAGATCGGGGAAGGGGAGGCGGATGAGATTGCCATCGACCACCGGGTTGACGCCGATGTTGGCCTGCTGGAGGGCCTTCTCGATGGCGCGGATGAGACCCTTGTCCCACGGCTGCACCTGGATCATGCGCGGGTCGGGCGTGGTGATGGCGGCGCAGGCCTTGAGCTGCTGCGTGCCGCCGTAGGCCTCGACCATGATGCCTTCCACCATGGCGGGGGAGGCCTTGCCGGTGTGGATGGTGGAAAACTCGTGGAGCGTGTGGTCCACGGTCTTCTTCATGCGGGCGTTGGCGTCGGCGAGGATGGGATGGGACATGGGGGCAGCAGTTGAGAGTTGAGGGATGAGAGTTGAGAGAAAGAAGGGCGAAAAGGCGAGGCTGGGAGTCTAAGGGGCTCGGTCTCTCCACCCTCAACCCTCAACTCTCAACCGGTTCACAACTTAGTTGTGAACCAAGGTCCCGATCTTCGCGCCCATCACGGCCTTCTTGATGGCGTGGGGGTCGTCGAGGTTGAAGACGAGGATGGGGACGTTGTTGTCGAGGCAGAGCGAGAAGGCGGTCGAGTCCATGACGTTGAGCCGCTGGCGGAGGGCCTCGACGAAGGTGAGCTCCTCGTATCTGACGGCGTCGGCGTGCTTCTTCGGGTCCTTGTCGTAGATGCCGTCCACCTTGGTGGCCTTCATGATGATGTCCGCATGGAGCTCGGAGGCGCGGAGGGCGGCGGTGGTGTCGGTCGAGAAATACGGGTTGCCGGTGCCGGCGACGAAGATGACGACGCGCTTCTTTTCCAAGTGGCGCATGGCGCGGCGCATGATGAACGGTTCGGCGATCTGGTTCATCGGGATGGCGGACTGGACGCGGGTGTTGACGCCCATCTTCTCGAGGCAGTCCATGATGGCCAGGCCGTTGATGACGGTGGCGAGCATGCCCATGTAGTCGCCGGTGGTGCGGTCGACGCCGCGCTTGGCGCCCTGGAGGCCGCGGAAGATGTTGCCGCCGCCGATGACCACGCAGACCTGCAC
>JBKJRX010000224.1:0-7672 GCA_046593155.1 Lacunisphaera sp.
CCTACGCGACGGTCACGATCCAGAATTATTTCCGCATGTATGAGAAGCTCTCGGGCATGACCGGCACCGCCGAGACCGAGGCGACGGAGTTCCACGAGATCTACCGGCTCTCCGTCACGCAGATCCCGACGAACAAGCCATCCGTCCGCGTCGACAAGAACGACTCCATCTTCAAGACGCGCCGCGACAAATACGGCGCCGTGGTGAAGCAGATCCAGGAAGCCCAGCAGCGCGGCCAGCCCGTGCTGGTCGGCACCGTGACCGTCGAACAGTCCGAGGTGCTCAGCCGCATGCTGAAGCGCGCCGGCGTCATTCACACCGTCCTCAACGCCAAGTTCCACCAGCAGGAGGCCGAGATCGTCACGCGCGCCGGCCACCGGGGTTCTGTCACAATCGCCACCAACATGGCCGGCCGCGGCACCGACATCAAACTCGGCGAGGGCGTCCGCGAACTCGGTGGCCTGCTGGTCGTCGGCACCGAGCGGCACGAATCCCGCCGCATCGATCGCCAGCTGCGCGGCCGCTGCTCCCGCCAGGGCGACCCGGGCATGACCAAGTTCTTCCTCTCGCTTGAGGACGACCTGATGCGCCTCTTCCTCCAGGGCAACCTGGCCTCCCGCATCATGGAGGGCGCGATGAACGAGGGCGAGGAACTCGAGCACCCGTGGCTCAACCGCTCCATCGAGTCGGCCCAGAAGAAGGTCGAACAGCAGAATTTCTCCATCCGCAAGCGCCTGCTCCAATACGACGACGTGCTCAACAAGCAGCGCGAAGTCATTTACGGCATCCGCAACGGCGCCCTGCACAGCGAGCGGCCGAAGGACATCATCTTCGAGATGATCGAGGAGGAGGTCGCCTCCCGCCTCGAGACTGCCGGTTTCGACCAGAAGGGCGGCGTCACCTCCACCAACATCGAGAGCCTCGTTGGCTGGCTGAACGCTCATTTTCCCGTCAGCGCGAAGGTCGAGGAGTTCACCGGCCGCAACGATTTTGACGCGCTGCTCAAGGACATCGTCGAGCGGATCAGGAAAGCCTATGCGCTGAAGGAATCCGTCGAGGACCAGGCCGCGCTGGGCGGTTTGGAGCGCTACATCGTCATCAACGCCATCGACCACCACTGGCAGGAACACCTGACCGAAATGGAGGAGCTCCGCCGTTCCATCGGCCTGCGCAGCTACGGCCAGAAGGATCCGCTGTCCGAATACAAGGGCGAGGCCTTCCGCTTCTTCGAGGAGCTGATGAACAATGTCCGGCTGCAGATTTGCACGAGCCTCTTCCGCTCGGCGACGAACCGCGACGCCTTCGAGAACCTCTTCGCCATCCTTTCGCGGTCCGCCCGCTTGCAAGGCCCCGCCGCCGCGCCCACTGCGCTGGCCGCCGCCACCCAGTCCGCCGAGTCCGATGGAGGCGGGACGCCCTCGTCCCGTGAAGCCGCGCCTGAGGAGATCAAACTCCCCTCGATCACCATCCGGCGCGACACGCCGAAGGTCGGCCGCAACGACCCGTGCCCCTGCGGCTCGGGCAAGAAATACAAGAATTGTCACGGGGCCGGTTGAGGCGCCGGTTGAGCGGTAGGGGCCGTTGCCCTCAACGGCCCTTCCCCGAAGGCGGTTGAGGGCAACCGCCCCTACCAACAATCCGACGCACAATGATCAAGATCATCGGTTTCGATGCCGACGACACGCTCTGGCACAACGAGAGCATCTTCGACCGCGCCCAGCAGCGCTACCGGACGCTGCTGGCCAAATACCACCCGGCGGATGAGGTGGACCGGGTTTTGTTCAAGACCGAGATGCGGAACCTGCCGCTCTACGGTTATGGCGTAAAGGGCTTCATGCTCAGCGCGACCGAGACCGCCATCGAGCTGTCCAAGGGCGCTATCAGCGGGCGGGAAATCCGCGAGATCCTCACACTTGGTCAGGAGATGCTGGCGCATCCGGTGGAATTGCTGCCCGGCGTGGCGGACATCGTGCCGGCCCTCGCGCGCGATTTCCGGCTTCTCCTCATCACGAAGGGCGACCTGCACCACCAGGAGCGCAAGGTCGCCGAGTCGCGCCTCGCCCCGCATTTCCACGCCATCGAGATCCTCAGCGAGAAGGACGGCCCGGCCTACGAGCGGGTGCTGCGCCGCCACGGCGTTTCGCATGCGGAGTTCGCCATGGTCGGCAATTCCCTGAAGTCGGACATCCTGCCCGTGCTCGGGCTCGGCGGGGCCGGCGTGCATGTGCCGTATCACATTACCTGGCAGCACGAACACGTCGAGAAAGTGCCGCATGACCAGCCGCGTTTCCGGCAGGTGGCGAATCTTGCGGAACTGCCGCCGGTCGTGGCGGGGCTGTAATTGCAGGGCGGGATCGCTGATCCCGCCATCGTGCGTGTGGGGCATGGTATTCGTGGCGGGATCAGCGATCCCGTCCTGCAATCTGACGAAATCCGGGAACCGTTCTTCTGCGGGGGCGGACTTATACGAGATGCTCAACATCGCCATCATCATCGGCAGCACGCGGCCGGGTCGCAACGGGGCCGCGGTCGGAAAATGGGTCTATGATATCGCCCGGAAACGGCGCGACGCGCGCTTCGAACTCATCGATCTGCTGGAGGTCAACCTGCCCTTCCTGGACGAGCCGGTCCCGCCTTCACAGGGCAAGTATTCCAAAGCCCACACCAAGGCCTGGGGAGCCAGGGTGGACACGTTCGACGGCTATGTGCTGGTCACCCCCGAATACAACCACAGCACCTCGGCAGCCCTGAAGAACGCCCTGGATTTTGTTTATCGTGAATGGAACAACAAGGCGGCTGGTTTCGTGAGCTATGGGGGCGCCGGCGGCACGCGTGCGGTCGAGCAGCTGCGCCTCGTCATGGCCGAGCTTCAGGTCGCGACCGTCCGGGCGCAGGTGTCACTTTCGCTGCGCACCGACTTCAAGGATTACACGAAGTTCAAGCCGGCCCCGGAACAGAAGAAGTCGCTGCAAGGAATGCTCGACCAGCTGATCGCCTGGGCGGGGGCCATGAAGCCGCTGCGGAAGAAGAGGCGCTGAACGCTCGTGGATCGCGGTGGAACGTGGCCTCCGGACACGTTTTCAGGATGTTCATGCGCAAAAAACGCGTCCGGAGGTCGCGTTCCACCTTGGGCCTTGCCCCGATGGGGTTAGTTGCGGTGTTGTTGGAGGATGTCCGCACCCGTCATTGACGACCCCTACGACCCGAAGCCCACGCTCTGGCAACGGCATCCGCACCTCGCCTGGGTGCTGGCGGTATTCGGCTTCACGGTGTTCCTGACTTACGTGTCCTTCCCGCCGGTCGACACCGGCGAGGCCGCCTACGTGCTGGCGCTGCCGGCGATCCTGTGGGCCCACCGGAAACCGTCGTTCCGGTTGTTCGCGGCGACGGTGCTGGGCGCGCAGGCGGTGGCCTGGACGATGGTGCTCTGGTGGCTGCACAACGTCACATGGTTCGGCCTGTTCCTGCTCGGGCCCTTCATCGGGTTGCTCGTCGGCGTCTGGTTCATCGCGGTGTGGTGGACGATTCCGCGGCTGGCCGGGCACAAGGCGTTGGTGCGCATTTTCGCCGTGCTGGGGCTGGCGGCGCTGTGGGTCGTGCTCGAGTGGTTCCGCAGCGTGATCTTCGGCGGGTTTCCCTGGCTGCCGCTCGCGGCCAGCCAGTGGCAGCGGCCGTTCATCCTGCAGGTGGCCGCCTATGCCGGGTCGGGCGCGACGTCCTTCATCCTCATCGTCTTCAATCTCGGCGCCGCCGCCTATGTGCACCGGGCGTTCTTCGAAGGTGTGACGGGATTCCGGAAGCGCACGCCGGAATTTTCCGTGGCCCTGCTGGTGTTGATGGGCGGCTCCTTTCCCTTCCTGGCCGACACCTTCAACCAGCAGCGCCGCCCGCTCCTGCGCGCGGCCCTGGTGCAGCCTTACATCCCGCAAAACGACAAGTGGGACGCGGCGAAGGCCACCGATGTCCTGAAGACGCTCGAGAAGGTCACCCTCGACGCCGCCCGGCGGGGCGCCCCCCAGCTCATCATCTGGCCCGAGGCCGTGACACCCTGGGCGCTTTACCGCGATCCCAATGTCCAGGCGTGGCTTGAATCCATCGCGAAGCGCACGAACAAGCCGGTGCTGTTGGGCACGATTTACACGCAGGGCCCCGACCAGGCGAACGAGCAATGGTATAACGGGGCGTTCCTGGTCGAGCCGGGCGCCGGCCTCGTCGAACCCGGTTACGCGAAGCGCAAACTTGTGCCTTTTGGCGAATACATCCCGCTGCGGCCCGTGTTGGGCTGGATCGACAAGTTCGCGCCCATTGGCGGCGACTTCCAGCGCGGCACCGACCCGGCGCCGCTCCGGGTGCCCGCGGGTTCGCGCCGCGCGGCGGTCGGCGTGCTGATCTGCTACGAGGATATTTTTCCCCATCTGGCACGCGAAAGCACCCGGGCCGGCGCGGAGGTGCTCGCGGTGCTGACCAACAACGCGTGGTTCGGCGAGGGCGGCGCAGCCTACCAGCATGCGTCCCATTCCGTGCTGCGCGCCATCGAGAACCGCCGCCCCGTTATCCGCTGCGGCAACGGCGGCTGGAGCGGCTGGATCGACGAATTCGGCAATGTCCGCGCCAGACTCGAGGACGACAATGGCAGTGTCTATTTCCGCGGGGCCCAAACGATCGAGGTCACGCGGGACCTGCGCTGGGCAGGCCGGCAGAGCTACTACACGCAGCACGGCGACTGGTTCCTGCTGGTCTGCGTCGGCCTCGCGGCGGGCGCCTACTACATGGTGCTGATGATGCGAGCCCCCCGGCCCGCGCCGGACGGGAAGGCACGGTTCTGACGACTGGCGGTCTTTTGTAGGAGCCTGCTTGCAGGCGATGGTAGGGCGCGGACTCCGTTCCGCGCCAAGGCGGCGAAGGGACTCGCCGCCCTACCTTCCTGAGTCACTACAATTTAAGGAGCGAACAACACGCACACGGCCTGTGGCACGGTCACGACGCTGCCGGTGGCGGTGAGGCGGCCGGTGGTGGCGTCGACCTTGAAGGAGACGAGGTTGTTGCTGTTCTGGTTGGCGCAGACGAGCCAGTTGCCATCGGGAGAAAGTTCAAAATTGCGCGGGTGCTTGCCGCCGCAGGGCGTGATCTCGACGAGCTTGAGCGTGCCGTCGGGATTGATGGAGAAGACCGCGATGCTTTCGTGGCCGCGGTTGGACGCGTAGACGAATTTCCCGTTGGGATGAATGCGGATTTCGGCGGCGCGGTCGGGATCGGTGACCACGAAGCCGGCGGGCAGGGTGGTGATGTGCTGGATCGGCGTGCCGGCGCCCCGGGCCGCATCGTAGGCGCATGCACTGATCGAGCCGTCGATTTCATTCAGGATGTAGAAAAAGCGGCCATCACGGGAAAACTTGGTGTGGCGTGGGCCGGTGCCGGGCGGGGTCTGGATGAACGCCGGGTCGTGGGGCGCCAGCATGCCGGTGGCGGGATCGATCCGGTAGGCCAGCACGCGGTCGAGTCCGAGGTCGGCGATGAAGGCAAAACGGTTGTCTGGCGAGATCGTGACCGAGTGGGGATGCGGCTTGTCCTGGCGGGTCTTGTTCGGTCCGAGCGGGCCGGCATGCGGAATGAACGAGGTGCGTTCACCGAGCCGGCCGTCGGCGGCGAGGGGGAAGGAGGTGATGTGGCCGCCGCCGTAGCTGACCGTGATGAGCATCCGGCCGCTGGCATCCGTGGCGAGCATGGTGGTGCTGCCACCGCCCGCACCGCGCGTATTGAGCGGCGAGAGCCTGTCGGAGGCGGCGTCGAAACTGAAGGCCGCCGCACCGCCGGTGATTTTGCCGTCGGGCCCGGCACCTTCACCACCGGCGTAGAGCACGCGATGGTCGGGGCGCCAGGCGAGGAAGGTCGGAGCACGCGTCTCGGCGGCTACGGCCGGTTCGCTCAGAGCGCCGGTGGCGGAGTCGAGTCGCACGGCATAGATGCCCTTGCTGGCGCCATCCTTGGGGGTGTTGGTGCCGATGAAGATGAGCTGGCTGGCGGCAGACATGGTGGAAGTGAGAATGAGGGTGAGAGTGAGAAAGCGGCGGCGGAGAGATGTCATTGGGGGTGCGAAAGTGGGCTGCCTGCTTGCAGGCGCATTCAGAGCGCGAGCAAGCTCGCTGGCCCACATAGCGGAATATCGAGCGGGCTGTTCATCACGCCAGTGCTTCCTTGTAATGGCGACGGCACATCGCGACATAGCGATCATTGCCGCCGATCTCGACCTGCGCGCCCACCTTTACGCCGCGGCCGTCGGGCCCGACGCGGAGGTTCATCGTGGCCTTCCGACCGCAGTGGCAGATGGTTTTCAGCTCGATGAGGTTGTCGGCCAATGCCAGCAGTGCGGCGCTGCCGGGAAAAAGCTGGGCTTGGAAGTCGGTGCGCAGCCCGTAGCACAGCACGGGAATGCGCAGCTGGTCGGCGATCTCGGTGAGCTGCTCGACCTGCTTGCGAGTGAGAAACTGCGCCTCGTCCACGAGAACGCAGGCGACGGGCTGGGCGGCGTGGGCGGACTTCACGTGAGCGAAGATGTCCTCGTCGGCCTGCAGGGCCATGGCCTCGGCCTCGAGCCCGATGCGGGACTTGACCTTGCCGGCGCCGGCGCGGGTGTCGATCGCCGGGGTAAAGAGGAGGGTGCGCATCCCCCGCTCGTGGTAGTTGTAGCTCGACTGGAGCAGGACGGTCGATTTGCCGGCGTTCATCGCCGAGTAATAGAAGTAGACCTTCGACATGCGGCGTCACTGAAGCAGCTCACCCCGTCGCGGTCGAAAACAAAAAAGCCCCGGCGTGGGCCGGGGCGGGAATTGGGGGAGGGTTGATCTCCCCCTCGACCGCGGTCCATCGGGAGATGGGCCCTCCAAAGAACCTACCGCATCCGGGCGAACGTCTTCTGCAGGAGCTCCAGGTCAGAAGCATTCTTGGTTTTCTCGCGGGTGGTGGCGATGAGCTTCTGCTCGAGGGCGTTCTTGGTCGGGCGGGTCTTGTTCTCGTAGAACACGCCGAACTTCCCGGGCCAGGGCTCGGAGGCGAGCTTGAAGGCCGCAATCTCGTCGGTGGGGTCGTGGCGCGCGGCATCCTCGGGAGTGCCGTCGTTCTTCTTTAGATCAATCGTCTGCCAGGAGCCGCCCTTGCGGGGGTTGGCGCCGTCGAAGGCGCCTTCGAAGAACTCGACGCACTCGGAGAGGATCTCGACAACGGAGAAGCCGTCGTGATTGGCCGCGCGAAGCATCATGTCGACCATGTGGTTGACCTGGGTGGCATGCGAGCGCGCGACGAAGGTGGCGCCGCTGTTGAGGAGCGTGCGCATCGGGTTGATCGGCTGGTCGTAGGCGCCCCACGGGTCGGTCTTGGACTTGAAACCGAGCGGCGACGTCGGGGACGTCTGCTTCTTCGTCAGGCCGTAGACCGAGTTGTCCATGATGACGTAGGTCAGGCGCGGGTTTTTGCGGGCGGTGTGGACGAGGTGGTTGCCGCCGATGGAGAAGCCGTCGCCGTCACCGCCGAAAACGAAGACATGCAGGTCGTCGCGGCCGAGGCTGATGCCGGCGGCGAAGGGCAGGGAGCGGCCGTGGATGTAGTGGCCGCCGTGGGTGTTGACGAAATACGGGAAGCGCGAGGAGCAGCCGATGCCGGCGAAGGTGACGATCTT
>JBKJRX010000332.1:0-19206 GCA_046593155.1 Lacunisphaera sp.
CGACATCGCCGGCTACCGCACCGAGTTCCTCCGGCTCTTCGGCTTCGGTCTGCCGGGTGTGAATTACGAAGCCGAGGTCGAACGTCTGGTGCGGCTCGACCTCGGCTTCGTAATTCACACCCGGCAGACCGAAGCCGAAGAGCCGGAGGAACTCGGTGCGGTAGCCGGCGATGTCGGTGAGCGCCGCAAGGTTCTCGGTCGTGACCTGCGGCCAGATTGCCGAGACGGGACTCTGGATCTCGGGGCGCATTTCCCAGTCGTCCACGCGCACGCGGCCCTCGCCGTCGAACTTGGGCGAGTTGTCGTTGTAGAGCTGCGTGGCGAACAACCGCTGCATCTGCTCGATGCAACCCTCGTGGGTGCCGGCGGCCTTCATGACCTTGTAGAGGATGGAAATGTAGAGCGGCACGACCGGGATGGCCGAGCTGGCCTGCGTGACGAGCGCCTTGTTAACGGAGATAAAGGCGCGGCCGTTGCCGTGGGCCTTGAGCTTGGCGTCAATGGCGCGGGCGGCGCGCTCGAGATCGACCTTGGCGGCGCCGATCGTGCCGTCCTTGTAGATCGGCCAGGTGTGCACGGGCCCGATGTAGGAATAGGCGACGGCGGTGGCGCCGGGGGCGAGCAATTGGACATCGGCCAGGGCCTGGATCCACATCTCCCAGTCCTCGCCGCCCATGACGGCGACGGTGTCGGCGGCCTCGGCTTCGTTGGCGGGCTCGATGGTAACCGAGCTGACGATACCCTTGTCGGTATCGACGGTCTTGTTGGTATAGGGCGCTCCCAGCGGCTTGAGGACGGATTTGTGCACCACGCCGGTGGTCGGATGGGTGCGACGCGGCGAGGCAAGCGAATAGACAATGAGGTCAATCGGACCGCCCATGTCGCGGGCAATGGTCGCGATGGCCTGTTGCTTGATGTCGTTGGAGAAGGCGTCGCCATTGATGTTGCCGGCGTAGAGCCCGGCGGCCTTGGCGGCGCGGGTGAAGGCGAGGGAGTTATACCAGCCCGGCGTCGCGGGGCGGCCTTCCTCGGAAGGGCGTTCGAAGAAAATGCCCAGCGTGGCCGCGCCGGAACCAAAGGCGGCTGTGATGCGCGAGGCGAGGCCGTAGCCGGTGGAGGCGCCGATGACCAGGACCCGCTTCGGGCCGTGCTTGATCGGGCCCTTGGCCTTCACATGGTCGATCTGCTGCTGGATGTGTGCGGTGCAACCGGTGGGGTGGGCGGTCACGCAGACGAAGCCGCGGACCTTCGGTTTGATTATCATGTGACGGCCAGTTTTTCGGCCCGGGCGCCAGAGACAAGAGTCAAGTTACGCCCAAGAAATTATGCTCGCTTCGGCAGGTGGAACCCGGCCTCCGGACGGGTTGGCTGAAACGCGTGAAGGCAGCTTCAGTCGTTTCCGCGATTCCTGAAACCCCGTCCGGCCTCCTTCGCCAAGGCTTCTGGGCTTGCCTCGAAAAAATGGACACCAATTCAGGCGGCTTTGATGGTGTTTAGTTTTTGTTGGTTTTCGAACGCCACAGGGGAGAGATAACCTAACGAGCTGTGGCGCCTCGTCGGGTTGTAGAACGTCTCGATGTAATCGAAGACGGCAAGCTTTGTGTTCCGGCGACTGGTCGGAATCGATTCATCCAGGCCGGTGTCGGTCTTGAGGATGCTCCAGAACGATTCCATGGCGGCGTTGTCGTAGCAATTTCCAGCCCGGCTCATACTGCGGACGATGCCACCAGCAGCCAAGGCCTGGTGCAGTCCTCATCCACGTATTGGCTGCCACGATCCGAGTGATGGAGGAGGCCTTCGGGTGGGGACCGACGTTTCAGGGCGTCTTGGAGGGCCGCCAGCACGAGACTGGCGTGGAGGGTCGGGCCACAGGCCCAACCGACGATGCGACGGCTCCACAGGTCAAGGATGGCGGCAAGATACAGCCAGCCTTCGGCCGTTTCGAGGTAGGTTATGTCCGTTAGCCAAGACTGGTTGGGTCCAGTCGGCGCGGGCCGCTGGGCGATGAGGTTGGCGGCAATCGGTTGCGCGTGGCGGCTGTCCGTGGTCCGGGGGCGCCGACCATGCTTCTTTTTGCCGCGCAGTCCCTCGGCCCGCATCAGACGAGCACACCGGCGCTTGCTCGTCCGCGTGCCCTCCGCTCTGAGATCCTCGACGATCCGCGGCACCCCATAGGTGCCCCGGCTGGCCTGATGGGCTGCTGCAATTTGCACAGTGATGGCCGCATCCTCGCGCTGCCGGGGACTTGGCTGCTGCTGGCGACCGCGATAATAGCCGCTGGGCGATACGTTCAGCAGATCACACAGCATACGGATTGGGTGCTCGCCTTTCAGCGTCTCGATCTGGGCATACCGCTCTCGGGCGTTTCGGAGAGGATGCCCAACGATTTTTTTAGGACGGTCTCCCGCTCGCGCATGCGGATCACCTCCGCCCGCAGGCGCTCATTCTCCTTCACCGCGTCCTCCAAGGTTTGGGGTGTCGGCCCTCCCTCGCCCGGGCGGGGCGCGTAGAGCTTGCGCCACTCGTAGAGCTGCCAGGCTGGCAACCCCAACTCCTTCGCCACAGTCTTCACCGTGCGGTCTCCGTGCAGTGTCAGTTCCACAGCATGGCGTTTGTAGGTCTCGTCGAACTTGCGCCGGGGCATTGCCCCGGACCCTTTGCGGTCTGTCTGGTTCATAGTTGTCCTTATCGCTACCCAAACCGGACGACTCCGTGTCACCCGCTGTTTGGTCGCTTCCTGCGGCAAGCTTTATCGCTCCTGTCCTCGGAAGCGACCAAACAGCTGACCCGTCAACGCGGATGTCTATGTCCACTGAATCGAGGCAATCTCATTCGGAGGCCACGCATCGCGACTTTGAGTCCGCCATAGCTTTAGCGACGGCGGAAAACCGGGTTCCACCTTCACTTACCCAGCAGCACGATCGGGCCTTCGGCCTTCGGGACGCCGCCTTTCTTCTCAAGGCTGATGGCAAACGCCGCGACCTGGGTGACGGGCTGGTCGGGTTTGAAGGCGAGGGTGATCTTGCCGTCGGCGGTGACGTGGAAGACGCCGCCGTTGACGGGATCCTTGTAGGCCGGGTCGACGATCCAAATTTGATAGTCCTGGGTGTCGGCGATGGCGGGCAGCTTTTCCATCGTGAGCAGGCCGGTTTGCTGGCCGGGATCCCACACGGCGATGACCTGGGCCTCCTTGGTGTTGCCGGCGAGCGAGGCCAAGGCCGAGATCTTTAAACGGGAGAGGTCCTCGGAACGGCGCAGCTTGTTGCCGAGGTCATTGATCATGCTTTCAGCCAGCAAGGAGCGCTCGCTAAGCTGGTTTTGGGTCATTTTGTAGGCCACCTCAGCCAGCTCCCGTTCGGTCGCCAAGGCGGCGTTTTGATTGCGAAGGGTCAGATTCTGGGTGGCCAGCCAGGTGGCCGCGAGCGCGAGCGCAGCAGCCACGGCCCACGGGGCGGACTTGAGCAGCGGGAAAGCCACGACCGATCCACCGGTGGGTTCAACGGCGGCGAGAATGCGGCCCTTCAAGCCGGCCGGTGGCTCAACCAGCGGTGCCGCCAAGACGAGAGCGGCGGTGCTTTCAATCAGCGAATCCACCAACGTGCGCAGCTCGGCGTTGCCGGCCAGCTCAGACTCGAACGCACTCCGCTCGGCGCCCTCGAGGAGTCCGAGGGCGTGCAACGCGGCGAGTTCTTCGTGGCGTTCGGTGATCATAGCCGGGCCGGAAGGGTTTCGCGCAGCTTAAGGAGGCCGCGGCGGATGCGGGCCTTGACGGTGCCCAGCGGCTCGTTGAGCTGCGCGGCGATCTCCTGCTGGGTAAGGCCGCCGAAGAAGGCCAGTTCGATGGCCTTCTGTTGATCGGGGGCCAGCGCAGTAAGGGCGGCGCGGACGGCACCGGCTTTTTCACGCAGCCAAAGGGTTCCCGCCGAATCGGTGTCGTTCCCAAGGGGGGCGGGTTGGAGGTCCGGCGCGGATTCGGCGAGCAATTCGGCCCGGCGCTTGCGCATGCGCACCCGGTCGATGGCACGATTGCGGGTCAGCGTGGCGGCCCAGGCAAAGACGGAACCTCGGCCGGTGTCGTAGGTGGCGGCCTTGTGCCACATCTGGAGGAAAACATCCTGGACGACATCCTGGGCCTCGCCGGCGTCATTGAGCACCCGGAAGGCGAGGGAATAAAGCGGTTTTGCCAGCAGGTCGTATAGGCGGGCCAGGGCGGCCTTGTCGCCGCGAGCCATGGCCGTCAGCAACCCGGCCTGCTCGCGGCTGCGATCGTCCCCGGTTGTCGGACTGGTCCCGGCCCCGGTCATGCGGACTGAGGCTCTTGGTTCGCGCCGGGGGGGGGCGAACTCAAACCACATAAACGGACAGGGACTGGCCAGAAGCATTGCATGAGAGTTACGCGCAGGTTGGTCAGGAGGATGCTTACGGTTTTGATTTGGCGGGGCTTGGCAACTGCAATGCGCTCTGCGGTCAGAGCAGCCAGACCAGCAAAGCGAATCCCAGCAGGCCGGCGAGCGCCGCGAGCATGAACCGTTCGTTTTTGGTGACGGCAAAAGGCATGGTCAGAGGCCGATGCGGGTCAGATTGGTAAGGATTTCCCGGACGATGGGCTCCTCCTTCAGTTCCGCCCAGGGCTTGTTGCTGGAGAAGCGAATAAAAAACTGATCGCTCGGCCGTCGGAAACCGTATTGCAGCGCGATCTGGAAGAGCGCGGGAATGGAATACGGATCACGGTAGCTGATGACGTGGCCGTCGTAGATGTGCCAGAACCAGACGTTCTGCGGGAACCCGACGCTGTTCCTGAACACGCGGTGCTCACCGGGCGAGATGATCAACCCCGGCAGAGCGGGAATCTCCCGGATATCGGCCAAAGGTTGGGCGACCCAGCCTGATCCCGGCCAGCACGCGTCGGGTGTGTGGGAGGCAACCCGGCTGACGGAAGTCTGTCCCGGAGCCCAGTAGGCGACATAAACGGTGAGCTGGGTGAGCTGCCCGGGACCGTTTGACCGCAGGTAACTGCGTTCCATCAGGTGCGAAGTCTGCAGAATGTCGGCGAATTGATAGAGATCATTCGGCGTCATCACCTCCCAGCCGGCGGCGCGGATGGGCAGCAGGGAGGCGAGGTTGGGCGGAGTCTGGCCCTGCCGACTGGGCGGTCGGGCGCTGGTCAGATAAAACACCCCCAGAGCCAGAGAGGCGGCGACGGCGGTCCATAAAAAACGCAATGACCAGCGCGGCATGCCGGCGGGCGGGAGGGCGGAGGACCCGACGGTCGCGGGCTCCTTGGTTTCGAGCAGGATGGCCAGACCCGCGAGAACGGCCGCGGTGACTCCCAGGATGGCAAAGCCCGTGGCGTCGTGCCAGAAACCGCCGATGTCCTTGCCGGCATTGGCCAGCAGGGTGAGGGTGAGTGAGCGCAGGAAATTCATGCCCAAGGCCAGGAGCGGCGCCGCCGCGATCAGCACGAGCCGCCCGACCGGCCGGCGCACCAGCCAGCCCGCGAAGAAAAATCCGGCAAACACGCACGAGATGAGGCTGCGAATGCCGCTGCAGGCTTCCTCGACGCCCACCGTCGTGGTCGCCAGTTCGATGACGTTGCCGTGCTGGCGGGCGGGGACGCCCAGCAGGTGCAGCGTCTGGAGCACGCTGCCGGTCACCCACTGCTGGAGACCCAAAGTGAGGCGGGCATAAGTGCCGTCGGGCAGTGGTGCGACGAGCAACCAGAGGAAAATAGCCGTCAGGCTGATCCAGTTGAACGGCACGATACGCAGCCGCACGTCGGCAAGAATCAACAGACCCGCGAACAGAAAGCAGCCCAACGCGGCGGCCAGCAGGCAGGAGACCATGGCATGGGTCCACGCCAAGGTGGCGGCAAAGAGCCCCGCGAGCGCAAAGAACACAAAACCCAGCGTCAGGATGCCCGCAACGGCCAGCGCCGGCAGACGGCCGGGAGGCACCCAGCGCGGCGTGCCGTGGCGACGGCTTTCCCAGACGAGCAGCCCGAAAATGAGCGGAACAAAGAAAGCATGGGAGAGATCCGGGTTTTGCCGCCACTCCGGCCACAGCAGCCAGCTGAAAGCGGTCACGAGCGCGAGCAACAGGGCAATAACCGCTATCGCATCGCCGGACGGGCGGCCCGTGCTGGGAGGTTGAGAGGAGGCAAACAGGGTCATTTGGCGGCAGCGGTCTGTCGATTCAGGATGGCGTAGATAACATCGGTGGGCAAGGGCACGAGAGGCAGGATGCGCAGGAGGCGCGGATCGGCGGTCCGGCCCTTGAGCAGTTCGCCGAGTCCGCGCAGGACCCGCGCGTCGGAGGAAGTAAATTGTTTGATCTGCGCGGCGATCTGCTCCGCGCGAGCGGTCTCCCCGACCAGCGTGGCGGCGAGGTAGGTGGCCTGGTAGAGGGGCAGGGTGGTGGCGTTCACCGGCAGGTTCGCCGTGATAAACCGGTCATGATAGCGGACAAACAGGGCAGGGTCCGGGTGGTTTATCAAATAGGCACAAAACTGCGCGACGATGCGTGGCGCCATCTCGTAACGAAGCAGCGAGTCAAGCTCTGGACCGGCCAGTGAGGTCCAGTCCTTCCCCTGATAAACGCGCAGCCGGAGAAAGGCCGCCTCGTCGGGCTGCAACTGGCCGCCGTAGGCCCGGAGCAGGGAATGGGCCCGGTCGGTCTCGCCATATCGCAGGAGCCGGTCGATCTGGTAATAAGGAATATAATCCGCCGCCGGCTGACGGTAGACCCGGGTGAGCCGCGGCAAGGCGCGGTCGAGGTGGCCTTGCAGGAGGAGTTGCTCCAGGCCGATCAGCTCCGTGCACCAGTCAGGCAGGTGGGGATGTTGCGACAGCACGGTGCCCAGGTAGGCGTGATCACCGGTCTGCCGGCACGAAAAAAGCAGTGCGTTGAGCCAGGCGGTGCGCTCGGCCGGATCCTCGCTGAGCATGGTGGTCGCGAGGCCCCGGATTTGTTCATAGGCGGCCCGGGCGAGCAGGGTGCGGAACCAGATTTGGGCGGTCTGCCGGCGCTGTTCCGGCACCTCCCGCATCAGGCGCTCGTAAATGTGATCCGAGACATAGGGCTGCGCGGCGACCTGGCTGAGCCCGGCGAGGGCGAGCCCGGCGGCATAGTTGCGCGGATTGAGCTGGGTGACCATCTCCAGGGAAAGAATGGCCTCCTGATAATTGCCCGTCTGGAGCGCCTGTTGGGCGCGGGCCGCGTAGAGTTTTTCCTGCGAGTCGCGCAGTTCAGCCCACCGCGGCGGCCAGACCACCGCTAGGTAGCTCGTCTCGTAGCGGGCCGCGCGGAGGACAGTGTAAATCGCCAGGGTGCCGGCCAGATAGAGGGTGAGGCCCAGCGCGGTGGCATAAAGGAAGGCGCGGCCCCAGAACGGTTGCACACTCTCGGCATTGACGCTGCAGCGCCAGCCGTGGGGTGTCTGCACCAGCAGCGGGCAGACCCGGCGAAACCGGGCGGGTTGTTGCCACTGAAGGACGGCCTCGCAGCGCGAATCCAGCGCATGGCCTGAATCACTGTAAGTCTGGCAAGGACAGTCATCCCGGTGCGCGCCGCGCATCCGGAACCAGGTTTTACGGGTGTTCCAATAGAACAATGCCCAGTAAAAACGAAAAAAATCTCCGATCCATCCGCTCACAGCTCCCAAACTACGGAGGGCGCAGCGGGCCGCAACGCGCAATTACGCCGGGGGTTGCAGAACCGAGCGTCGATAATGAGAGTCCAATTGTAACCACGGAAGTTTTGACGGCGTCGTTCCGACGTGTAAGTTGCACCCCTTATCCTCCTATGAAATCACTGATCAAAATCCTCCTTGCAGGTGCCGCCTCACTCGCGGCCCTGAGCATCGGGCAAGCGGCCACGGCTGAAGTGGGCAAGACCGCGCCTGATTTTACCCTGACTGATATCAACGGCAACCCTCACTCCCTGTCTTCCTTCAAGGGCAAGACGGTGGTGCTGGAATGGGTCAATCAGGAATGCCCGTTTGTCGTCAAACACTACGACAAGAGCGGGAACATGCCCAAGACCCAGCAGGCGGCCGTAAAAGACGGTGTCGTGTGGCTGCAGATCAATTCGGGTCATCCTGGTGCACAAGGTGACTTCGAGCCCGCCAAAGTGGCGGACTGGCAGAAGCGCAATGCGGTCGCCTCCACGGCCTACTTCCGCGATCAGGACGGCAAGGTGGGCAAGCTTTACGATGCCCGCACCACCCCGCACATGTATGTCATCGATCCGGCCGGCACGCTGGTTTACGCCGGTGGCATCGACGACATCCGGTCGAGCAAGCCCGAGGACATCGCCAAGGCCACCAATTATGTGACCGCGGCACTGGACGACCTCAAGTCTGGCCAGCCGGTGCGCACGAAGAATTCCCAGCCCTACGGCTGCTCGGTCAAGTATTCCAACTGAGCCGGGAACAGAGTTAAGCCATCACAAGCCGGAGCCTGCGGGTTCCGGCTTTTTTGTCGCCTGCGCCCGGGCGACCAGCCACGCGAGCAGGGCGTAGCCGGCGCTGGCGACATGGGCGCTGGTGGCGACGTGGATCGCCGGGTCGTCGAACCGGATCATGCCGCCGCCCTGTCCGCCTTGGATGATCTCGAAGACGACCTCGCCCACGTAGATCAGGAGCACGGCGGGCCAGAACCAGTCGGCCCAGTTCCTCTGCCAGCCCTGCAGGGCGAGGAAGAGAAGCAGCCCAAGATTAACGGCACTGAGTCCGCCATACCGCTGCATGGCCGGATCGAACCAGTAAAGCACCGCCGAGATGAACGCGGGCAGGGCGATGAGCGCCACGCGGCTGAACAACGGGTGCCGGGCCTCAAGCAGCCAGCCGAGAATCAACAGCAAGCCGGTGTCGGCAATGAAGTGTGGCCAGCCGAAATGAACGAAATGTCCGGTCCACACCCGCCACAGTTCACCCGTCGCCAAGCCCTCCCGGTCGTAGAGGAGCGCCGCGCGCCAGGCCGGGTTGAACTGGATGACAAGGGCCGCCGCGGCGCACGCTAGGAAAGTCCAGGGCAGGCGGCGCGGCAAGGACTGCAGACCCGGGTGCATCCCGGTCAGCGGCGGCGAAACAGCAAACGAACAAGAACCAGCAGACCCAAGATGCCCTGGAACCAAAGGCTGGGTGCTCCGCCGCCGCCCCCACCACCGGAACTGGGCGAGGTCATCGCGGGAGTCGGAGCGGGATTCACCGTAAGAGTGACGGTATCGCTATTGACGGAGCCAGCGCCGTTGGTGACGGTCACGAAATAGGAGCCGGCGTTGGCGGTCTGCACATTGTTCAGCGAGAGAGTGGCCCCGGTGGCGCCGCTCAGGTTGCTGCCGTTGAAGACCCATTGGTAACTGCTGGCACCCGTGGCGATGACCGTGAAACTGACGGTGCCACCCGCGGTTACAGTCGTGCCGCTGGGCTGGGAGGTAATGACCGGCACCGCTGGTCCCGTCGGCGTGAAGGTGAGGTTCAGCGTAACGCCGGCGGTGTCGGCACCATTGTTATCACCATTAAAGCCGTCGATGGCGAAGAAGTAAGTGGTGCCGGCGGTGGCGTTGAAGGTGAGCGTGCTGGCCTGCACGATGCCGGGATTGATATCGTCGTTGCTGGCGACCGCCGTGAGGGCGCCGACCGAACCGCCGGTATAGACTGCGAGGGTGGTGTCGGCATAGCTGCCGCGCGTGTCGAGATTGACAGGGCCGGCGGTCGGCGCGGACCAGCGCCACCAGATGGAACGACCGCCGGCATTCCCGGCGTGATTGGGCTCGCCGGCCTGCTTGCTCGCGTTGGTGGTGTGGCCAGTGACGGTGGCGGCGTTATTTGCCAGCGTAATGGTGGGGGCGGTGGCGAAGTTGTCGTTAGGCGGCGTGCCGGGCGGCCCGTAAAGATTTTGGGCCCCGGTGATGTCATCGGACGTGAGAGCATCGTTGCTGCTGATCCGGCTATTCATGATCGGCAGCGGTGGCGTAAACGACTGCCCGGCTTCATCGGGATGATCCAACCCGAGCGCATGGCCCAACTCGTGAATGGCAACCCGGCGGAGATCCACCAAGCCCTGCTGGGTGGGGCCAGTGTAGGATCCCCAGTTGCGGGCGGAATTGAAAATGACGTCGGCTTCGGTCCGCTCATTGCCACGCCGCCAGGTGGTCGTGACGGCCAGCACGTTTTCGTCAAAACCTTTGCCGAAGACGTTGGCGGAGAAAACCATTTCATTCTGGCCGTTGCGTTCGGTGGCGGTGCCGGTTGCGGTGGTGGTCTGGAACTGGATGCCACCCATGACCGCATTCCAGGCCAGCGCCGCCGATTGCGCGTTCGCATCCTGATCAATCCCATGCAGGGTGCCGAGCATGAGGCGCAGCGAATAAGCCGGTGCCGGCCATTTGATGGGCAGGCCGGTCGAACTATTGAGGATGTAGGCAAATGCCCAGGCCGAGCCTGCGGCCAACGTGCCGGCCAGGAAGGAGAGGAGGAGCCGGAGCGGCTTATTTTTCACGCTGTTTCGGCCGGTTGAGAACGGCACGTTGCCGGATCTGCGTGATGAAGGATGCGGCCGTCAGGGGACGGGCTTGCGGGTTCTGCTGCTTGACGGGGCTGATCCGGTCCAGCGGCAGGGAGACGTCCTGGGCGCTGTAAAGAGGCAGGCCGTTGCTGCGCAGGACATATTCCTGGCCGGACCTGGCCTCACGCAGGATCGGATAAACGCCGTGCATCAGGGCCACCAGTGGAAACATCTTTCGCTGCTCGCCATGCACGAAGAGCACGTTCTCGTCGCCCACGTGAAAACGAGGCATGCCTTCGATGATCAGCTCGTCCTCACCAATTCGTCCGCCTAAAAGATCGATCACCAGCGGCACCGGGGGCGCGCCCTTGATGATTTCCAGGATTTCGAGTTCAACCTTCGTGCTGATATACTGGCGGCCGGCATGATCCTGCCAGGCAGGAGTGGCGGACTTGACGACGGCACGCACCACATAGTCGGACTGGCTGATGAGTGAATCGATGTCCGGTGCCTCGACCATGGTGGCCTGAAGCTGCGATGAGAGGAGTGACAATCCCAAAACCAGTCCGGTCAGGAGATAGTGGGATGCAAGCATGTGAGGAAGGTCAGACGGCGTATCTCGCCCGCGGTTCCGTGCTAAGGCAATGAAGGGCAATGAAGGCAACCTAGCCGGATCGCCCACTACGTCAAAAACTAAGTCTAAGCTTTGATGGAGAACAATTCTGCATCCAGCCGGCCCTCGGCCACGCGGGTCGTCGGGCCGGTCATCCTGATGGCGAAGTCCGGGGCGATCTCGATGCCGATCCGGCCGCCGGGCATGTGCACGGTCAGCTTGGTGTCCACCAAGCCGAGCTTGTGCGCCACGGCGGCGGAAGCGCTAGAACTGCTCCCCGAGGCCAGGGTGTAGCCGGCGCCACGTTCCCAGATCTCGATCCGGACATTCTGGCGGTCGATCACGCGGAGGAATTGCACATTGATCCGGTTGGGGAAGTTTTTGTGCACCTCGATGTCCGGACCATATTTGCGGGCGAGTTCAGGGGAAATCTCCGGCAGCACGATCACGCAGTGCGGGTTGCCGATGCCCGCGGCACAAAAGGTGAATTCGCGATCCTGGATGGTGAACTTCTCGTTCAGGACCTCCCGCACCGGGCCGGCGACGGGAATGCGGTAGCTCTGGAAGGTGACCTGCCCCATTTCCACGGTAATCACCTGGCCGTGCTGCATGACCCGGGACTCCACCACACCGCCGGGGGTCTCGATGGTGAAGGCCTTTTCGCTGACGAGCTTCTGATCGTAGAGATAACGCGAAAAGATGCGCAGGCCGTTGCCGGACTTTTCCGCCTCGGAACCGTCCGGATTGAAGATACGCAGGCCGAACTGTGCCTTGGAGGCGCGCAAGGGTCCCCACAGGATGCCATCAGAACCGGCCCCGAAGTTACGGTGGCAGATGACGCGGATCTGCTCCGGCGTGGGCTGGTTCCAGCCAGGGTAGTCGGCCGGGTTCATCACGAGATAGTCGTTGCCGAGGGCGTGATACTTGAAAAAGCGCATGGGAGCAGGGAAGCGTTGGCTGTGAATCATCGGAAAGACACGAAAAAAATTCCCCGAGTGCGTCATTCCGGGCGCAGCGGAGAATTTGGGCATGTCTTCAAAATGCTATTTTGTTCAATCAAGCTGCGGTAGGCAGCCCGCTTGCGGGCGCGGTTATGGCGCGAGCAAGCTCGCTGGCCCACGAAATTCGAATCTGAAGACACGCCCTAGTGCTTTGGAGCACTCAGCCCGCCGCTTGCACCCTGGCGCCGTAACCGAGCAATTTTCGATCCTTGATGAACTCAGCGACCTTGGCCGGCACCATCTTCTCCCAGGAATCGTCGCCGGACTTGATGCGCTGGAGGACGTCGCGCGAGAAAATGTTCAGGTAGTCCGGGTTGCTGCCACGGATGCAGTCGAGGTTGTGGTTCTCGAGCAGGTAGGCGTAAAGGTTGCGCAGGCGGTCGTTCACCTGGAGGTTTTGCGCGGTGATCATGACACCGGCCGCGAAAGCGTGGGAGGAGCTGCCATTGGCCGGCGCGATGGCCGGATGGCCGCTGGCCTGGTAGCGGTCATAGGCGTCCTGTCGCATCGGGTAGATATAGAGTTTCACCGCGTGGCGGAACATACGGCCCATGGACTCGAGGATGCCGCCCTCGAGCTCCTCGTAATATTTCTCGTTGAAGATCTCGAGGAGGTTGTTGATGCCCATGGCGACGCCGATCATCTCCTTGGTGTAACGGCGGAAGTAGGAAACCAGCCGGTAGAACTCCGAGTAATTGGAGATGAGCGTGGTGAAGCCAATGTGGCCGAGCATATCGACGCGGGCGAGGAAGTCGGCGGCATCAAGGTCACCCTCGGACAGCAGGTTGTTCATGGTGATTTCCATGAGCACCATCATCTCCTTCCCCTTGACCATGGGCTCCTGCATGAACTGGGCGGTGGCGCAGGTGAGCATGTCGACGTTGACGTGGGTGACGGGGCGGAAGCTGCCACGCTCGACGAGCACGGCCTTGTGATGCAGCACCTCGGAAGGCTGCAGCACCTCGCCGTTGGGGGCGAACATCACGGCGTTGGTAAGACCGTATTGCACCAGGCGGAGGGAGAGCAGACGGTTGTCAACGGTGCCGAACGCCGGGCCGTGGACGCGGAGCATGTCCACCTCGATGCGATCGGTGCCGATGTTGTCGACCAGTGACTGGATCAGCTGGGGCGGGTCCGCGGCGTAGTTGAAGGCGCCGTAGATGAGGTTGGTGCCCACGATGCCCAAAGCCTGCTGCTGCAGCACGTTCTCCTTGTCCCACATGCGGACGTGGATGATGATGTCGCTCGGCTCCGCTCCGGTCTCGTGCTGGAAGCGGACGCCGAGCCAGCCGTGGCCGTCGTTTGGCCCCTTAAAGCTTTTGGCGACAACGGTGTCGGCGAAGACGAAGAACTTGGTGCGGTCGCCGCGCTTCTCCGAGAGGCGCTCCTTGAGCAACCGGTATTCGTGATCGAGCATCGTTTGCAGGCGTTCGCGCGAGACGTAGCGCGGAGCCTTGCCATAAATGGCATCGCTGAAGGTCATGTCGTAGGCCGACATGGTCTTGGCGATGGACCCGGAGGCACCGCCAACCTGGAAGAAGATGCGGGAGACTTCCTGCCCGGCGCCGATCTCCGCGATGGTGCCATAGCGGGAGCCGTCCAAATTGATGGTCAGCGCCTTGCGGTTGGTTGTGAGCAGTTCCTTTTTCTCACTCATGAACGGACTATAGGGAGGTTTGGGCGCACATGGGAAGGCTAGGTGTATAACAATCGGCTGCTAGCAGCGAAAGTTAAGCCGCTGGGAGAAAATCTCATCCCGGGCTAATGCCACTGCTCACGTCCAGAAGCCGGTCGCCGCTTTTCGCTGGCGGAAGCGGAGGCCCTGCCTAGGTTCGCCGTCATGAAGAACTTCTTCACTTCTTTCTTTGCGACCCTTTCGGCCTTGATCGTTTTCATCATCGGCGCGTTCCTGTGCTTTTTTCTCTTCATCGGTGTGCTGGTGGCCATGGGCGAAAAGAAGCCGGTCGTCGTGCAAAGCGGTTCTTATCTCGTGTTCGACCTGACGGCGAACATCCAGGACGCACCTGCGCAGGCGGAGGGCTTGGAAGAGTTCATGGAGATTTTTGGCGGTCGGGGCCAGCGCCAGTTGCAGTTGCGCGAAGTCACCCGCGCCTTGCAGGCCGCGGCCAAGGACGACGCCATCAAGGGCCTGTATCTGACGGGCACGATGCGGGCGCAGGGCTATGGGTCAGGGTTTGCCGCGCTCAAGGAAGTGCGTGAGGCCATCGAGTCGTTCAAGGCTTCCGGCAAGCCGGTGAAGGCCTACCTCGATTTTGCCGGCACCCGCGAATTTTACGTGGCTTCGGTGGCGGACGAACTGGTGCTCGATCCCTACGGCGCGGTGCTGATGCCCGGCCTGGCCTCGCAGCCGATGTTCTTCACCGGCGCCTTCGAGAAATTCGGCATCGGCGTGCAGGTCACCCGCGTCGGCAAATATAAGAGCGCCGTCGAGCCTTTCACGCGCAAGGACATGAGTCCGGAAAACCGCGCGCAGATCCAGAAACTACTCGATGACGTCTGGGCCACGCTGACCACTTCCATTGAGACGGCGCGCAAACTGCCGGCCGGGGCGCTGCAAAAAGCAGTGGACGAGAAAGGCCTTCTCCGCGCCGACGACGCCCTGAAACTCAAGTTGGTGGATCGTATTGCCTATCTGGACGAGATCCTCGACGAGTTGAAAGCCGCGACCGATCGCAAGGGCTCGGACCGGCCCTTCAAGCAAATTGCCATCAAGGACTATGCCCGGCTCGCCTCCACCGGCGGCCTGGCCGCCAAGCGGCAGGCCGAGGGCAAGATTGAGTTGGGCGCGGGTGGCAAAGGCAAGATCGCCATCGTTTATGCCGAGGGCGAAATTGTGGACGGCACCGGCAACGACGAAGGTTTTGTCTATGGCGAGAAGATGTCCCGGATGCTCCGGCAAATCCGGCAGGACGACAGCATCAGTGCCGTCGTGCTGCGGGTGAACAGCCCGGGCGGCAGTGTGACCGCTTCCGAGGCCATCCTCCGCGAGGTGCGTCTGGTGCATAAAGACAAGCCGGTCATCGTCTCGATGGGCACGGTCGCGGCTTCGGGCGGTTATTGGATTGCGACGGCGGCCGACCGGGTTTTTGCCGAACCGACCACCATCACCGGTTCGATCGGCGTCTATGGCATGTTTCTTAATTTCCAAGGCCTCGCCAACGACAAGCTCGGCCTGACCTTCGACACGGTTAAGACCGGCCGGTTTGCCGACGCCGCGACTATCATCCGGCCCAAAACCGAGGCCGAACTCGCCATTTTCCAGGAGTCCGTCGATTGGGTATATGACCAGTTCATTTCCAAGGTAACCGAGGCACGCAAACTCGACCGCAAGGTGGTCGAGGAAATCGCGCAAGGCCGGGTGTGGTCCGGCAGCGAAGCACTGAAGCTCAAGCTGGTGGATGAGCTCGGCGGCCTGGCTGACGCCGTCAAATACGCCGCGACCAAGGCCGGGTTGGGCGACAACTTCAAGGTGGCCGAATATCCGCGCAAGAAGCAGTTCGCCGAGCAGTTCACGGAGGCGATGGATAACCGCCGGCGCGACCAATCGTTCGGCGGACCAGTCGGAATCCTGATCCGCGAAATGACCGCCGAGCTGCAGTCGCTCAGCAAGTTCAACGACCCGCGCGGGCTCTACGCCCGGCTGCCCTTCGAGCTGCGGCTGAACTGATTGATGGGGAGGCGGGGCCATCAGCCCCGCGGGTTGCCAGATTCGCTGCTCATGCCTCGCGGGACTGATAGTCCCGCCTCCAATTAAACACGACTTTGCACGCAACAGTTGCGCCCAAGGGCGCAACCTACATCTTTCAAACCATGGCCCAGGACTACACACTCACCCAGGACTGCCCCGCGACCGTCATCCCGGCCGGGGACAAGGTCACGCTCCCGGCTGGCACCAGCGTCTTCATCACGCAAACGCTCGGCGGCAACGTCACCGTGCGCACCGACCAGGGTCTGTTTCAGATCGCCGTCGCAGACACGGGAGCCATCGGCGGCTACACGGCCAAGGCTGAGCAGCCGGCGGTCACCGCGGCCGAGTTCAGCGAGCAGGCTGTCTGGGATGCGCTCAAGACATGTTTTGATCCCGAGATCCCGGTGAACATCGTCGATCTCGGCCTCGTCTATGATCTCGCCGTTGAGAAGACACCGGCCGGAAAGCATATCCTCGAGGTGAAGATGACCCTGACGGCGCCCGGCTGCGGCATGGGCCCGGTCATTGCGGAGGACGCGCGCCAGAAGATCGCCAGATTGCCCGACGTCGAGTCCGCCAGGGTGCATATCGTGTGGGATCCGCAGTGGACCCCGCAGATGATCTCGGACACCGGCCGTAAGGTGCTGGGATTGGAGTAGGTCGGGTCAAAGACCGAACCTACTTAGGCCGTAATAGTATCGAGCGAGCAGCTCTCCACGGGAGTCTCGCAATTGGGGCGGGCGATAATGCCGGGGTAGGGTTCGGTGGCGAACAGCTTGGTTGGTTCGGCCAGCAGGTGGGCGTCGCAGATGGCGAACAGCTCGGCCTCGGTCATGGCGCGGCGCATCTCGTGCAGGAATTTGCCTTCGGCGTCCACGCTCTGCCCGACGAAGTTCAGGTATTTCTTCATCTTGGCGACGTGGGCCTTCTCAGGGATGTCAGGGGTCTGGGTTTCGCGGTAGAGCCGGGCGATGTATTCGCGGACGTCGGCGAGGGTGGGCTGGAAGACCGAAGGGCGGTTGGGGGCAACCGCCCCTACCGGCTGATCTTGTCCGATTTTGGTAGGGGCCGTTGCCCCCAACGGCCCGGGTGTGGCGACCGGGGTCCGCAGGGACGCGGGCCCTCCAGCCAGGCGCTCGCGGCATTGACGGAAGATCCAGGGATTCCGGATCGCATGGCGGCCGATCATCACGCCGGCGGCGCCGGTTTCGATAAGCACTGCAGCCGCCTTGTCGGCCGAGGTGATGTTGCCGTTGGCCAGCACGGGGCAGCGGACGGTGCGCGCGGCGGTGCCGATGAAGTCGTAATGGACGTCGCTGCGGTAGCCTTCCTTCACGGTGCGGCCGTGGACACTGAGCAGATCGACGCCGTGTTTGTTGATGAGTCCGAGCACGCGCTCGTAGTTTTCCGTCGAGTCGAAGCCGATGCGCATCTTCACGGTGAAGAGGCCGGGCACGGCGTCACGGAGAGAGCCGATGAGTTCGTCGATCTTGGCCGGGTCGCGCAGGAGGCCGCCGCCGACGTTCTTCTTGTAGATCTTGGGCGCCGGGCAGCCCATGTTCAGGTCGATGCCGGCGATGGGATATTTCAGCAGCTCCTTCACGGTGCGGACCATGTGGTTGATCTCTTCGCCGATGAGCTGGGCGAAGACCGGGCGGCCCGTGCGATTCTCGACGATGGAGCGGACGATGTGTTTCTCGGGGCGCGACTGGGCGTGCACGCGGAAGAACTCAGTGAAGAAGTAGTCCGGCGCGCCGTAGTGCGCGGCGACGCGCATGAAGGGCAGGTCGGTGACGTCCTGCATCGGGGCCAGCGCGGTGAGCGGCTGGCCGGGGTGGAGGCCGGGGGGGAGTATGCGGGCGACTGTGGTCGTTGCGGTCAAGTTACTGGATTCTTCGCTTCGCTCCGAATGACAGGCAAGGAGAGATTCGGTGGGAAAGGGTGGGCCAGCAAGCTGGCTCGCGCCTTGCGCCATCCCGGCGCCAGCAAGCTCGCTGGCCCACCGCCAATCCCCCAGCCTTACTGGTCGCCCTCGTCCTTGGGCTCTTCCTTCTGCTGCTTCAGGACACGTTCGAGGATCTCCGACATGTCCTCGACAAGGTCGAAGACCTTGCGGGCGACGAAAATCGGGCGCTTCTGTTGCAGCGCGAGAACGATGGAATCGCTGGGGCGGGCGTCGAGTTCGAGAAACTTGCGGCCGAGTTCGTTCTGCATGTGCAGGATGATGCGGGCGAAATAGGTGCCGTCGTTGACGTCGTTGATGATGATGCGCTCAAGGCCGATCTCGAAACCCATCAGGAGGTGGCCGATGAGATCATGCGTGAGCGGGCGCTCTTTCTTCACGCCGTTGATCGTCATCGAAATGGCGCTGCCGACGCTCGGGTCCACGTAGATGACAAAGGTCTTGTCGTCGTTGCCGAGGAACACGGCGCAGCCGTTGGCCGTGGGCATCAGGCCTTTGATGGAAACCTCGACTATGTCAGCGGGCATGGGGAGAAGGTGCGCGGAACGCGGAAAAACTCAAGCCGGGCGGGCGCCTCAGAAACCGTGGAGGGTGATGCCCCAGGCTTTGGCCTGCTTGAGCACGGCAGGTTTGTCGAGGACGATGACCCGGCCGGCTTCCAGGGCGGCGGCCTTCAGGCCGGCGGTGTGCATGGTCTCAAGGGTGCGCAGACCAAAAACCGGCACGTCGAAGCGGAAGTCCTGCTTCGCCTTCACGGTTTTGACGAACAGGGTCTCGTCGGTCTTGAAGGTGCCGGCACGGCGCAGCATGGCGTCGGTGCCCTCGAAGGCCTCGACGGCGAGCACGGTGCCCTTGCGCACGACGCAACCCTGGCCGATATCGAGGCGGGCGATTTCACGGGCGATGTGGATGCCGTGCTGCACGTATTCGTCGTCGAGGCCGAGCTTGCCGGTCATGGCGCCGGCGGTGGCGAGCTGGTCATCGATGAAGGCGCGGGCGTCGAGCAGGGTGACGCCGAGTTTCTCGATCTCGGTGGCGATGGCGCCGAAGATGGTCCCGGCATTGCGGCGCTTGAGGGAGAACAGGATGGCGGCGGCCTTGAGGTCGGGCGTGAGGCCGTGGAAGAGTTTCTTGGGTTTCACCTGGCCGGCCATGAGGGCGTAGCCGGCCCCGAAGGCCTGCAGCGTGTCGAGCATCCTGCCAACCTGGCCGACGTTCAGGGTGACGCGTTCCTTCTCCGGAAAACTGGCGATGAGAGAAGGTTCGGTCTCGTCGTCCATCGCGATGAGCCGCAGGGGCACGCCGGCGGCGCGGATGGCGGCCGCAGTGATGAGCGGATAGCTGCCGCGGCCGGCTATCAGGACAACGGGACGCCATCCGCGCCGCCGGCGTGCCCCTGCGGCTCATCGCGATGG
>JBKJRX010000008.1:0-9098 GCA_046593155.1 Lacunisphaera sp.
AGTGAGTATCGTCAGTTGCACAAGGGGCAGTTGGATTTCGAGCTGTCTTGATCAAATGCCTCGGGGCTTGCCCCGAGGATCTTTACTCACGGTCGCGGATATCGACGAGGCGACCGAGATCGCGAAGCAGTGCCCCGGCCTGCCGCTGGGTCTGACGGTCGAGGTCCGGCCCGTGGCCGATTGCAGTCCGGTCCTGACTGACGTGCACGGTCGCCCGCCCGCGTAGGCTGCCTGCTTGCAGGCGCTGATTGAGGCGCGAGCGAGCTCGCTGGCCCACGAAAGTCGGGGCATTCCTGCTGACATAGGGTTGTCAGGGACCTGCGGTAGGGTGTCGCCGTAATGCCTGACCCCACCCAATTCCTGAACGAGCCGCGCCCGGGAAACCGCGCCGAGAGCGCGGCGCACCGTGAGTTGAAGCGCCTCGCGCTGGAATGGGCGCGGATGCATCGGCTGCTGATCGCCGCCACCGAGGTGCGGCTGCCGCGCTCGGGTTATCGGGCGGATGTCGCCGCCGCGACGCCGCGGGTGCTGTCGGCCAACGCGTTCACGGCGGTCTTCGAGTGCAAGGCCTCGCGCGCCGACTTCCTCCGCGACAGCGCCCGCGAGGCCGGCGCGGCGGAGCTGCTGGTGCGGATGAGCGAGCGCCTGATGGCGCTGCGCGCCCTGATTGGCGGGCACCGGCCGGATCTTCGCCGGCGCGAGGAATTGTTTCCCGAGTTAGACGCCGTCGATCTGCGCGGGCTGCGGCACGAGACGCACGAGCAACTGCAGGCGGAGTTTCAGGCGGCCCAAAGAAAACTCCACGAGGGCACCAAGTTCGCGAAGCTCGCCCGCTGGCGCGCGGCCAGCCTGCTCTATGTTGTCGCCGAGGAGGGCCTGTTCGCGCCGCACGAGTTGCCGGACGGGTGGGGGCTGTTGGTGCGCCGCGGTGCAACGCTGGAGCTGAGCGTCAATCCCTGTCTGCGCGAAACCACGCCGGCGGAGCGCGTCGCTTTGGTTGAACGCATCGCGGCGGTGGCCGCGCGACTCACGGGCGTCGCAGCAGGTCAAACACCAGCTGCTTGAACGCCGCGCCGTCGGCGGACACGCAGAAGCGCACGTTCGGGGGCGGCGTGGGCTGGCCGGTGTAGATGTTATCACCATGGACGAGCAGCCCGCGCGTAGACTCGCCCTGCAGCTCCACGTGCATGGAGAGCGGGACGTAGCGCAGCCCGAGGGCGGGATTGATCAGCGTGGCGATGGTGATCGGGTCGGGATTGGTCGAACCACTCGTGCCGCGGTTCGCCTTTTCGAAGCTCCGGCGAAGATCGTTGGACTCAATGAAGAAACGGCTGCGCGGAGTGTTGAAGCCGGCAATGTGGGCGAAGTCCTCGTCGGTCAGTTGCGAGTCATTGCGGAAGACGTCGGTGCCGACGAAGGTGAGCGGCGCCCCGGAGGTCAGGACCACATGCGCGGCCTCGGGATCGGCGAGCACGTTGTAACCCGGGGCCATACCCGGTGCGGCATAGCGGCCGCCGACAAAGAGAATGCCTCTCACGTTCCGGGCGACGCCGGGGTCCTTCAGGATCGCCATCGCCACATTGGTCAGTCCACCCAAGGCCGCGATGGTGATCTCGCCGGGGGATCCATTGACGAGGCGGATGATGGCGTCGACGGCGTGTTCTGGATCTGCCTGCTGCGCGACTGCGGGCACTTCCACGCGTCCCAGCCCGGATTTGCCATGGATGAAGGAGGCGACGGGGTAGGGTTTGTTCAGGAGCGGACGGGCCATGCCGGCATGCACCGGCACCTGCCCGGCCTTGCCGGCGAGTTCCACGAGGTAGAGTGCATTGCGCACCTGTTGCGCGTAATCCGGCCCGAGGTTGCCGGGGCACACCGTGACAGCCTCGACGCGCAATGTCGGGGCATCCAGCGCCAGCAGCATGGCCAGGGCATCGTCGTTGCCCGGGTCCACATCGAGGATTACACGCTCCACCCCGGATCGAGCCGCCGTCGCCATGGCCGGCTCCGCCCACGAGACCGAAGCGGTGAAGAGAGCAAGTCCGCCGCCGATGATTGCCCCCAACAGCCGGCGGTGGGTGAGCTTGAGATTGGATTCCATGCGTTCAGCGCTAGCGGACCGCCGGTCAAAAGTCCGGCCGAAAAACCGGCCCCGGGCGTCCGGCTGTCGGTTTACAGTCCTTGTCATGGCGCGCGGGCTGGCGTCTAGTGGCGCGTCATGAGCGCAGCCTGGTCAACCGAGGAAGAAGCCCTGTTTGAAAAAACCGGGACCTCCGTGCTGGGCCGGTTGAAGAAGACCCGCAATCCGGCCGACTTGCTGGCGGTGCTCCGCCTGGCCCACAAGGGTTTTGACCGGGCCTACGACTCGGCGCCGGCCCCGGCGAGGGCGGCGGTGGCGTGCCGGGCTGGTTGCGGCACCTGCTGCCATGTGCCGGTGGGAGTGCAGGCCCACGAGGTGCTCCTCGCCGCCGAATACATCCAGACCCACTTCACACCCGGCGACCTTGAAACGTTGATTGCCCGGGTCGCGGCACATCGCGCGGCATTCGCCGGGCGGACCATGAATGAACGCGCGGCGTTGAAAACACCCTGCGCCTTGCTCCGGGAGGGCAGCTGTTCGATTTATGAGGCACGTCCGGAAGCGTGCCGCTCTCATCACAGTCGCAATCTCGACGGTTGCCGCTCCAATCTCGAATCCGGGCTCGATACGGTCGATGTCCTTATCCCCGAAATTCGCGCCCGGATGTTCGCCGTCATGCTGGGCATCGACCAGGCCGTCGCGGAGGCAGGCTTCGACGGGCAGGCCTATGATTTTGGCTCGGCGCTGCATGCGGCCCTGACCGACAGCCTGTGTGCCGTGCGCTGGACGCAGCGGCAGCCGGCTTTTCCGGAGGACTGCCGGGAAGCCGGCCAGCCGGATGACGAGGCCGACGCCGGCGTGATCCGGGCGGAAGGGTATTTTCAATGAGGCTTTGACGTTGCGGAAGAAATGCCTCCTCGCATCGTGGCGGCATGAATCTACGTTGTCTCGGGTTGGCCACCGCGCTCGCGGTGGGTTTTGCAAGTCAAGCGATGGCGGCCGACTCGGATGTCACGGCTATCAAGGCGGAGATCGCCAAAAATCATGACCGCGCCGTGGCGCGACTGCAGGATTGGATCCGCAAGCCGGCGATCGCCGCCGAGAATCTGGGATTCCCGGAAGGCGCGGACCATCTGATCAAGCTTTTGAAGGAAGTGGGTTTCCAGCGCGCCGAGCGGATAGAAACCGACGGCAAACCGGGTGTGTTCGCCACGCTCGACGCCGGCGCTCCGAAGACAGTCGGCGTTTATTTCATGTATGATGTAAAGCAGTTCGACCCGAAGGAATGGTCTTCGCCGCCGCTCGAGGCCGCGATCGTCGACCGGCCCGGGCTCGGCAAGGTAATCGTCGGCCGGGGTGCCGTGAACCAGAAGGGCCCCGAGTCGGCCTTTCTCGCGGCGCTTGATGCATTCCGCACCGGTGGCAAAAAGCTGCCCGTCAACCTGGTGCTGGTCGCCGAGGGCGAGGAAGAGATCGGCTCGCCGCATATTGCGCAGATCGTGCTGAAACCCGAGGTGCAGGCCGCGCTGTCCAAGTGCGTGGGAGTGTTCCTGCCACATACCACGCAGGACCTCGACGGCAACGTCACCGTGAACCTCGGAGCGAAGGGAGTCATCGAGGTCGAACTCACGGCCAGCGGACTGGCCTGGGGTCGCGGACCCACGCGGGACACGCATTCTTCCAACAAGGCCATGATCGACAGCCCGGTGTGGCGGCTGGTGACGGCGCTCGGCACGCTCGTCACACCCGATGGCAACACCCCGATGATCGACGGATTCATGGACAAGGTGCGGCCCTTGAACTCTGAGGAGAAGGCAATGATCGCCGCCGCCGCGAAGCGGCGCACGGAGATGCAGTTCAAGGTCGCCACCGCCGCACAAAAATGGATCGACGACCTGCCGTTCCTCGCCGCGCTCGAGCGCCTGGAGTCGCAGCCCACGGTGAACATCGAGGGCATTTACGGCGGTTACACCGGCCCCGGCGGCAAGACGGTCCTGCCGCACAAGGCGTCGGCCAAGCTCGACCTGCGGCTCGTCCCGGACATGACGTCCGAGGACTCGCTCGCGAAACTGAAAGCTCATCTGGCCAAGCGCGGCTATGGCGACATCGAGGTCAACTACACGGGTGGTTATGGTCCGACAAAGACCTCCGCTGACTCCCGCTTGATCCAAGCCCAGGTGTCTGTGCTGAAGCGCCTGGGCATCGAGGCCATGCTCTGGCCGCACCTGGCCGGTTCGTATCCCGGGTTCATCTTCACGGATCCTCCGCTGAAGATGGCGGCCGGGCACTTCGGACTTGGCTACGGCGGCGGCGCCCATGCGCCCAACGAGTTCTATCTCATCGAGTCGGAGAACCCCAAGGTCCAGGGTTTTGACGGTGCCGCGCTGTCGTATGTCGAGTATCTCTATGAATTAGCGAAATAGGAGAAGGGGGAGCGCGCTGAACCACGGCGCGCTTCACGATGTCGGCTTACTAACCAGCGGGTTGAAGCCAACCCGCTCCATCACGAACTGCCTGACCGCGACTCAGCGCCGGTAGCCGCGCTCGTCATAGTCATTAATGCCGTTCCGGTTGTCGTCCCTCCATTCCCGGCGCCGGTAGCCATCGCGGTCGTGGTCGTGGTGCCGGTCATCATGCCGCCAATCGCGGGGATAGCGACGAATCACGTTATCATGGTGGCGCTCCGGTGAGTCCCGGAATTCCACCCGCACGGAGGGCGATGAGAAAAGAACCTGGGAGGAGACACCCCGGGGCTGCGGGGCGCGGACCCACCGGTTGCCGTCGCGATATATATATTCCTGGTGGTTGCGGGCGTAGTAAACCTCATGGCCGGGATAATAGTCGTAATCATCCTCATAGGCGACGGTGGTCCTGTCGTCGTAACCGATCGGGCGGTCGCGGTAAGTTGTGCTGTAACCTTCAGAGTAGCATCCGGTCAACCCGGCCAGCAGCACGGCTCCGAGCAGAAGGCCGAGCGCGCGAGGGATAAAAGAGGGGGATATGTTCATACTTCCACTATAGCCCGATTTCGCGCAAAACCCATGGGGTAGAGGCCTGCCGGAAATTGTCGGAGAGAGGGGCGCGGTGATTTTCGTGCCACTGCGCCCGGAAGGGGTGCCGCCCTTTGCCGACGCCTTGGTCCATCGGCTAGGATCAATTGGATTTACGTGATCCCGATAGTCGCAAGTATCACGTCATGAACCCCAACCAAACCCTCTGGGAAAAAGGCGATTTCACCACCATTGCGGGCCTGATGCGCCAGTCCGGCGAGGCCTTGGTCCAGTCCCTGAATGTGCAGCCGCCCCTTCGCGTGCTGGATCTCGGCTGCGGCGATGGCACCACGGCGGTGCCGCTGGCCCAGGCGGGCGCCGAGGTGGTCGGCATCGACATCGCCCGGAATCTGGTCGCCGCCGGCAACCAGCGCGCCGCGGCATTGGGACTCACACGGCTGACTTTTCAGGAAGGGGATGCCTGCAACCTGCAAGGAGTCGCCGACCGTTCGTTCGACCTGACCCTCACGGTGTTCGGCGCCATGTTTGCGCCCAAGCCCATGGACGTGGCGAAGGAAATGGTCCGTGTCACGAAGCCCGGTGGCCGTATCGTGATGGGCAACTGGATCCCGAGCGACCCGACCTCCTTTGTCTCGCAGGTGCTGAAAATCAGCGCAGCCTTCACCCCGCCACCGCCGGAGGGATTCGTCAGCCCCATGCTCTGGGGCGTGGAGAACCACATCCTCGAGCGCTTCGGTGCCGCCGGTGTGCCGAAAGACAAGATCTCGCTGGTGCGCGACACCTTCTACTTCCGCTCACCCGACCTCGGGCCCGCGCAGCTCATCGAGATGTTCCGCCGGTTCTACGGCCCGACGATGAACGCCTTCGAGGCGGCGGATAAGAACGGGAAGACAGATGAGCTGCAGCGGCAGCTCGTCGAGCAGGCGACGGTCCAGAACAAGGCCACGGGCGGCGGCACGATGATCCCGGCGACGTTTCTGCGGGTGAGCGTCCAATTGTGAGCAGGCGCTGGTCCGTCCCGCGGCCGGCGAGCAAACCCAGGGTGTTGACCGCCGGAGGCATCGGTGCTGGCCTGAGGCCATGAAACCTTTGTTTTTCCCGGCGTTTCGCGAGCGGGTGGGTTTTGCGCTCCAGCGGCAGTGGCGCGAATGGCGCGCCTATGTTTTCTTTTTCTGCTTCGTGTGGGTGCCGCTGCGGTCGTCAGTTGTCGACTATAACCCGGTGCCGACTGGCTCGATGAACCCCACGATCATGGAGGGCGACGTGGTCTGGATCAACAAGCTCGCCTACGGCCTGCGCGTGCCATTGACGCAGTGGCACCTCGCCCAATGGGCCGATCCGCAGCGCGGGGATATCGTGGTCGTGCTTTCCCCGCTGGATGGCACCCGGCTCGTCAAACGCATCGTCGGCGTTCCCGGTGACACCCTCGCCATGACGGAGAATCAACTCATGCTCAACGGTCGTCCGCTGTCGTATGCGCCGGCCGCGGCCGACTATGGCCCGAAGATCGCCCGCCAGCTGCAAGGCTTCGCCATTTTCGCCGAGGAGGACCTCGGCGGGGTGGTGCATCCCGTGATGGCGCTGCCGGCGCTGCGCACCGCCCACCGGAGTTTTGACGCCGTCACCGTTCCTGCGGGGCGGTATTTCCTGATGGGTGACTCCCGGGACAACAGCTTCGACTCGCGGGAATACGGGCTCGCTTCACGTGATGCCATCCTCGGCAAAGCCAAGGGCATCCTGGTATCCCTCGACATCAACGACACCTACCGCCCGCGCCCGGAGCGTTTCTTCACCACGCTGCGCTGAGCGCGGGCTGACATTCCTCGCGGCCTCTGATCAGCGCACCAAAGAAGGCATCACGACTTGTAGCGTGGGTCCAGTTCAGCCGCGCGCGCCTTGTCGGCGTTGCCGCCGGCTTCGTCGCCCTGGCGCCGCTTGGCAACTCCGCGGTTATACCAGGATTCCGCATAGTCGGACTTCAGCTCGATGGCCTTGGTAAAGTCGGCGATCGCCGCGGCCAGCAGTCCCTTGTCGGCCTGCGCGACGCCGCGATTGTTGTAGGTATACCAATCGGTCGGATCGAGCGACAGGGCCGTCGAGTAATCGGCCAGGGCGGCATCCAGATTCTTCAGATCGCGATAAACCGTGCCGCGGTTGCTGTAAGTTCCGGCATTTTTGGGATTCAACTCGATGGAGCGCGAGTGATCGCGGAGCGCGCCCTCGAGGTCACCGCGGTCCTTTTTCGCCACGCCCCGGCTGGTGTAAGCCTTCCAGTAATCGGGTTTGAGTTCGATGGCGCGATCAAACTCGGCCAAGGCACCGGGCAGGTCGCCCTGCCGGTATTTTTTCACCCCGGCGTTGAAGTGGCTGACGGGAGTTTCCTGCGCGGAGACCAGCGCCCCGCCCAGAAACAACAACGTGAGCGGCAGAAGAACCAGCCGCCGCCGCAGGGACGAAGGGGTGGGGTGCATGCCGGGAGCCAAGCATCTCTTGGCCGGGAGTTAAAGTGGCAAAATCGCCGCCGGGGCGACACGGCCCCAGTCTGCCTTTGCGAAGGAGGACCGGCTACTTCCTGACCGGTGTTCTTTTCAGCTGGGCAACTTCGCTTTCCGTTTTGGCGAGCCTGGCCTGCAAGTCAGCCGCCAAGGCCTTGGCTTCGGCCCACTGAGCCTGGAGCTGGACCAAATCCGCCTTGGCCTTGCCGGACTCAGTTTGCGCCACCGTGGTCTGGGCTTGGGCGACCGCCACCTCTCCCAGGCGCTTGAGGGAGGCGACCTTGGCCTCCTCCATCTGCGTTTGGAAACCGGTGGATACTGCCCTGGCTTTGTCCAACTGGGCCTGAAGCACTTCCGCACCGGCTTTGGCTTTGTCCTGCGCGCTCTTGAGATGGAAGACATCCTTTTTGGTTTCATCCAGTTGAATTTGCAGACGGGCCGAGACGGCCTTGGCTTCCTCCAATTGCGCCTGCATCACGGCCGCACCGGCTTCCACCTGTTCAGCCCGGTTTTTGTTGCCCTGGATGGTTCTGTCCCGATCAGCGACCTTGTTCCAAAAGACACCAACCAGCAGGAGGAGTGCGGCCGAGAGCACTGCGAAGGCAATGGTCCATGGGGATGCATCCTTGGGGCGGGTGGCACCCTCGTCATCAGGCTCTGCAGAGCGGGTGCTCGCGGGCACCGCACCTTGCGGACGGGCGGGGGCGGAAGGAGCGACCGGCACAGATTTTTTTTCAAAACCGGGGACCGAGGCATCAGGAAGCGACATGATGGGCCAATCCTACGCCAGGCGTCCGGTCCGTGCTATGAGGTGTTACCCGCTCCCCTTGGAACGCGTGATTTGAGCAAGCGGCTCGCGAAGGATGAATGGTGCCTTGCTCCCTCCACTTGTCCGGTCTGGCTGCTTCTACCACCTGCCTACCGAGACCCTCTTTGAGACTCAGGGCCTCCGTGGTGAAAAGGTTTGAAGTGAATTCGACCCTATTGACCAATGGAGGAAAGCGCGCGACAACCCGCCATGCGCTTAAAGATCAAGTGGAACGACGACCGGGTTAAAGCCGCGACCAGGGCCATCCTGCTCATTGGGCGCGAGCGACTCGCGCGGGGCGAAGCAACTGATTTGATCCAGGCTTCTCTGGCGGAATATCGGGCTGACCCCGAAGGTTACAAGGCGAACAAGGCCACGTGGGCGGACGTCCATGAGCTCGGCCCGTTAACGAAACCTTCGCACCGGGTATATTATCTAAACCTGCAGACCGCCATCGACCGGCTCACGGAAAAGATGACCCAGGCCAAGCGTCAGTTCAACAGCCTGCTCGAACTCGACAACTATCTCGTCTCCAGCCTTCAGGACGTTCGCTGAACGAACAACCGCAAACAACGCTGCTCTCCGCCAGGTGTGTTTGCAAAATGTGATTCGGGACAACCAAGCTACGGTAGGCTGCCTGCTTGCAGGCGCGGATACCGGCGCGAGCAAGCTCGCTGGCCCACGAAAAACTGATTTTGCAAACA
>JBKJRX010000012.1:0-10836 GCA_046593155.1 Lacunisphaera sp.
CTCGAGGCCGATGCGACGCGAGAAGAACGGCAGCGGGTCCTGGTTGATGCCGGCGAAGGTGAAGAGCGAGGCGTCTTGCGTGAAGAACGCGCGTTTTTCCGGGAAGAAGAGTGAAAAGCGGCCGAGGTTGACCTGCCGCTCGTCCACCTCGGCGTCGGCGAAGTCGGTATTGACGGTCAGCGTGGCCGCGAGGGATGGGGTGACCTGCCAGATGAGGTCAAAGCCGGGTTTAAAATCGAATTCCTTTTCCCCCGGCGCGGGCTGGGAATGCCGGGTGAGGCTGGCGTAGGGCTTGAAGTCGAGCCCGCGGCCCTGGCGCAGACCGGTAATGCCCCGCAGTTCGCCGAGGAGGGGCAGCGCGATGGTCGACCGGTTGCGGAGGATGCCGGTCCAGCGCATGACCTCCTGTTTGCGGCGGACGGCGCGCGCCACGTTGAAACCCCACGTGCTGTTGTTGGGGTCGAAGGCGAGGCTCTTGACCGGAAGGGCGAACTCCGCGGTCCAGCCGCCAGCGTCAATCGTGGAGCGGCCGTGCCAGATGGCATCCCATTGGTTGTTGGCCTGTTCCTTGTCCTGGACGAGGCCGTCGTGCTTGCCGCCGACCGGGGTGAGCGCGAAATAGTAGCCGTCATTCTGCCGGTGAAAGGTGTCGAAGACGATGCGCACGAGATCGTCGGAGCCATTGTCCTGGTCGCGCTGCATCGAGTAGGCGCGCACGCCCGCGGCGCCGGCGGTGTCATGCGAGCGGACGGCGACATAAACGGTGTCGGGATCGTAGGTGACCCAAAACTCCGTGCGTTCGGTTGGCACGCCGCCCTCGGTGGGCTCGACCATGCGGAGGGCATCGGAGTGCGCGGCCCCGTCCCATTCGGAAGGACTGATGACGCCATCGATCTTCGGCGGGGTGGTCGTCGGGCGGACGTCGAGGAACGGCACGGGCGCGTCATTCGGCTGACCGGGAGCGAGGGGCAGGGCCACAAGCAAAGCTAGGGCTGCCACCAGGGAGAAGCGGTGGTGCATAGGGGGAGCGCCGCAGCAAAAACGGATTCCTTGGCGAGGGAAACCCGGAAATGCGGCGAGTCGCGATTGTAACCGTTGTTATGGCGACAGGTTACTAAAAATCGCGGCCAGGTTGCAGCCAGCTCACGCGCCGGGATGATCCTGCTCGATTTGCGGGTGCATCGGCAGGTGTCGATCGTTTTGCCGGCAAGCGGGACCGCCGGATTGCGTTCTACCTCCATGCCACACATGGAACAGTCGCCGGGCTTCTCGTAGACGACGCCCTCGCACATCAGGCAGAAATATTTAGCATCGGCCGGTGGCGTCACGGCGCGGTGCGCGTGACGTGCCTTGCATGGCCCCCGGGGCGGCGGACGGGTGGTAACCGTGGTTCACGTGAGTGCTGACAGAGCAAGGTGAATAACCTTACACTTTTTCTGCGGCGCCGCGATGGCGGCCGAAGCGAATCCACTTTTCGAATTCCACCGCGACGAATGCGGTCACCGCCACGCCCACGATGCGCAGCCAGGATTCGCCGCTGATCGGGGCGCTGTGGAAGAGCTGGTTCATCACCGGCGCGTAGGTGAAAAGGAGTTGCGCCCCCATCATTGCTAGTGCGCCGATGAGGGTCCAACGGTTCGTGAAAAGACCGAGCGTGAAGATCGAGTGATGGAGGGAGCGACAATTGAAGAGATAAACGATCTGGATCAGGATGATGGTGTTGACGACCACCGTGCGCGCCGTCTCCAAGGCGGCCTGTTCGACGCGCAGCTCCCAGAGAAACAAACCCAATCCGCCGCCCACCATGATCAGCGACACGAGGCCGGTGCGCATGATCAGCGGGAAGGTGAGCAGCGGCCGTTTCGGATCGCGTGGCGGCCGGCTCATCACATCGCCTTCCTTCGGTTCAAACGCCAAAGAGAGGCCGAGCAAGGTGTCCGTGAGATTTATCCACAGTAGTTGGAGCGGCAGCAACGGCAGTGGCAGGCCCAGCACGATGGTGCTCAGGAGCATCAGCGCTTCGCCCAAGTTGGTCGGAATAATCCAGATGATGAACTTGGTGAGGTTATCGAACACTCCCCGGCCTTCCTCCACGGCGGCCTCGATGCTCGCGAAGTTGTCATCGGTGAGAATCATCGCGGCCGCGCCTTTCGCCACGTCCGTGCCGCTGATGCCCATGGCGACGCCGATATTGGCCTGCTTGAGTGCCGGAGCGTCGTTCACGCCGTCGCCGGTCATGGCCACCACATGACCGCGCGATTGCAGCGCACGGACCAGGCGAAGTTTTTGCTCCGGTGCGACGCGCGCAAACACGGCCGTGCGTTCGGTCACGTCAGGCAGTTGCTCGTCGGATACTTCCTCTAATTCGCGGCCGGAGAGGGCGACCAGCTGGCCGTGCTCTTCCTGTCCCTTCAATCCGATTTGCCTCGCGATGGCGCGGGCCGTGGCGAGGTGGTCGCCGGTGATCATTTTCACCGCGATGCCCGCACCCTGGCACTGCCGCACGGAGGCGATGGCTTCAGGACGTGGCGGATCCATCATCCCTTGGAGGCCGAGAAATGTGAGACCGGCGGCGACGTGGCTGTGGTCCAGCTTGGCGTGGGTGGCGTGCACGTGGCGGCGCGCCAGAGCCAGCACGCGCAGACCGCGCCCGGCCATTTGTTCGACCGCGCGGTGCACGGCGTCCTGGTCGAGCGGGATGAGGTCGCCGTGTTCGCCGAGCGCGTCAGTGCAGCGCGGTAGGAGTCGTTCGAGCGCGCCGACTTTGTAGATGACGCGACCCTGGGGCGTTTGATGGAGCGTTGCGCGAAACATGTGTTCGGACTCAAACGGAATGGTGTCCAGCCGCAGCGCGGCGCGATGAGTCTCCCAGTGCTCTAGCCCGCCTTTGCCGGCCGCAACGACGAGTGCCGCTTCCGTCGGATCGCCCTGCACCTTCAGGTGGCCTTCTTCGCGCACGAGCTGGGAGTCGTTGCAAAGCACACCGGCGCGCAGGCACTCGTCGAGTGCGGGATGGTCCGGCACGCGCACGGGGGCGTCTTCGTGACGGAGTTCACCCTGCGGTTCGTAGCCTGCACCGGTGACCGCGTAACGTTTTCCGCCCGCGAAAATCTCCTGCACCGTCATCTGGTTCCTCGTGAGCGTGCCGGTTTTGTCCGAGCAAATGACCGTGGTGCTGCCGAGCGTTTCGACGGCAGGAAGCTTGCGGATAATCGCTTTACGTTTCGCCAGACGAGAGACGCCGATGGCGAGGACAATGGTCACGGCGGCCGGCAGACCTTCGGGAATCGCTCCGACCGCGAGCGCGACTGCGGCCATGAACATCTCGACGGGTTTTTCGCCGCGCGCGATGCCGAGCGCAAACGTGGCCACGGCGAGTCCGACAATCACCCAGAGGACCAGCTTGCTGAACTGGGCAATTTTGCGCGTGAGGGGTGTGGAGATTTCCACCGCGCTGGAGATGAGCCGGGCAATGTGGCCGGTTTCGGTATCGTCCCCGGTGGCGAACACCACGCCCTCGGCCTGGCCGCTGGTAATGAATGTGCCGGCGTAGCCCAGATTTTTGCGTTCCGCCAGGATGGTGTCCAACGGCAGTGGGTCGGGATGTTTGGCCACCGGAAACGATTCGCCGGTGAGGGCCGATTCGTCGGCGTGGAGATTGCGGACATGAAGGTAGCGCAGGTCGGCCGGCACGCGGTCGCCGGATTGCAGCACCACCACATCGCCCGGCACGAGTTCCTCGGAGTGGACGCGGAGTTTGCGATCGTCGCGGCGGACGGTGGTCTCGGTGGCGATCATTTTGGCGAGCGCCTCGATGGCTTTCTCCGCCTTCGCTTCCTGAAGAAACCCAACCACGGCGTTGATCAGCACGACACCAAAAATCACGGCCGAATCCACCCATTCGCCGAGGGACGCGGTCACGCCGACCGCGAGGAGAAGGATATAAACGAGTGGCTGGTTGAACTGCTGGAGAAACTTCCGCCATGCAGGCGTGCCGCGCCGCGCAGTGACCCGATTCGCGCCAAACTTTTTCTGGCGCCGCGCGACTTCCTCCAACGACAGGCCGGTTTTCAAATTTACGCCGAGGGATTCAATCACCTCTTCAGCCGGTAGCTGATGCCAGGGTTGGTCGGTCTTGATTTCCATGGATTTTATGCCGAAACGGTTCATTTGCTCGGTAACGATTCCGCAGACCCAGTTCGCCTCAGACATTCGTCGTCGGCTTCCGTCATGAGCGCGGCTTTGTCCACGGATACCACTTATGCATGAATTCGCGAGTCATCGCGGCTGATGCGCCCCTCGACCCCGGTGGCCGTCGCATTGCGCACCGGATGGAGCCGCTGTTCGAATCAGTCCAAGCCTCAACAGGTGTGCTGTCGTATGAGCGGATCATTCGCAGCGCGCCGGATCACGACACTGGCGGGCGCACGACCAGCAGCGGACGCTTGCTTCCGGCCATCACGGCATTCGCCACCGAGCCGAGGACGGCGGCGGATAGCCCCGACCGGCCATGGGTGGTTAGGCAAACGACGTCCGCGCCGAAACGCTCCGCCGCCTGGCAGATCGCAGTTGCGGGTTTGCGGTGTTCGACAACTTCGACTTCGGAAATGATCCCGCCGGCTTCAGCCGCTGCGGGGATGAGCGCGCGCAGCTGGCGTTCCTCTCTGGTTACCTTCTCGGGCGGGCGCGCCGAGTGGGGTTGCTCGCGCTGCCGGATTTCTCCGACCACCGGTTTGGGCGGAGTCGCGGGCGACTTCACGTGGAGCAATCGCACCGTTCCCCCGCTTTGCAGTATCGAGTAAGCGTGAGGAATGGCCTGGTTACCCAGTTCGGAAAAATCCGTGGTCACCAACACCCGACGAACGGGTGAAACCGATGGCGCTACCGGTCCGATCTTTGCCGGCACGACGAGCACGCTCATCGGTGCGTAGTGCAACAGACCGCGCGAGGTTGAGACATGCCACAAGCGTGACCAGCCGTGCCATTGATGCGTGCCAGTAACCACGAGGTCGGCTTGCTCCTCTCTTGCAATTTCAATCAGACGAAAATCAGGGCGCCCGAGGCAGGCTTCCACCCGCACGCGCACCCCCCTTTCGCCGAACATAGAGGTAACCTTCGCCTGCAAATCGCGCTCCAGTATCGCCTGCACGGAGGGGAGGTTGGCGACCATCGACCCCGGACCGGTAACACCGAGCCGCATTTTTTCGCCGAGGGGCCAGTCCACATGGAGCACGACGATCTCACAGGGGCCGATGCGCCGGAATTGCTTCACGTAGGCCAGCGCCGAGTCTCCCGTGTGGCCAAAGTCGTAAGCGCAAACTATCTTGAGGGGGCGTTCGTGGCGGGCCCAAGCGATGAGCGCTTCTTCTTGCCGGACCACCAAAGTGGGCACCCGGGACGTCTCAGCCACGCGCTCGGAAACACTACCTAACCGCCAGCGTTCCGCCGCACGTCGCCCCAGCGAACCGACGACAACCATTCGCGTGCCGCGCGGTGCGGCCTTCGTCACGATGGCTTCGTCCACCACTCCGGTGAGCAACTCGGTTTTGACCGTCGCACCGTGCTCGCGCAGCCGCTCGGCGTTTTTCTTCAAATCGACCGTTCTACCGGCGAGCGCCTTCGCGCGCGGGCTGGACGAAATCGCGCCCAATCCACCCGTTTCAAGCGAATGGACCAGGAGCAAGGTGTCATCCATGCGCGCGGCGATGGCTGCCGCCACTCGTCCCGCACGAGCAGCGTTTTCGGTGAAGTCTGTTCCGTGGATAATTCTCATAATATTTTTTGGTTAAGTCCCCTCACCGTCAGCACGGGACAAGGCGCGTGACGGACAACGCGCTCGGCCGTGCTACCGAGCAAGACGTGTTTCAGCCCGGTGTGACCGTGCGTGGTCAGCACAATCAGGTCCGCGCCCAGCGTCTTGGCCGTTTGGCAAATCACTTCAAAAGGGTGTCCGTCGCGGACCACGACGGACACATTCGCCCCTGTCGATTTTCTCATGCGCCTGGCGGTGTGCTCCAGGTCTCCCTCGGATTTTTCCGTCAACTGCACCAAAGCGTCGCTCGTTCGTTCGCGAGCCGGGAGATAGCTGAGAGGAAAACTTTCCACGACATGGAGCAGCACGATCTCGGCGCCGAGGCGCGCCGACAGGAGTCCGGCCCAGGGCAAAGCGTCATCCGAGAGCTTCGAAAAATCGGTTGGGACAAGAATTTTCCCGAGCATAAAGGGAAGCGTTTCATTCCTACGGTCAGGTTTGGGGCGGGTGCGCACGGTAAGCACTGGGCACGCGGCATGGCGCACGACTCGCTCGGCGGTGCTGCCCAGCAGGAAGCGTTCGGCCCCCGTGTGGCCATGGGTGGCAATGACAATCAAGTCCGCCGCACGCTCGAGGGCGGCCGTGGTGATAGCGTGGAAGGGATTGCCCGTGCGCACGGAGACGGAGCAGGTGACAGCCACCGCACCTTTACTCTCGCGCTTCGCCAGCGTCGCCAGTTGCGCGCGGGCTGACGCGACAACCTCCGAATCTTCGGGCAGCGGGAGGAGGGAGCCCAACTCGGAGAGCCACGTGCACGGTTCGATGACATGGAGGAGTGCGACGGTTGCGCCGAGTTTGTCGGCCAGTGATATCGCATATCGGACCCCATCTCGGGACCCATCGGAAAAATCCGTCGTCGCAAGAATCTTCAGGATGGCCGGTGGCGTTGTCGTCGTCGCGCGTGGGCGACGGGTCTTGGCGGACGGTTTCGAGGGCTTGGTTTTCATGGATTTGTTTACGGAAGTATTTTGGGGCCACGAACGGAGGAGGTTACCGCCGGTCCCCGGCTTTTAATTGTCACTTCCAGAATGCCATCGGCGCGGGGATTGGCGGTCTCGGTCGTTGAAAGCTCATGCCCGCGACGGCACGACTTGGCGCGGGGAGCCTGCTGATGGGAGAGCATCTTTTCGTAGCCACCAGAATTCGAAATCGTGAGCTTCGGCGCGTCCGTTATCCATCCAGAGCTGATACGCGGCCTGTTGAATTGCGGATTGGGAGGGATCGAGCGAGACGACGACGGTGGTGAGTTTCATGGGAGACCTTGAGACGGGTGAGTTTACTGCTGTTGAGAAATCTTTGGGCTGCAGGGGTTGCCATACACTGCGCAGTTCTTGCTCGCGCCCGTTACGTAGGGGACGCGAGTGTGGGAGCTTTTAGGGCGACTACGTTCACGAAGATCGCGAGGATGTGATCATCAAGCGCCGGCATCATCTCGTCGTGACGTTCCACCGGGGCCTGACTGGCTTTCTGCCCTGCCACGACGACCGCCGAGGTAGTCGTCGCTCCAATACAGGGTTCCAACGGTCTGCTAGGGGCGCGCTGTTTGGGGGAATGCGGCATGTCAACCGAGTGGTTTTTGGTTCAGAATGGGCAGCACGACTTTCTTCGGCCGCAGGAGCGATAGCACCACCGAGACGGTGATGATCAGCACGATGGCGCCGAGCGCGACAAGCGTGTTCATTTTCCACGCCGTGTGGGCGAGAAGCATCTTCACGCCGACAAACGTGAGCACCACGCCGAGGCCGATCTTAAGATAGTGAAACTTGTCCATCACACCCGCGAGCGCGAAGTAGAGCGAACGCAGCCCGAGGATCGCGAAGACGTTGGACGTATACACAATGAACGTGTCCTGGGTGACGGCGAAAATCGCGGGGATCGAATCCACGGCAAAAATCAGGTCGGAGAATTCCAGCAGCAGCAGCACGACGAAGAGTGGCGTGGCCATGAGGATTCCGTTTTCGCGGACGAAGAACTTATCGCCGCGATAGTCCCTGGTGACCGGCATGAGTTTCTTGAACCAGCGCACGATCGGGTTGCGCTCGGGATGGATCTCCTCCTCGCGCTTCACGATCATCTTGATGCCGGTGAGAATCAGGAACGCGCCGAAGACATAGATGATCCACGCGAACTTCGCGATCAGCACCGCGCCCAGCGCGATCATGACAGCGCGCATGATGAGTGCGCCGAGGATGCCCCAGAACAAAACCTTGTGCTGGAACTGAGGTGGCACGGCGAAATAGGTGAAGAGCAGCGCGAATACAAACAGGTTGTCCACGCTCAACGATTTCTCGATGAGGTAGCCGGTGAAAAATTCCAGCGCCTTCTGTGATCCGGCGAAATGCCACATGCCCGCGGTGAAAAGCAGCGCGAGCATGATCCACACCACGGTCCAGGCGAGCGATTCGCGCAATGACACGACGTGCGCCTTGCGGTGAAACACCCCGAGGTCCAGCGCGAGCATCGCCAGCACGAAGACGTTAAAACCGGTCCAGAGCCAGATTGTGTCAGTCATGAAGGGGGACATCGCCCGATGCGATCGGGCCGGAAAGGGGTGGAATAATAGATTTTGATTTCATGCTATTGGCCGATGCGGTTGAGATGACTTACCACGCACGAGCCGTGCGGGCCATCGTGGAGAGCTGGAGCTGACTGCGCTGCCGCTGTTTTCGGCGGTCCTGGCGCGCGTTGACCTGGGCTTCGACCGCTGCCAGCGCCTTCTCGACGGCGACGCGCACGGTGTGATCGCAGGCCGTGGCATGAATGTCAGGCCCGGGCACGCGAATCAGGATGCTCGCCTGATAACGTGGGCTGGCTTCCGGTGCGTCGGCGAGCCGCACGCTCGATTCTTCGATGTGCTGGCGTTCGCCGAGCGTGAGCAGGCGGGACTCAATCAATCGAATGATCGCGACGGGGCAGTGCACGTTGCCATGCTGGAAGATGAGGCTCATGCTCCACGTTACCACCGGGCGTCAGATTCCACTAATACATAGTTTGACTCTGTCTGTTAGGTTAATGTTAAGTCTGGTTATATCCCGATGGACTGGCTGAATTATCATCACCTGCGTTATTTTTGGATGGTGGCCCGCGAGGGCGGGCTGCGCCGCGCGGCGGAGAAACTTCATGTGTCGCCTCCCTCGATCTCGGCGCAAATCCGGGACTTGGAGGAGGCGCTGGGCGAAAAACTATTCCGCCGCAGCGGACGCGGCAACGTGGTCACGGACGTGGGCCAGGTGGTGCTGCGCTACGCCGATGAGATCTTCAGCCTCGGCCGCGAGCTGGGCGACGCCGTCAAGCAGCGTCCGACGACGCGGGTTCTCCGGCTGCACGTGGGGGTGGCGGATTCTTTCCCCAAGCTGGTGACGCAGCAGATCCTGCGACCGGCCTTCGCCCTGCCGCAGCAGGTCCGGCTGATCTGCCGGGAGGGCAAGGTCGAGGATCTGCTCGCCCAGCTGGTGGCGCACCGGCTCGATGTGGTGTTGTCCGACGAGCCGGCGCCGGGTAGTTTGAAGGTGCGAGTTTTTAATCATCCGATGGGCGAATGTGGGGTTACGTTTTGCGCCACCACCCGGCTCGCGAACGCTCTGCGCCAGGGCTTTCCCCGGTCCCTTCACCAAGCGCCCGCCTTTCTGCCTGCTGAAGGCACGGGCCTGCGTCGTTCGCTCGACCGCTGGTTTCAAGAGTTGGGAATCACGCCGCGAATCGTGGCTGAATTCGACGATCCTGCGCTGATGAAGGTGATGTCGTCCGATGGCCGCGGATTCATTCCCCTGCCGAGCGTGGTCGCGGCGGAAGCCGAGGATCGCTTCTCGCTGCGGATCATCGGCAAGACCGAGAAATGCCGGGAGCAGTTCTTCGCCATCACCACGGACCGCCGCATCCGCCATCCCGCCGTGGCGGCGCTCACCACTCAGAGCGCCGCCACTGCGCTCCATTCCCCATGACGGAGAACCTGCTCGACCCGCTGTTCCTGTTCTTTCTCGTGGGCTTTGCCGGAGGTGTGCTCAAGTCCGACTTGAAGCTGCCGGAGGCGGTCTATCATTTGTTGAGCACGTATCTGTTGCTCTCGATCGGGCTCAAAGGCGGCGTGCAACTCGCGCAATCGGCTCCCACCCACGTCGCCCTGCCGGTGATCGCGACGCTGCTGCTCGGTGCCCTGATGGCGCTGGCGATATTCTATGGCGCGCTGAAACTCGGGCGACTGACCCGCGCGGATGCCGCGGCTTTCGCGGCCCACTACGGCTCGGCGAGCGCGGTGACGTTTGCGGCGGTTGTCGCCATGCTGCACCGCGCCGACGTCGAGCAGGAAGGTTTTCTCCCGGTGCTGCTCGTGATCATCGAGGTGCCGGCGATTCTCGTGGCGATCTTTCTCTACCGACAGGGCCAGCCCGCCGGGCGCGGGGTTGGCTACCGGGAAATTGTGCGGGAGGTGATGTTGAATCGATCCATCTTTCTGCTTTTCGCGGGCCTGGTCGTCGGCTTGATAGCAGGGCCGCAGCGATTCGCGCCCTTCGAAGTGCTCTTCGTTACGGCGTTCAAGCCAATCCTGGCGTTCTTCGTGCTCGAGATGGGGCTGCTCGCGGCGATGCGTTTGCCCGAACTGAAGAAGAACGGATCATTTATCTGCGTGGCGGCGGTGGTGGTGCCCGTGATCGGGGGCGGCATCGGAGGATGGCTCGGGGTGGTGACCGGATTGTCGCCCGGCGGGGCGACGGTGTTGGCGACGTTGGCCGCGAGCGCATCCTATATCGCGGCGCCGGCGGCCGTGCGCGTGGCCATCCCGGAAGCCAACACGGGCATGTGCGTGGCCGCGGCATTGGGCATCACGTTTCCCTTCAACCTGGCGATTGGCATCCCCCTCTACGCCCGCTGGGTGGAATGGCTCGTCGAGAGATGAGCCAGCACCCCTCCGTTAAGCGCCGACACACCCGGCGCGGTGCGCTCCCCTCTTGATAGAGAGAACCCGACCTACGCTAACGAAAATCCCCTCTATGAAGCCGGAACGATGCAGTGAAATGTAGGGTCGC
>JBKJRX010000266.1:0-4044 GCA_046593155.1 Lacunisphaera sp.
CGTCGCCGGCTGGATGTGGGCCGTGTTGGGCGTGGTGCTGATCGGCGTTGTCGCCGGGGTGGTGCTGCTGCGCCAACCCGCGCCCGTAGCGGCGAGCGCCAGCGAGCCGAAGCCCGCCACCGCCAACCCCTCGCCCCAAGCCTCTAGCCTTTCGCCAGCCGTCGCGCCCACCGCCGACGACAAATCCGTCGCCGTGCTCGCCTTCGCCGACCTGAGCGAGGCGCGCAACAGCGAGTATTTTTCCGACGGCATCAGCGAGGAGCTGCTCAACGTCCTCGCGAAAGTCCCCGGCCTGCGCGTGGCCGCGCGCACCTCGGCGTTTTTCTTCAAGGGCAAGAATCTGCCGATTACTGAAATCGCGGCGAAGCTCAACGTCGCCTACGTCGTCGAGGGCAGCGTGCAGCGCGCGGGCGAGCGCGTGAAGATCACCGCGCAGCTCATCAAGGCCGCCGACGGGTTTCACGTGTGGTCCGACACGTTCACGCGTGACGCGAAGGACGTGTTTGCCGTGCAGGAGGAAATCGCCGGCCGCATCGCCAAGGAACTGTCGCTCAAACTCGGCGTGAGTTCGGCGGCAGCGGGCACCGCGATCAATCCGCAGGCGTTTGAACTTTATCTGCAAGGCCGGCAGGCGTGGAACCTGCGCACGCCGGAGGGCTATGACCGGGCGGAGGAGGCCTTGAATGAGGCGCTCAGTTTCGAGCCGAATTTTGCCCGGGCGCACGCCGCCCTCGCGGATGTGTGGTTGTTGCGCCACACCGAGTTGTCCCGCGCCAACCGGTTTGACCAACGCCACTCGCCCGTTTACGCGAGAATCACGGCCCAGGTCGAACGCGCCCTGGCGCTGGACCCGAATCTCGCCGAGGCCCACGCCACGCTGGGCAACATCCATTGGCAGACGTGGCGAATGAAGGACGCGGTTCGTGAACTGCGGAAGGCGATCGCGCTCAACCCCAACTACGCCAGCGCGCACCAGTGGCTCGGCCGGGTTTTGCTGGTTGACGGCCGGGTCGATGAAGCCGAGGCGTCGCTGAAACACGCCGCAGAGCTGGACCCGCTGTCGCACCGGATTCTGGACAACTACACGCTGCCGCTCGCGGTCCAGGGGCGGCTTGACGAGGCGCTGGCGGTGATCGACCGCGCCCTCGCCCTGCGCCCCGATTCGTTGCAGGGCTCGAGCTGGAAGAGCTTGATTTTGAGTGCGCTGGGCCGGCACGACGAAGCCGTGGCGTTGATCCGCCGCACGCCCGTGGCGGGCACCGCTTATGAAATTTTTGCCGTGCGCGTCTTCGCCCGGGCCGGCTTGCAGGCGGAGGCGGAGCAGGTCTCTGCGCAGGTGGCCGGCGGTCGCTATGCCCATTTGAAGTTTTACGGCCTCGCAGATCTGGGCCGGCGGGAAGAAGCGCTCGCCGCCATGGATCCGGCGGCGATGGCGGTCGGCGGGTTCGGTGACGTCATGTATCTCGCCGTCTTCGATCCGCTCCGCCACGACCCGCGCTTTGCCAACATGCTCGCCACGCTCGGCCTGACCGAAGCCCACGCCCGCGCGCAGGCCTGGCGCGCGGCGCATCCACGGCCGAACACCAAATGAGCGAATCCACCAAAGCCGTTTTCCTGAGCTACGCCCGTGAGGACACGGATGCGGCGAGGCGCATTGCCGAGGCGTTGCGCGGCTTCGGCGTCGAGGTGTGGTTCGACCAGAGCGAATTGCGCGGCGGGGACCAGTGGGACGCCCGGATCCGCGGACAGATCAAGACCTGCACCCTTTTCATCCCGATCATCTCCGCGACCACCCAGGCGCGCGACGAGGCCTACTTCCGGCTGGAGTGGAAACTCGCGGACGACCGCTCGCAGCTCATGGCGCCGGGCAAGCCCTTCATCGTGCCGGTCGTCATCGACCAGACGCCGGAAACCGGCGCCATCGTGCCGGAGTCATTCGCCCGGGCGCAATGGACGCGGCTCGACGGAGGCGAGCCCTCCACGGGCTTCATCGAGCAGGTGAAGCGCCTGCTCGATACCCCGCGCCGCCCGGCGCTGAAACCCGACCTGCCCCGGCCGCCGACCTTACCGCCGGAGTTCAGGCAGGCCGCCCGGGCCCAGGCCGAGGCGGCCCCAGCGCCGGTGCCGGAGAAAAAATCCACCCCGACCCTCGCACTCTGGATTTCGATCGGAGTCGTCATCGTCGCGATCGCGGCTGGGTTCTTTGTCACTGGACGGCGCCAGTCCACGGAAGAAGCGACGCGACGGAGCGCACCGCCCACCCCTGCCGCCCCGGACCCCAAACCCCAGACCCCGGATCCTGCTTCGCGTCCGCCGCCGGCGGACGCGAAATCCATCGCCGTCCTGCCGTTTGCCAACCTGAGCGCGGATGCGGACAACGCCTTCTTCGCCGACGGCATGCACGACGACCTCATCACGGCGCTGGCGAAGATCCGCGACCTGAAGGTCATCTCCCGCACCTCGGTGCTGGCCTATCGCGACACGGCTTCGCGCAATCTGAAGAAGATCGCCGCCGAGCTGGGTGTCGCGACCGTGCTGGAGGGCAGCGTGCAGCGCGCCGGCAACCGGGTGCGCCTCAACGTCCAGCTCATCGACGCGCGCACCGACGCGCACCTCTGGGCCGAAACCTTCAACAAGGACCTGACGGATGTGTTCCTCATCCAGGCCGCACTGGCCGAGGAGATCACGACCGCCCTCAAGGCCAGCCTGACCGCGGGGGAACGCACGCTGATCGCCCGCCGTCCGACCGAGAGCCAGGCGGCTTACGATCTCTACCTGCGGGCCCGCTTGCTTGGCCAGGGCCTGGGTCTTGGTGCCACCAAGAAGGCTTACGAGGAGGTGATTGCGCTTTACGAGCAGGCTGCCGCGGCCGATCCGAAGTTCGGGCTGCCCCATGTGCAGGCGTCCATTTTGCACGGCACGATGTATTGGTTTGGAGGCCTCGATGCCACCCCGGCGCGCCGGGCCCGCGTCGAGGCTGAATTGGAGGTCGCCAAGCGGCTCGCCCCCGATGCGCCCGAGACCTATCTGGCCCGGGGTTCGTTTGAATACACCTGTCGCAATGACTGGGCCCAGTCCCTCGTGGAATACCGCAAGGCGGAGGCCGGTCTGCCCAACGACGCGCAGTTGATCTACCGCATCGGGATCGCGCACCGCCGCCTGGGCCAGCAGGCGGAGGCGCAGCGTCGGTTTGAAGCGGCGATCAGCCTGAATCCCAGCGACCTGAACGGGGTCGTGACCCATTTCGAGAGCCTGCTGGAAATGCGGCGCTACCGCCGGATCGTTGATGAGATCGGCCGGTTCGTGGCGATATTCCCCACGGATCGACGCCTGCTGACCGCCCGGCTCCTGGCACGTTACGAACTGGATGGCGACCGGCCCGCCTTTTTGCGGGACATGGCGGCGCTGCCGCCGGCCACCAACGATCCGCACGGTCTTGGCGCGGATTTAGCGACGGCCATGCGCGTCGGCGACCTGACCGCGGCGGAACGGATGTTGGAAGATCCTAGGATGCCGCCCTCTGTTGGAGGGGCAGGCGCCCTCAACTATCCCGTGTCATTGATTCGGGCCCGACTGGCCTGGCTGCGCGGCCGGCCGGAGGATGCCCGCCGTTTTGCCGATGAGGCCATCGCTTATTTCCGATCCGGGAAATGGATGCCCCGGCAGGAACCGGGCGCCCTGATGGGCATTGCCCTCGCCCAAGCGTTTGCGGGACGCCAGGCCGAGGCGCTGCGGGATGCCCGCGCGGCGCTGGCCGATCAAAAAGCCCGCGATGCCTATGCCGGCACGGCGATGCAGAACGACTATGGGCAGATTTTGGTGGTCTGCAGCCAGCGTGATGAGGCCTTGGCGACCTTGCAGGCGTTCATGACCGAAATGAGTGGCGCCACCGCACCCAACGAATTCCGCTTCGACCCGATCTGGTCGCGCCTGAAGGACGACCCGCGCTTCGAGGAAATCCTGAAATCGGCGAAACCGCTATGAACGACGCGACCAAAACTATCTTGGTGGGCGGCGATGCGTGGGATGCGAAGATCCGGAAAC
>JBKJRX010000311.1:0-8582 GCA_046593155.1 Lacunisphaera sp.
CCGACCCGGGTGAACGGCACCAATCCGCCGCGTTCGTCGCGCTGGAAGTGCTTGGTCGCGGTGGTTTCGAGCATGTAATCCTGGCGGGTGCGCCCGGCACTCCACGGGAGTGTGAAATAAAAATGATGTCCGGCGGACCAAGGCATGGGCTTGCTGCCGAGGTTGCTCAGCTGGAGCTCGACAAACAGTCCGCGCGGGTCGAAGCGGTAACTGACGACGAACTCATAATCGTAAGGGTAGGCGGCCTTGGCTTCGGCGTCGGGCATGAACTGGGCTGAAAAACCGCCCTCGTCGAGGCGGATGGTGCGGAACTTGCCCTGGCGGGCGAGGCCATGCATGGGCATCGGCCGGCGCACGCCATCCTCGGCGCGCCATTGATGAATCTCGCCCTGGTCATAGGTGCGCCCGCTGAAGGGGAAAAGGATCGGGTTGCCGCCGCGGACACTGGCGATGGTGTCGAGATTATCCACTTCGGGCCAGTAAACGATGTCCCGCACGCTGCCGTCACCGAGCGTGACATTCCAATTCATGAGCCGGGCGCCCTTTTCCGGCAAAGCCAGAAAGGAGGAGGTGCCGACCTGCCACTTGAAGATCGTGTGCCCGAGATACGGGATGCGTTCCATGGGATAGCTTGGTAAAGCAAAAGGACCGCCGTGTGCCAATACAAAGTCAGTTAAATTCTTGGGCCGACGGAGGGGTGGGACCGCCGGCCGGCGGTATTCTTTGAAAGAATGTCCGGGATTATAAGTTCGCGGTGCTTGCTTGCCCGCCGGCCGGGTGCATAGGCTGCCGGCCTGATGTTCAAACGGACATGCTTTCTGATGATGGTCCTTGCCGGTGCTTTGCCGGGCCAGACGCCTGTGCCGCAAGCGGTGGCTACACCGGCCGCAACCTTGGGTAAAAAGACCGTTGTTTACGTCATTCCAGTCAAGGACGAGATCAACAGCCCGACCCTTTACATCCTTCGCCGCGGCCTCAAGGAGGCGATTGAGCAGAAAGCGGACGTCGTCCTGCTCGACATGAACACCCCGGGCGGTGCGCTGGATGTGACCTTTGAGATTATGGAGGCGCTGGAAAAATTTCCCGGCCAAAAGCTCACTTTTGTGGACCGGGAGGCGATGTCGGCCGGGGCATTCATCTCTGCCGTGACGGATGAGATTTATTTCGTGCCCAACGGGGTCATCGGCGCGGCCGCTCCCGTGATGGCAACCGGCGGGGAAATCGACAAGTCGATGAAACAAAAGATCGTGAGCTACCTGCGGGCGCGGATGCGGGCTTCCTCCGAGGGCAAGGGCTATCGCGGCCAGGTGATCTCCGCCATGATCGATGAGGACTATGAGCTTAAGATCGGCGACAAGGTGCTGAAACCCAAGGGCGAGTTGCTTTCGCTGACTGCCACCGAGGCCATGGAAAAATACGGCGAGCCGCCCCAAGCGCTCCTCGGCGCCGGCAAAGCGGCGGATATCCCGGCACTGCTCGCGGGCAAATACGGTGCGAACAACTACGAGATACGGAATTTCCAGGTCACCTGGTCCGAGTCTCTTGCCAAATATCTCACGACATTGTCGCCGATCCTGATGGGCCTCGGCATGCTCGCATTGTTTGTCGAATTCAAGACGCCCGGTTTCGGGTGGCCGGGCACGATCGGCATCCTGCTGCTTGCGCTGGTTTTCCTCGGGAACTACATCGCCGGCCTGTCGGGACATGAGCCGGCCCTGCTCTTTGTGATCGGCGTCGCCTTGGTGGCGGCCGAGCTGATCTTCTTTCCGGGTTTGGTGGTGGTGGCGCTGACCGGCGTGGTTTTCATGCTGGGGTCGCTCGTGTGGGCGGGGGCCGACTATTGGCCCAGCCAACCAATGACCGTGAATTTTTCCGGCGACATGCTGATGCAGCCGGTGCTGAATCTTGGGCTGGCGCTGGTCATAGCGATCGGGCTTTTTGCGGCCTTCCTGAAATATCTGCCCAAGACCGGACTTTACCAGCATCTGGCCGTGCAGGGGGCCTCGGTGACCCCGGCCCAGGAAGCTGGCGTGGCGCCACAGCCGGCCGGCATGATCGCGGGATTGACCGGCCGTCGCGGCATCGCGGTGACGGGCCTGTTTCCCAGCGGCGAGGTGGAGGTGGACGGTCGGCGCTATCAAGCGAAAGTCAGCCTCGGCGTCGTGGATGCCCATGCCGCCATCGTGGTGACCGGGCACACTGATTTCGGCCTCACGGTGGAGAAGGAGCGGCGGACATGACCGCGATTATCATCCTTTTTCTGGCCGGCACCCTGCTGCTGGCCATCGAGGTTTTCGTTCCAGGCATGGTGGTGGGCATAATCGGCGGCCTCACAATAGGCGCCGGGGTGCTGACGGCCTTCAATCTTTACGGTTTCACCGGCGGCATGGTTTCGCTCGTTTGCGCCGGCCTGTTGCTGGGCGTGACGCTTTACATCGAGTTCATCGTGCTGCCGAAGACCAAGCTGGCCAAAAAGCTCTCGATGCACGCCAACGTCGAGGGCACCAGTCAGCCTGCCGTGGCCGATCTGGCCGCGGTGATCGACCAGCTGGGTGAGACCATCACCCCGCTATCCCCGAGTGGCTATGTCAGTCTCCAAGGACGCCAATACGAAGCTTTTTCCCAATCCGGCTATCTCGCCAAGGGCGTGGCGGTGCGGGTGACCGGGCTTGATAATTTCCGTTTAATCGTAACCCAAAACCAAACCTCCTCATGAGTGGCTTATTCATCACCGCAATCGTCATCGGCGGCATCATCGTCCTGTTTCTTGCCGGACTCGTCTTCAGCCTGATCGGCGCCTGGGTCCGGGCGTTGTTCAACGGTGCGCCGGTCGGCCTATCGAAACTCATCGCCATGAAGCTCGCCAGCATCCCTTACGGGCTGGTGGTGGACGCCCGCATCACCGCGGTGCGCGCGGGCATCGAGCTCAGCGCCGACCAGATCGCCTCGCACTTCCAGGCGGGGGGCAACGTCGTGCCGACGGTGCAGGCGCTCATCGCCGCGCAGAAGGCCGGCATCGAGTTGAACTGGGACCGCGCCTGCGCGATCGACCTTGCGACCAAGGGCTCCGGCAAGAGTGTGGTCGAGGCCGTCCGCACCTCGGTGGACCCGAAGGTCATTGATTGTCCCAATCCCGAGGGTGGCCGCACCACGATCGACGGCGTGGCCAAGGACGGCATTCAGGTGAAGGTGAAGGCGCGGGTCACCGTGCGCACCAACCTCGCCCGCTTCGTCGGCGGCGCCAAGGAGGAGACGATCATCGCGCGCGTGGGCGAGGGCATCGTGACGACCATCGGTGCGGCCGAGACCTACAAGGTCGTGCTCGAGAATCCGGATAGCATTTCCAAGACCGTGCTCGCGCGCGGCCTCGACGTCGGCACGGCGTATGAGATCCTTTCCATCGACATCGCCGACGTGGACGTGGGCGAGAACGTGGGCGCCAAACTCCAGGAATCCCAGGCCGAGGCCAACAAGAACATGGCCCAGGCGCAGGCGGAAATCCGCCGCGCGGCCGCCGTGGCCCTCGAGCAGGAAATGAAGGCCAGGGTGCAGGAGATGCAGGCCGAGGTCGTGCGCGCGCAGGCGGAGGTGCCGCGCGCCATGGCCGAAGCGTTCCGCACGGGCCGCCTAGGCGTCATGGACTACTACAAGATGGAAAATATCCAGTCCGACACCGCGATGCGCGGCTCGATCGCCCATCCCGAGGGCAAGAAGTAACCCGGCACGACACGTCTTCCCATGGACTGGGTATCTGATCATCTGCAATTCATCATCGCCGCCGCCGGCGCGATCGCTTGGTGGCTGAACCAGCGCCGGAAGGGAGGCATGGAGGGTGATGAGGCGCCCCCGCCTCCGGAAACAACGTTCGACGATCCCGAGGTGGCCGAACGCACCCGCAAGATCCGCGAGGAGATCCAGCGCAAGATTGCCGAGCGGGGCCGGGGCTATCCCGGCGAACAGCCGACCATTCCGCGCGATCAGTCGACCGAACCACCCGTGGTGCGCGAAGTGGCCGTAACTCAGCCGCCGCCCGTGCTGCGTCGGAGCCAGACGCACCTGGAAGCCCAGCGCTATGCCGAGATCCTCGAGGAACAGGCGACGCTGGCCGATAAATTACGGGAAGCCGAGTCGATGAAGGCGGCGGCCGGCAAACGGGCGCGTTATGAGGCGGCGACGGCGGACCGCTCGGGCGCGGCGCGGTCGTTGTCGCGTTCGACGGTGCTGGATGATCTGCGCGAACCCGCGGCGCTGCGGCGGGCGTTCATCCTGCGCGAGGTGCTCGGGCCGCCGGTGGCACTGCGCTAAAAAGACCAAGGCCGGCAATGGCCGGCCTTTTGTTTAATCGAGAGAGAAACGGCCAAAGTTACCGCCTTGCAGCGGCGGGATGTCGTAATTTTTGCCATTCACCTCCACGCGCACCTTGGTGCGGTCTTCCACGGTAATTAGCAGGCTGCCCTGTTTTTTAATGGATTTGGTCTCGCCGCGGACGAGCGAACCGTTGAAGAGCACTTTGCCATCCAGATCCTGCACGACTTTGACGCGAGTGGCGTCAATGGCGGTGAGCGTGAGGGTCTGGGCAGCCTCGGCTTGCACGGTGGACGCAGGTCCTTGCGCGGGCTTGGCCGGTGAGCGGGTGAACAGAACGTTAATCAGCAGGATGATGACCACCAGCGCCACCACGGCGCCGCCCACCAGCAGGCCATATTTCAACATCAGGGCCTGATCCTGGGCCGAACGGCCGGCGGCGGGAACGGCTTCGCCACCCTCGGGATTGCGGGCGGTCTCTCCAAAATCCACCCGGCCGTAGACCTCGCGATTTTCGCGGCGGGCCGGCTTGCTTTCACGGCCGCCCATGGCGTCGAAATCGCTGACCACGCGGTCCGGATCGAGGTCCAGGTAACGCGCATAAGAGCGCAGGAAACCCCGGACATAGAGGGGGGGCAGGTCGACGTCGAAGGAGTTGGCCTCGAACTTCTGCAGGTAATCGCCGCGAATCTTGGTGGTTTCCGCGGCCTCACGGATGGAGATGCCCTTGCGCTTGCGCGCCTCCTCGAGCCTTTCGCCGATGGTCTGCATGGTGATTGGTTAAGTGGGTTTGATGGTTTTTTGAAAGTCTAATCGCGGCTCAGGGTTGGTAAGTGTCGAGATCGACCAGAATTTCACGCGGGGACGAGCCGTTCTCCGGTCCGACGATACCCTTGTCTTCCATCACGTCCATGATGCGGGCGGCGCGGTTGTAGCCGATGCGGAGGCGGCGCTGCATCATCGAGGTGGAGGCACGCTTGGTGGATTTGAGCACATCGAGTGCCTGCTGGAACAGCGCGCCATCATCGCCCAGATCGCCGTCCTCGTCCTCCCCGCCTTCCTCGCCCTCCTCATCCTCTTTGGCGGCGCGGTCGATCTGCTGCTGGACGGACTGGTCGTATTGCGGCGGGCCGTTGCGCTTGAGGAATTCGACGATGCTCTGGACTTCCTCGTCGGCGACGAAGGCGCCCTGGGCGCGCACAAGCTTGGAGGTGCCGGGGGGCGAGAAGAGCATGTCGCCGCGACCGATGAGCGTGTCGGCACCCTTGCCGTCGAGGATGGTGCGGGAATCGACCTGCGAGGCGACCTGGAAGGCGATGCGTGAAGGCAGGTTGGCCTTGATGACGCCGGTGATGACATTCACCGACGGGCGCTGGGTGGCGATGATCAGGTGGATGCCGGCGGCGCGGGCCAGTTGGGCGAGGCGGGCGATGGAAGTTTCGATCTCCGCGGGAGCCACCATCATGAGGTCGGCCAGTTCGTCCACAATGGCGACGATGTAGGGCAGGCGCTCCGGAATCTCGATCTCCTCGGTGACACCGTCCAGCTCGGCCTGCTGCTCGGGCGGCAGAGGTTCCGGCTTTTCTTTTTTGCGGTTGTTGAAGCCGGTGATGTTGCGGACGTTGACCTTGGCAAAAACCTGATAGCGGCGCTCCATCTCCTTGAGCAGGATCTTCAGGGCGGCCGGCACTTTCTTGGGCTCGGTGACGACCGGAATGAGCATGTGCGGCAGCGGATTGAAAATCTTCAGCTCAACCACCTTCGGGTCCACCATGATGAGCCGGACATCCTTCGGACTCTTGGAGTAGAGGATGGAGGCCACGATGGAGTTGATGCAGACCGATTTGCCCGAGCCGGTGGCGCCCGCGATGAGCAAGTGGGGCATCTTGGTGAGATCGGAGATGAGCGGCTTGCCGCTGACGTCCTTACCCAAGGCGATGGGCAGTTCACGTTTCTCGTCGTTCCACGCCGAACTCTCGAGAATCTCGCGCATGCCGACGGGCGTGGATTTCTGATTGGGCACCTCCACGCCGACGGCGGCCTTGCCGGGAATCGGGGCCAGGATGCGCACCGACTGGGCGCGCATGCCGAGGGCGATGTTCTTGTCCAAGCCGGAGATTTTTTCCACGCGCACACCGGCCGCGGGCACAACCTCGTAACAGGTGATGACGGGGCCGACATGAATTTCACCAAGGGTAACCTCGACACCGAATTCGCTGAGTATGCGGAGCAGGTTCTCGGCGTTCTGGCGGTGTTCCTCCTCGGAGTTGGTGCCATCGGCCTTCACCTGTTCCCGCAACAGCTTGAGCGGGGGAAATTCGTAATCCTTGTCGTCACTTTGGGGCAGGGCGACCTTGGCTTTTTTGGTTTCCTCCGCCTTGACGATGTTGAGCTCGATTTTGCCCGCGGCAGAGGGGGATTTGGGCGCGGCTGGCTCGGCCGGGCGGACCGGCGGGCGGGTGACCGATTTGGGTGCGTGCGTCTCGGCCGCGGGCAGTTTGGCCATCGGCGGGACGGTGGCGGTGCGGGCCGTCTCGGCGAGGGGATCCTCGCCTTTGGGCACGACCATTTTCTTGGAAGAGCCGGGGGCCATGGGCGGAGCGGTGCCCGAGGCGGCCTTGGCCGCGAGGGCGGCGGCTTCCTTGGCGGCGGCTTCGCGCTTCTGGCGCAGTTCCTCGGCACGCACCCCGGCCAGCGCCGCGCGTTTCTGGCGCCATTCGGTGAAGGCGTGAATCAGGCGGGCGACATCGGCGATAAAATCGCGAGTGAAAATGTAAACGAAACCGAGCAAATAAACGGTGCCAAAGATCAGCGCCGAGCCGAAGACCCCGAGACTATCTTTCAGCAAGGTCTGGTAGAGAAACGCGCCGAGCAGACCGCCGGGCCCGCCGGTGAAGACCACCTTGTTGGTGAAGAGTGTTTCCTGCATCGCCATGAGTGCAGAGAAGGAAACCAGGCAGCATATGATGGCGAGCAGGCGGGTCGCGGTGAGACTCCGTGAGCTGCGCAGATAAATGTAGGCCATGCGCAGCAGAAATGCGGGGATCAGCCAGGAGGCCGCACCAATGAGATGATAGGCCCACCAAGTATATTCCGCCCCGATGACGCCCACGAGATTGACGCTCGTGGGGTTGGTGGTGTCCTGGATGCTTTGCCCGGGCCGGAAATCAATCAGCGCAACAATGAGCAGGATGCCGAAAACGAGGCAGGTGAAGGCGGCGAGCCAGTGCGGACGATGGCGCGGGCCTTCGAAGGACGAGGTGTCCTTGTCCTTTGCGTTTGAATTCTCCGCTTTGGGCATTTGTGTGGGTATCCGAATAATTGCAGGTCCATCGGGTCGGAGGGTCAATGTAAAATCCCCTGACAATATCTTCACAAGCCACTTACGCCCAACGAATGACGCCATTTCTCCATTTCAAGCCAATCTATCAGGAACGTGTCTGGGGCGGACGTGTGCTGGAGTCGTTTCTAGGCAGAAAATTGCCCGGTAGCGCGCCCATTGGTGAAAGTTGGGAGATCGTCGACCGGCCTGAGGCCATGTCGGTGATCGCCAACGGTCCCTGGGCAGGCAAAACCCTGCGAGCAGTCATGGGAGCCCACACGGTGGAAATCATGGGTCCGGCCTGGCCGAAAGAGCGGCCGTTTCCCCTTCTCGTGAAATGGCTCGATTGCCGTGACCGGCTCAGTGTGCAGGTGCATCCCCCGGCGAGCATTGCGCCAAAACTGGGCGGCGAGCCCAAGACCGAGAATTGGTATTTCGCCCGGGTGGATGCGGAGGCGGCCGTTTATGCCGGATTGCGCCCTGGGGTAACGAGGGAGAGTTTCGAAAAAGCCATCGATGCGGGCACGGTTGACCAATGCCTCGAGCGGCCCGTGGTTCATAATGGCGACTCCCTGCTCATTCACAGTGGCGTCATGCACGCCATCGACGCGGGCAATGTGATCCTGGAGATCCAACAGAATTCCGACACGACCTACCGCGTTTATGACTGGGGCCGGCTGGGACTCGATGGCAAGCCGCGGACATTGCACGTGCGCGAGTCGCTGGAGTGCCTGAGCGCCAACACGGCGCCAACCCCGCAGCTCATCCGGGACGAAGCCAGCGCTGGCATGCTCGCGCAGTGCCGCGAATTCACGATCCGGCGTGTGCGGCTGCCCGCGGGAGGGCGGCTGGAATTTGCCGCCGGCCAGCAGCCGCGCATTCTTTCTGTAACCGCAGGGACCTTGGAGTGCGGTGTCAGGGTCAATCAGGGGGAGAATATCCTGCTGCCCTATGC
>JBKJRX010000077.1:0-8197 GCA_046593155.1 Lacunisphaera sp.
GTTGGGGTTTGTCAACGTGCGCGGGTGATATCGCCCGGGTGGTGGAATTGGCAGACACGCCAGACTTAGGATCTGGTGTCGAAAGACGTGCAGGTTCAAGTCCTGTCCCGGGCACCATTTTCGCTACTGTTCTATACTACTATACTGGGGGGCGGACCAAAATCAGGGTTTAGCAAAGCCAGTGGCGCATCAAATCACTGCCTTGAGCTGATTAATCTTCTATACTCACAACTATACTCGAAGCCAAAATTTGGGCTGACGTGGGTTGGTTCAGGAATTTTCTGGCGCTACAGGATCACGGATTTTCAGAGCGGAAAATGATTTTAGGGCAGGTCAAATTATGTCGGCGAATTTGAGCAAAATGGCCGAATTCGGTCTTAGAAGCCCTTGCCGTAAGGCGTGCAGGTTCGAGTCCTGTCCCGAGCAATCCTTGCCTGTTGTGGGCCAGCGAGCTTGCTCGCGCTTTCCGGTCGTCAGGGCGCGAGCAAGCTCGCTGGCCCACGCCCGGCTAATAATTGCGGGGAACTGCGGTGATGGCGCCCGTGCGTTTCTTGACTCGCCCGGCCGGGCGGCGACTCTGAACGCCACCCATGAGTCAAGGAACCGATCAGCCCACCGCCCAGAACGCCGTGATGAAGGTGCTGCTGGCGCTGAGCACGGCGCACATGCTGAACGACATCTTTCAGGCGATGTTGCCGGCGATCTATCCGCTGCTAAAGAATTCGTATCACCTGACTTTCACGCAGATCGGGCTGATCACGCTGACTTACCAGCTGACGGGTTCGCTGCTGCAGCCGGTCGTCGGTTTCTACACCGACCGCCGGCCCAAGCCCTATTCACTGCCGATCGGCATGGGGGTGTCGTTGACCGGCATGGTGCTGCTGTCGCAGGCGCACACATTTCCCCTGCTGCTGCTTTCCGCCGCACTGATGGGCGTGGGTTCGTCGATCTTTCACCCGGAAGCCTCGCGCGTGGCGCGGATGGCGTCGGGCGGGCGGCACGGCTTCGCCCAGTCGCTTTTCCAAGTGGGTGGCAATTTCGGCACCTCCCTCGGGCCGCTGCTGGCGGCGGCCATCATTATCCCTCGAGGCCAGGCACACATTCTCTGGTTCATGCTGCCGGCCTTGGTGGGAATCGTCCTGCTCACGCGCATCGGCGGCTGGTATCAGCGCAACATGCATCGTCTGAAGACCAAGGCGGCGGCGCATGGTGATTTCGTGCCAATAAAGCTGAGTCGCGGCAAGGTGGCCTGGGCCATCACGGTGCTGGTCGCGCTGGTTTTCTCGAAATATTTCTACCTCATCAGCCTGACAAACTACTACACATTCTACCTGATGGATAAGTTCCAGGTGTCGGTGCAGGCGTCGCAGATCTACCTGTTCGTGTTCCTGTTCGCCGTGGCGGCGGGCACGATCATCGGCGGGCCGGTGGGCGACCGCATCGGGCGCAAGCGCGTGATTTGGATTTCCATCCTCGGAGTGGCGCCGTTTTCCTTGTTGATGCCGCATATGGGGCTGGCGGGCACTGTCGTGCTCACCGTCTTCATCGGCGTGATCCTCGCCTCGGCGTTCTCGGCCATCTTGGTGTATGCGCAGGAGCTGGTGCCGGGGAACGTCGGGTTGATCGCCGGCCTCTTCTTCGGGCTGGCTTTCGGTGCGGCCGGCATCGGCTCGGCGCTGCTCGGCCGGCTGGCGGATCATACCAGCATCCGGACGGTGTTCCAGGTCAGCGCATTTTTCCCGCTGCTCGGCCTGCTCACGGCGTTTTTGCCGGAGGTGGAGGCGAAAATATTGCGCAAGGTTAAGCTGTAGGAAGGGCTTTATGCCCCGATGGGGATATCTGCCGCGGGACGAATCGGGGCGTAAAGCCCCTTAAAAAATCCCCAGCAACAGTGAGGGGAACACGCCCAGGACCACGAGCAGCCCGGCGGCGACCAGCAGCGCGGCCGCGGCCGGCGTCGGGACCTTCACCGGGCCAGCCCCGTCGGTGGGGGCGGCCACCAAGGCCTGTTTCAGGATCAGCAGGTAATAGTAGAGCGCCACGGCGCTGAGCGCGATGGCGGCGAACGCCAGCCAGCCCAGCGGGCCCGCGAGACCGCCGAGGCCAAGCACTGCGGCAAACACGGCGAACTTGCCGAAGAAACCGGCCAGCGGCGGGATGCCTGCCAGTGAGAGGACGAATATCGCGAGACAGCCGGCGAGCAGCGGCGAGCGCCGGTGCAGGCCCGCGAGATCGGTCAGCTGTTGGGCGGGTCCGGTGGCTTCCAGGACGGAAAGCACGCCGAACGCGCCCACGGTGGCGAGGCCGTAGGTGGCGGCATAATAGAACAACGGGGCCGGGCCGACGTGACCGGCGGCGATCACGCCCAGCAGCAGGGCGCCCGCGTGGGCGATGGCCGAGTAGGCGAGCAGGCGGCGCACGTTCGTCTGCGCGAGGGCGCCGATGTTACCGAGTAGCAGCGAGGCGCCGGCGATGAGCGCGACCACTGGCGCCCAGCCGACCGTCACCGGCAGATGGGTGATGGTTCCGACCGCGGAGCCGAGCCCGGGCCAGAGCAACCGGGTGAACACCACGAGGCCGGCGAGTTTCGAGGCTGAGGCGATGAGGGCCGCGGCGGGCGCGGGCGCTCCTTGGTAGACGTCGGGCGCCCACAGGTGGAAGGGCGCTGCGGCGGCCTTGAACCCGAAGGCGACGAGCACCATCACCAGCGCGATGAGCAGGAGCGGGGACCGGTCCTGGAGCGTGAGCTGCGTGGCGATCGTGCCGAGGTCGAGCGAGCCGGTCAGGCCATAGAGCAGGCTGAAGCCGAAGAGCAGGAACGCCGCCGACATGCCGCCGAACAGATAATACTTCAGTGCCGCCTCGGCGGACTCGGGCCGCGTCTTGTCGAACCCAGCCAGCACGTAGAGGGACAGGCTGGCCAGCTCCACGGCGAGGAAGACGATGAGCAGCTGGTTGGCCGCGGCCATCAGGGTGAAGCCCGTCGTGGCGAAGAGCACGATCGCGACAAACTCGGCGGGGTGCCGCAGGCGCGCGGCCGCCGGCAGCAGGGCCAGAGCGAGGGCGGCCAGCGTCACGACGCCGACCCGCGTGGCCACGGTCAGGGGGTCAATCATCAGCACGCCCCCGAAGACAGCCCCGGCCCCGCCGGTGGCGACCGCCTGCCAGCCGGCGAGGCCGAGCGCGACCAAGCCGAGGGTCAGGGCGACGTGGTGGCGGTTGGCCGGGCGATGACGGCCCCAGATCATGTCGAAGAAGAGCACGAGCACGGCGCCCAGCACGAGGTGCGCCTCGGGTAGCAGGGCGCGGAACAGGCCGGCGTAGTCGGGGTTCATGAGGCACCTCCCAGGAACATCGCGTGGAAGAGGGGCGATTGCAGCGCGGGCCGGATCCAATCCAGCAGGGTGTCCGGACTGAGTCCGAGGAAGAGGGTGGCGCCGAGGAGCAGCAGCGCTCCGGCCTTTTCCGGCCACGTGATCGGCTCGAGGTGGAATCCGGCCTCCGGACGGGTTGAGCAAAGCGCGTCGGGGACGCCGCGCTCCACCTTGCCGAAGAACGAGACCTGGATCGCGCGCAAGGTGAACGCGGCGGCGACGAGCACGCCGCCCGCGGCGGCCAGCGCCCAAAGCGGCCTGGTCTGCCAGGTGCCGACGAGGATGGTCAGCTCGGCCGGGAACCCGCTGAAGCCCGGCAGGCCCATCGAGGCGAGGCCGGCGAGGACGAAGACAACGGCGGCAAAGGGCATGAGCCGGTGCAGCGGCAGCGCCCGCAGCTCGGCCAGCTGCCGGGTATGGGTGCGGTCGTAGACCATCCGGCCCACGACGGCGAAGAGCAGGCCCGCGATGACTCCGTGCGAGAACATCTGGAGCACCGCTCCGCTGACGGCGGTGGCGTTGGCCGCGGCGAGCCCGAGCAGCACGAAGCCCATGTGGCTCACGCTCGAGTAACCGATGACGAACTTGAAGTCATCCTGCACCAGCGCGACGAAGCCGGCGTAGAGGATGCCGGTGATGGCGAGCCAGGCGATGACGGGCTGGAAGAACTCGAAGCCGACCGGGAAGAGCGGCATGGCCACGCGCAGGCAGCCGTAGGCGCCGAGTTTCATGACGACGCCAGCCAGCAGCATTGACGCGCCGGTCGGCGCGGCGACGTGGCCGGTCGGGGCCCAGGTGTGGAAGGGAAACATGCCCGCCAGCACGCCGAAGCCGGTGAAGACGAGGGCGAACATGCCGAGCTGCTGCGTCCGCGTGAAATCCGCCGCCGCCATGGCCAGCTGGGTGAGGCCGAAGCCTTGCCCGCCGGACGCCGCGTAGGCCCAGAGCACGCCCCCCAGCACCAGCGCACTGCCGGCGAAGGAGTAGAGCACGAGCTTCATCGCGCCGTATTCGCGGTTGGTGGAACCCCACTTCGCGATGAGGAAATACTTCGGCACGATCGCGATTTCGTAGAACACGAAGAGGGCGAACGCATCGGCGCTCAAAAACACCCCGCACACGCCGCCGATCAGCGCGAGGTAGAGCGCGAAGAACTCGCCGGTGCGTTCCTCGATGTTCCAGGAGAACAGGACGCCGGTCGTGGCCGCGAGTCCGGTGAGCACCATCAGCGTCAGACTGATGCCGTCGGCCGCGAGGTGGTAACGGATGCCGAGCTCAGGGATCCACGGAATGTTCACCAGATCCTGCAGGCCCGCCGCCGGCACGAAGCCGGAAGCGGCGTAAAGGGTCAGGCCCCAGATGGTCAGGGCGGTGAGCAGCGCCACTACCCGCGCCGCCTGCGCCGAGCGCGTCCCGGCCACCAGCGCCAGCAGGGCGCCGGTGAAGGCCACGTAGATGGTGCAGGGCAGGGCGTTCATACGGGAGCGATAAGCAGTAAGCGATAAGCGGTAAGCTCCGGCCAGCAGGGGCTGCCGTCTTGGAGCTTTTTGCTTAAAGCTGTCGGCTTGGTGCTTTTCATGGCAGGGTGGCCGCCCAGGTCGTCACGAGCGGGTTGATGAGGCCGGCGAGCAGCTGCGGGACGAGGCCGAGGAGGAACATGAGGGTGACGAGCGGCAGGAGTGTGAGCAGTTCGTTCCGGTCGAGGTCGCGGAAGTTGACCCCGGCGCCGGCCGCCGGGCCGTGGAAGACGCGCTGCCAGAAGGTCAGCAGGAAAAGGGCGGTGGCCAGGAGACCGAGCGTGGCGATGGCCGCGGCCCACGGCGCGAGGCCGAAGACGCCGCGGAAGATCAGGAACTCGCCAACGAAGCCGTTGAGGCCGGGCAGGCCGATGGATGAGAACATGGCGATGCCACAGAGACCGGCGAAGACCGGTGCGGCGGAGCGGACGCCGCCGAAGTCGCCGAGGCCGCGCTGGCCTCCCGAGCGTTGTTCCAGGATCCCGACACAGTAGAAGAGCGCGGCGGCGGACAGGCCGTGGTTGAAAAGCTGGAGGATCGTGCCGCTGAGCGCGGCCGCCTTCGCCGAGGCTACGGCGCCCAAGGCCGCACTGGCGGCGGGATTGGTCGGGCCGGCCGCGGCGACGGCGAAGAGCGCGAGCAGGCAATAGCTGAGATGGTTGACCGACGAATAGGCGACCATGCGCTTGAGGTCGGTCTGCTTCATCGCGGCAAAGGCGCCGAGCACCACGCCGCCGAGCGCGAGCCAGAGCAGGGGCGTCGCGGCAGCCTGCAGCGGGGCGGGGAAGATCGGCCACAGGATGCGCAGGAAACCGTAGACGCCCATCTTCGACATGACGCCCGTCAGGAACATCGAGGCACCCACCGGCGCCTCAGCGTAAGCCGGCGGCAGCCAGGTGTGGAAGGGAAAGAGCGGCACCTTGACCGCGAGGCCGAGCAGCACGCCAAGGAAGACCGCCTGCGGCCAGAACGCGCCGGTGGCCCCGAGCTTGGTGGCGAGCGTGCCGTCGCGCGCGAGGGCGGCCAGCTCGATGAAATCAAATGTGCCCGTCGCCGCGTAGAGGGCGGCGAAACCCAGCAGCATGAACGCGCTGCCGCCGAGGGTGTAGACGACAAACTGGTAGGCGGCGCGGCCGGCGCCGGGACCGCCCCAGAGTTTCATCAGGAAGAAGGCCGGGATGAGGCTCAGCTCCCAGAAGACGAACCACGGGAAGAAATCGAGCGCGAGGAAAACACCGAGGGCGCTGCCCTGCAGGACAAGGAACAGCGCGCCGTAGATCGCCGGGCAGCGCACCGTGCGCAGCGTGCCGAAGAGAGCGACGGGCGAGATGATGCCGGTGAGCAGCACCAGCACGAGGCTCAGGCCGTCGAGCCCAAGGTGGTAGTTGACGTTTAGCGCCGAGATCCACGCGTGTTTCTCGGTCAGCTGCATCCCGGTGACCGCCGGGTCGAAGTGGGCGACGGCGCAGGCGCCGAGGGCGAGGGTGGACAGGCTGAGCAGGAGTGTGAGGGCCCGCACGACCCCGTCGGGGGCGCGGCGCCGCAGCACGAAAACCAGCAGGGCGCCGGCCCAGGGCGTGAAGACCAACGTGGAGAGGAGCGGCCAGGTGGTGTTCATCGGGCACCTCCCAGCAGCCGCAGGCTGCCAATAGGTCCCGCAATCCCTGGCATTTTTTTCAAACCAACCAAACTCCCGAAAACTGTCATTCTGAGCGCAGCGAAGAATTCAGTTGGATACTCGCTGCCGCTGCTGCGCGATCTGAATCCTGATGGATCCTTCGCGCGGCTCAGGATGACCGATGGTGAAAATGATGCGAAACTCGCGCGTGGGAAATGCCCGGATGATTGGCAGGCACGCTCTTGGAGAACGAGTGGGAGAACGAATGGTTCCGAACTCACCGGGCACCTCCCAGCACAACGAGGAGCAGGAGGATCACGAAACCCAGGGCGAGGGTCCGCAGGTAGCCGTGGGCTTCGCCGGTCTGTGCCTTGGAATAAGCCTGGCCGGCGCCGCGCAGGTGGTCGCTGGTGGCGTCGAAGCCGCCGTTGAGCGTGCTTTCATCGGTCTCGCGGCTGACGAGCCCGGTGAATTCGCCGAGGCCCGCGAGGAAACGGACGGCGCCGCCCCACACGAAGCGGTCGAGCACGTCGGAGAGTGTTGCGAGGGTCGCGTTGAGCCGGCCCGCGGTGGCGGCGTAGAGTTCGTCGAAGCCGAGGCGGTTCGCCAGCGCGGCCATCAGACCCGGGGCGCGAGCGGCGAGTGGATCGGGCGACTCCGCCTTCCCGCGCGGACGGCGTCCGTAAAGGGCCCAACCGGCACCGAGGCCGAGAGCGACCAATACGATCGAGAGCACCAGCAGACCGCCGCCCTCGAGGAGCGAGTGGCCGTGCACCTCGTGCTGCCCGAGGAGTTTGGCCTGCAGCCACGGGTAGGCAGGGGTGCCGAGGAAGCCGAGCAGCACGGCGCAGAGGGCGAGAAGAATGAGCGGGACCGTCATGGCCGGGCCGTTCTCGTGCGCGTGGCCGGCCTCTTCGGAGCGTGGTGCGCCGAAGAACGCTTCGGCGACGAGGCGCGTCATGTAGAAGGCGGTGAGCACGACAGCGGCGAGGCCGGCGTAGAGCGGCACGTGCGAAACCTCCCAGCCATGCGCGGCGTGCAGGATGGCTTCCTTGCTCCAGAAACCGGAGAAGAGGAACGGCACGCCGGAGAGGGCCATCATGCCGATCGCGAAAGTGGCGAAGGTGGCCTTCATCGGCCCGCGCAGGCCGCCGAGGCGCCGGATGTCCTGCTCGTGGTGTGCGGCATGGATGACCGAGCCGGCGCCGAGGAAGAGCAGGGCCTTGAAGAAGGCGTGCGTCAGCAGGTGGAAGATGGCGGCGACCCAGGAGCCGACGCCGAGGGCGAGCATCATGTAGCCGAGCTGCGAGACGGTCGAGAAGGCGAGGATGCGCTTGATGTCGTTCTGCGCCGTGGCGATCAGCGCGCCCATGAGCGCCGTGATGGCGCCGATGAAGGCCACGACGGTCAGCGCGTGGACCGGCACATTCGCGAGCGCCTGGTCGGCGGCCATGAGTGGGTAGACACGGGCGATGAGGAACACGCCGGCGGCGACCATGGTGGCGGGGGGGATGAGGGCGGAGGCGGGGGTCGGGCCCTCCATGCCGTCGGGGAGCCACACGTGCAGCGGGAACTGGCCGGACTTTCCGACCGCGCCGCAGAAAATGAGCAACCCGATCGCAGTCGAGCCGCCGAGTCCGATGAGGACGTTTGCTTCCAACACGCCGTTGCCTTCGTCGTAGAACAAC
>JBKJRX010000176.1:0-5421 GCA_046593155.1 Lacunisphaera sp.
CGCGCCGGTTCGGTCCCGGCGGCGAGCGGAGTCGCCGCCCTACCCTCGGCAATCGATTGCAACTTTACGTTCGCCGGTGGATTCGCCGACTGCAGCGCGGCCAGAATTTCCTCACTCGGATAGAGCACCACCGCCGGCCGGGTCGTGCCCGAAAAGCGATACGCTTCCAGGAGCAGTGGAAAGATCCGCTTCACCACACCGCGCCGACTGCCGGGCAGCAGGAGGACGGGACCCGCCGGATCGAACGCCACGGGTGGCGCATATTCCGGCGCGAGAAACGGATGCCCGACAAATTCCACTGGCAGGGTCGTGTCCGCGTAAACCGCCGGCTCAAAAGGGAAGATCGCCGCCAACCCGTCCAAGTGCGCGGCCATCTGGAACCGCCGCCCGGCCCGTGAGGCCCAAATCTGCGGGCTGATGTAATAAAGCGCCTTCGTCGGCCCGCCGGCCTTGGCGGAGAAACCGCGCGCGTGCAGCCCGGCGGCGATGCGCAGGTTCAGGCCGGACGAATCGACGAAACACACTGCGCGCGGCCGGTGCCGGCCGACCCAGTCGACGACGTCGGCAATGAGTTTCCGGTAGTGGGAAATCTTCGCGATGACGGCAAACCCCATGGCTGAATTCGCCGTCAAATCCTCCAGGAGTTGCGCTCCGGCCGCAGCGAGCCGCGGGCCGCCGAGGGCACAGATTTTCAACGCGGGATTATTGCCGAGCAGTTCGCGGACCACGCGCGCGGCATGTTCATCACCGGAATGCTCGCCGGCGACGATCAGCAGGTCGACTCGGCCCGCAACGGGCGAAGGGAGGCCGTTCACCAACGAGGGCGTGCTCATGACTGGTAGGGGCGGTTGCCCCCAACCGCCCTGCTCGGTAAAATCACGCAAGGGCCGTTGAGGGCAACGGCCCCTACCTTTTGTGTCGGACGTGGATTCACTTCTGCGCGTTTTTCCGGATCTGCTCCGTGATCGTGATGGCCACCTCAAGCGCGGACTTGCCGAGGGCGCCGCCGACCTTGGGCTGCTTCGCCTCGCGCACGCTTTCAACGAAATGCGCCAGTTCGATGGCGAGCGGTTCGCCCTTTTCGATGGGAATTTCGTGGACGGGAATCGAGGAAGCATCGCCGGCCTTGGCGAGGCCGATCTTCAGCTTCACTCCGTAGGCGATGATGTCGCTCTTCTTCACGAGGTGGCCCTTCTGGTTCATGAAATCGAGTGACAGATAGGCGTTGTCCTGGAACACGCGGATCTCGCGGTTCTTCTTCATGCTCATGCGCGAGGCGGTGAGATTGGCCACGCAGCCGTTCTCAAATTCGATGCGGGCATTGGCGATATCCTCGGTCTTGGAGAGCACGCTGATGCCGACCGAGTCGATCTTCCGGATCGGCGACTCCACCAGCGCCAGCACGATGCCGATGTCATGGATCATCAGGTCGAGCACGACGCCCACCTCGGTGCCGCGCGGCGTGTAGGGCGCGAGGCGTTCGGTGGTGATATATTGCGGCCGGCCGGTGTGCTTCTCGAGGTAACTCATCACCGGGTTGAAATGCTCGATATGGCCGACCTGCACGACGCAGTTATGTTGCCGGGCGGCCGCCAGCACCTGTTCGGCTTCCTCCAATGAGGCGCAGATGGGTTTTTCGATCAGCAGATGGCAGCCTTGCGCCAGCAGCGGCAGCGCCACCTCGGCGTGCTTGTCCGTCGGGACCACGACGCTGATCGCGTCACAGGCTTCACCCAGTTCCGCAATGGTGGCGAAGCGCTTACAGTTATGTTTCGCGCAGATCTCCGCCGCGCGCGCTTCGCTGGTCTCAAAGATGCCCACGAACTCGACGTGCGGCAGCGTGGCGTAGATGCGGGCGTGGTGCTGGCCAAGCGAGCCGACGCCGGCGACGCCACAACGAATCTTGCCGGAGGAACGCGAAAACATGGACGCATGGCAGGCAATTCCCGCCCCGGTTGCAACGCCGCATTGAAGGTGGAACGCGGCCTTCCGCCGCCGCCAAGCCTAGGGCGGACAGGCCGGACGCGTTCCACCGTTTAGTGAGTTTCGATTTGCAGGGTCGGCGCTGGTCGCCGGACCTTGGTTCGCTCGTGGAGCGGCCCGCCGACCAGCCGTTTCGACAGGCTCAAGGCCCCGAGCTTGTCGAGGGGCGACGGCCCTATCTTCAACTGCATTGCTCCGACTAAGCGGACGCGAAAGAGCCCGCGTGCAGCGTCAGCTGCCGCGCGCAGCGTTTCGCGTGGGCCGGGTTGTGCGTCACGAGCACCAGCGCGGCGTTTTCCTCGGCACAGACCTCCAACAGGAGCGAGATGACCTCCTCGCCGGTTCGTTCGTCGAGGTTGCCCGTAGGCTCGTCGGCGACGATGACTTGCGGACGGTTCATCAGCGCCCGGGCGACGGCCACGCGCTGGCGTTCCCCTCCAGACAATTGCGCCGGCAAATGACTCACGCGCTCGGCGAGTCCGACCCGCTTGAGCAGGGTCGTGGCGCGGGCGTGCTCCGTTGCGCCCACCCCGCCGATCATGCGGGCGCCCATCAGGACGTTCGCGAAGGCGTCGAGCTCGGGGATCAGGTAATAAGACTGGAACACCATGCCGAGAAACCGGCCGCGGCGGGCGGTGAGTTCGCCCAGCGAAAGCGTGTGCGCCGCCTCGGTGCCCCAGAAGAGTTCGCCGCTGTCCGGGCGGTCGAGCCCGGCCAGGATGTTGAGCAGGGTGCTTTTCCCCGAGCCCGATTCGCCGCGAATGCTGACCGTCTCGCCGGCGCTGACGGAAAAATCCACGCCCTGCAGCACGGCGAGCGTGCGGTCGCCGCTCGGGTAGGTTTTGCGGAGGCTCACGGCGCGGAGGACCGCGCCGGAACCTCCTTGAACATCGAACATTGAACTTTGAACGCCGAACTTCGAACTCCGGACATCCGAAGATTGAGGCGATTGAGTCTGGTCAGTCGGAGGCATGTGATTCCAAGATTTCGAAGTTCAAAGTTCGAAGTTCAACGTTCGACGTTCCGCAGCGTCATTCGCTGCGGAGGGCCTCCACCGGTTTGAGCTTGGCCGCGCGCCAGGCGGGGATGAGCCCGGCGATGGTCGAGGCAAGGAGGGAGAAAATGATAATGATGGCCACGTCCTTGGCCGCCGTGTGCGCCGGCAACGAACTGAATTGGTAGAACCTCGCAAAGGCATCCGGACCCATCGTCATCCGCGCGATGAAGCCCACGATGTCGTCGCGGAAATACAGCAGCGCCCGCCCGCCCGCCAGTCCCAGGGCCGTGCCGGCCAGGCCGATAAAGAGGCCCTGCATGCAGAAGCTCGCTGCGATATGCCGCGCCCGGCCGCCCATGGCGCCGAGCAGGCCGATCTCGCGGGTCTTGCGCACCACCGTCACGAGCAGCGAGCTGGTGATGGAGAAAGCCGCCACGATCACAATGAAGGTGAGCAGGAAGAAAATCATGTTCCGCTCGAAGCTGAGGACTGCCTGGAAGTCGGCGTTGGCCTCGAACCACGTGAGGGCGCGCGTGCCTTCGGGAAGCTTTTGATTGAGCGCGGCGGCGGCGGCGTATTCATCCGCGCCCGGCTTCAAGCGAACGTTGTAACCATGCACCCGCTGCTCGAGTCCATAAAGATCCTGCATCAGCCGCAGCGAGCAGAGCACCGTCGAACTGTCCAATTGCTGGTGGCCGACGTGAAAAATGCCGGCCACAAGCACATCGCGCGGCAGGAGGAGTTCGTTCTGCCGGGCGCGCTCCAGGGCGAGCGGTGAATAAATGCTCACGATGTCGCCCACCTTCACGCCGAGCGAACTGGCGAGCAGCGAGCTGAGGATGACGGAGTCGTCATCGAGATTGTCGAGCGAGCCGGCCGTCAGGTAACGCTCGAGCGGCACCACCTTTTTCATCTGCTCGTAATTGAAGCCCTGGATGGCCGGAAAGGCCGGGCGGCTCTGGTATTCCAGCATCACCATGCCGGCGGCATACGGTGCATAGGCCGAGACGGCGGATGACGCGGCCAGGGTTTTCTCGACTTCGGCCGCCGCCGGCTTGTCCAGCAGGACCTGCGCTTTGACCTGCACCTCGCCCTGCGTGTCGATGATCATTTTTTTGATCTGGTGGCCGAAGCCGCCCATGACGCTCATCGTGACCAGCATCAGCGCCACGCCCAGGGCGACGCCCAGCACGGAGATCAGCGTGAAAAACGGCACCCGCCGGCCAGACGGGAAAAGCTGCTTGATCGCGAGGTAAACGGGCCAGGGCATGGGATCAGAAAGGCTGAAGGGGCGAATGGCTGAAAGGCTGAATTTATCGACAACTGGTTCAGGCCTTCAGTCTTTCAGTTTTTCAGCCCTTCGCGTCCGCAGGACGCAGCGACGGAAACAGGATCACATCGCGGATGCTCTCGGCACCGGTGAGCAAAATGCAGAGGCGGTCGATGCCGACGCCCATGCCACCGGCGGGCGGCATGCCATGCTCAAGCGCGAGGAGGAAATCGGTGTCCATCTTTTGCTGATCCTCGCCCACCTGTTTCTCGAACATCTCTCGCTGCACGAACGGGTCGTTCTGCTCGGAGTAGGCCGGGGCGACCTCCATGCCGCCGATGATGAGCTCGAAGACGTCGATCAGGCCGGCGTCCTCCTGATTGAGCTTGGCCAGCGGGCACAATTCCTTGGGCAGGTGCGTGACGAAGGTCGGCTGGATTAATGTCGGCTCGATTTTTTTACCGAAAATCTCGTTCACGATCTCGTGCGTCTCCCAACCCGGATGGATCTCCAAGCCGAGCTTCTGGGCGGCGGTGGTGGCCTGCGCCTTGTAGTCGGAAGCCGCGCGCCCGGCGCTCAGCTTGAAACCCACCGCCTCGTCGATCAGGTCGAAATAGCGTGCCTCGCGCCAGACGCCGGCGAAGTTGATCAGCTGGCCGCTGGCGGCGTGCTTGATCTCGGTCGCGCCGATGACATCGCGACAGATATCCGTGAAGATCGCCTTCACCAAATCCATCATGCCGCGGAAATCCGCATAGGCCTGGTAGACCTCGAGCATGGTGAACTCGGGGTTGTGCTTCCGGGAGATGCCCTCGTTGCGGAAGATGCGGCCGATCTCGAACACGCGGTCGTAGCCGCCGACGAGCAGGCGCTTGAGCCGCAGCTCGAGCGCGATGCGCAGATAGAAATCAACGCCCAGCGCGTTGTGATGCGTGACGAACGGCCGCGCGGCGGCGCCGCCGGCCACGCCCTCCAACACGGGTGTTTCCACTTCCAGAAATTTACGGGTGGCGAGCGTCTGGCGGATGCTCGCGACAATCCGGCTGCGCAACATCAGGCGGGCGCGGGACTCGGCGTTGACGATGAGGTCGAGGTAACGCTGGCGGTAGACCTGCTCCATGTCGGTCAGGCCGTGCCACTTTTCCGGCAGCGGGCGCAGGGCCTTGGCGAC
>JBKJRX010000215.1:0-6348 GCA_046593155.1 Lacunisphaera sp.
GCCGGTGAGATCAAGGGCGCTGTCGGCGAGCAGGATGCTGTTGACGGGGGCCGTGAGCGCGAAATCAAAGCCGTTGGTGGCGCTCGTGACGTCGTTGATCTGCAGATTGTTCGAGCCGTCCTCACCGATGTCGATGGTCGTGCCGCCACCGCTGAAGGTGTAACTCACGGCGCCCGCGGTCGGATCCAGATTGTCGAGGGTCAGGTCGGTCGGCGCCGTGTCGCTGCTGACGAAGGCGTTGTTGTTGCTTTGGAGGACGACATTCGTCGTGCCCGAGAGATCAATGTCTCCGTCGCCGCTGGCGCCGATCGAGCCCGCCGGAGCCCGGAGCGTGATCGTGCCTGTAGTAGTGATGTGCGCCGCGGTGTCAGCAGCTGTCGTGTCGTCGAGCAGGGAGCCGGTGGTCGCCTGCAGGGTGACATTGCCTGCGCCGGCGGAAATCCCGCCATCGACGAGCGTGAGGTTGCCGGTGGTCGAGGTCAGGGCGATCGCCCCGCCCGCCGACATGAGGCTCGTGACCGTGGCCCCGTCGCTTTCCGTAATCGCGATCTCGCCCGTGCCTGTCGCGGTGGCCGTCAGGGAGGTCGCGCTCGTCAGGATCGGCGTGCCCGTGACGCCCACATCGCCGTCCGCGCCACCCGCCGTCAGCGTCACGAGGCTGCCGCTCACCGTGCCTGCCGTCCGGAGAATGTCCCCCGCGGCTTCCAGTGTTGCATCGCCGGTCGCGGTGATGTTGGCCCCGATCGTCACGTTATTCGTCGTCGCCGTCAGCGCGACCGTCGAGCCACTGACTCCCACGATTGCATCCACCGTTCCCACGCTAAACCCGTTGGCTTCTGTGAATGTCACGTTATTACCCGTGTTGCTGATCGCCAGCGTCGCGACCGCCGTGGAGGCATCGGTGAAACTTACCGTCCCGGCGGCCTCGATCGCCAGATTCTTATCCCCCGCAATGCCACCCGCGGTCCCGGTCACCGTGCTTGCCGTGATCAGATGCAGGTTCGTGGCATTGGTCGGCGTCACATCCGCGCTGATCGTCAGCGCCCCCGCATTGCTCCGGCCTGCCGTCAGGGTCGTTACCGTGAAGTTCGCCAGCTCCACACTCGACAGCTCGAGCGCGGCCGCCACGTCCGTGGTGGATCCCAAATCAATGGCCCGGGCGGCCGAATCGGATCGCAGCACGGCGGTGGCGGCGGTGACTCCCGCGGTGATTGCCATCCGGTCGGCGGTTAACGTCAGGCTGTCGCTGTCCAAGTTTACGGCCGAACCCACCGTTAGCGTATCGCCCCCGGTGACGGTGATGTCCACCGTCTGGCTGGTCGTATTCTTGGTATCGAGGGTGCCCAACCGCAGCGCCGCGGCCGAGATGACATAGGCCGAACCGGCATCCTCGTTGGTCGTGATGTTGAGCAGGCCCTGGTTGTCGGTCGCCCCGCCGGTGGACGCATTGATCGTCAGCGCCAGCGCGTTGGTGCCGGTGCCGTTGTAGATTTTCCCGTCGCTGGTGAGCGAGATCGAGCCCGCATTGGTCGTATCGGCCGTCGCCCCCGTGCGCGAGGCCACACCGACCACCAACGCGTTGGCATGGGAGAGGGCAATCTCGCCCGTTGTGACCGCGGTGCCGGAGGTCACGCTGATCAAGCCGGAAGTCGCGCCGTCCGTGCCGGTATCATCCGCCCCGGTGAGCGTTGCCGCGCCGGTTTGCAGTTTGCCCGAACCCGTCACGTTGGTGCCCGCGCTGAGCGTGATGTTGCCGGAAACCGCCGTTTCGTTGGTGGCGTTTGCATCGGCCACGGTCGCATCCCCCGTGGTCAGGTTCGCGTTCACGGTCAGGGTGGTCGTGTCGGCCGTCAGGCTGATGTTGCCACTCGCGACGGCGCTCGTCGTCGAATTGGCCGTTGTAATGCTGGCGTTGACCACGATCGTCTCGTTGGTGAGGCTGACGCCAGCGGGGGTGTTGGTGTCCACGGCCCCGTTGAGAGTGGTCGTGCCGGTGCCGTCGGTTTGGTTGAAGGATGCGACCGTGATGGCGTCGGCGGTGACATCGTCGGCGCTCACAATCGACAGTGTGCCGAGCCGAGTGCCGCCACCGACCGCGCCAGTGAACGTCACGTCGCCCGCACCAGCCATGATTGTCAGACCTTGCGCCCCGGCCGTGGTGCCTTCAACCGTGGTGGCCCCGGTGCTGAAATTGACACCCGCGCCCGAACCGTTGCCCGCGTTGGTCGTGTCGATGATCACCGACGTGCCGAGCGTCACGGCGCCCGTCAGGTTAACCTGGCCATCCTTGGTGACGAAATTGGCCGCGTTCAGGCTAATGGCACCACCCGTGATGCTGACCGCACCCAGCGCGATGTTGGCTCCCACGTCGCCGCCAAGGGTAACTACACCCGTGTCCGCCAAGATCGTCAGATCTTGCAAACCCGCAGCCGTGCCATCCACCGCGGTGACATTGACCGCACCGCCCGACCCGTCGCTCTGGCCGTCGGTGTCGATCGTCAGGCTCGTGCCCAGCTTGATGCCGCCGGTGGCCCCGCTCAGGTTCACATCCGCGCTGTTCGCACCACCATCGTCCGTGGTGATGTCCCCATTCAGCGTCGTCAGCCCGCTAGTGGTGATTGTCAAGGCCCCCAGGTTCGTGCCCGTGCCCACTGCGCCCAGCGTCACCGCGCCGGATTCCGCATTGAGGGTGAGGATCTCGTTACCGTCGGCCGTGCCATTCACCGCGCTGCCCAAAAGATTGATCGCGCCGCCGTTCGCGTCGCCCTGGCCGTCGGTGTTGATCGTCAGGATCGTGCCCAGCTTGATGCCGCCCGTGGCTCCACTCAGATCCACGTCCGCGCTGTTCGCACCACCATCGTCCGTGGTGATGTCCCCGTTCAGCGTGGTCAGCCCGCTGGTAGTGATCATCAGCGCCCCCAGATTGGTCGTCGTGCCCACTGCGCCCAGCGTCACCGCACCGTTCCCCGCACTGAGCGTGAGCGTCTCGTTGCCCTGGGTCGTGCCATCCACTGTCGTTGTTCCGCCGTTAAAATTGATATTTGCCCCGGTGCCGGCGCCGACGGTATTAATCGTCACCGTGTTTCCCAAGGTCACCGGGCCGGTAAAATCCACCTGCCCATTCTTTGTGATCAGGCTCGCCCCGTTGAGGTTGATCCCGGTCCCGGCCACAATCACTGCGCCCAGCGCCGTGCCGACGCCCACATTCTGGGCGAAGGTGACCGTGGTGGTGGCGTTCGCCGTGAGGGATTCCGCCCCGGCCGTGGTCCCATCGATGGTGCCGTTGAAGTTGATGGCCCCGCTGTTGTCCGTGAAGGTGGTGTTGCCCACCAGGACGAGGTTGCCCCAGTTCTGCGTGTTGCCGCCGGTCGTGATCAGGCCACTGACGCGGGCAAGGGCACCAGCCCCCATGACAGTCAGGCTGGCAAGCGGGCTCGTCTGGCCCACTCCGCCGAAGAATTCAACGATGCCACCGGCCGCATTGATCGTGAGGGCACGGGGTGTAACCCCGTCACCATCTATGCCGGAGCTGAAAGTCAGGGTCCTGCCTGCGCCAGTGATGAAGTTGATATCGCTGGCGAGCGTGACCGCCCCGCTGAACGTGGTGCTGCCGGTCAGCGTGACATCGCTGTTGAAGGTCATCGGGCCGGTGAGGGTGCCGCCGCTCAAAGCGATAGTGCCGCCGCCGGAGACGGTGAGGCCATTCGTGGCGCTGAAAGTGCCCAGCGAAACCGTGCCGCTAGTGGACAGGTCGACCAGCCCCGCGGTCGTCCCGGTGAGCGTGGCGGCATCGGCTTCGTTCAGGAAACTATCGCCCGCGGCTTTGTTGAAAGCGATCGTGCCGGCGGTGGTAGAGATGCGGCCCGAGGTGCCGGTGCCCACGTCGCCGGCACCATTGAGATTGAGGGTGGTTGCTGTCACCATGCCCGTCCCGGTCAGGGCGCCGGAGTTGTTGAACGTGACCGTCGTGCCCGTGACATTATTCGCCGCCAGCGCGAGAGTCGTCGTGTTGAAGGTCAGCGCATGGGTCGTGACATCGACGGCACTGTTGAGCGTGAAGGCCCCGGAGGTGAACTCGCCGTCACCGTTGAACGCGCTCACCGTCAACCCCAGGGTGTTCACCCCGTTGTCCACGAACACATCGCCGGAGGCCTTGTTGAGGGTAAGCGAGGGGGTGTTGATGTGAATTGCCCCTGCCCCGGCCGCACCCACGTTGCCCGTGCCGTTCAGCGCCAGCGCCACAGAGGCGGCCAGGGTCTTCGAGCCGGTCAGATCGCCGGCGAGGTTGAGCGTGATCGTCGGGCTGGTGATGTCGCCAAGCAGGTTGAGCGTGGTGCCCGTGAGGGTGACCGAGGTGCCGGTCGTCAGGTTGCCGGCGCCGATGGTGAGCCCGTCGTTAAGGGTATTTCCCGTATTGCGCGAGGTGACGGTCAAATTCGCCAAGCTGGGCGCGGTGCCGCCGCTGATCGTGACGCCGCCGGTGTTATGGTTGATCACAGTCACATCGACGCTGTTCGTGCCCGTGGTGCCCAAACTGAGGGTCGGGGTCGCGGTGGTTACGGTGACGCCGCCGCTGCCGTTCAGGTTGACCTGCGTGCCGGCCGCCAGCACACCAGTCCCGGTCACGGGACCGGAGTTAGTGAGGGTAGTCGCGTTGACCGTGGTAACATTGCCGTTCAAGGCGACCGCCGCGGCAGTCACATTGAAAGAATCAGCCGTGATGGCCGGTAGCGTGACTCCCGAGCTAGTGGACAGAATCACGGCGCCAAGCGGATTTGTAGAGCCCACTGCGCCCGTCAGGGTGATGACGCCACTGCCCGTGCTCACTGTCAGACCGCGCGCAGTCGCGGAATCCACGGTCGAGCCAAAGGTGACAGCGCTGTTGGTTGTGGAGAGTGTCGTGCCGTTGCCCACCGTCACCGCGCCGGTGTAGTTCTGCGTCCCGGTGGTGGTGATCGTGTCGGTGTTGATGGTGGTCGCCCCCGAGACACTGAGGGTGCTCAGGCCGGTGACGGAATCATTGGCGGCATCGCCGAACACCGCACCGCCGGTGATAGTAAGACTGTCGGCCGTGCCGGTAACGGCACCGTTAAAGGTCACGGCCGATGCCGCGAGAGCGATATTCGAACCCAAGGCCACCGGCCCGTAGGTCTGGGTGGCTCCGGTGGAATCGATGGTCCCATTCAAGGTCACCGATGAGGGCGCGGTGGCGGTGAGGCCGCCGGTGTAGGTCTGGGTGCCGGCCGCGCCGAGCACGAGCGTGCCAGTGTTGGCGAAGGTAACCGCGTTGGTGATCGTGCCCGTGGCACCGGTGAGCGAAATATTCTGAGAAGTAGCCGAAGCAGCCAGCCCGGTTGCCGTGACCGCACCGCTGACATTGATGTCGCTGCCATCGACCCCCGCTAAGGTCAGGGTGGAGGTGCCTGTGTCAGTGATGGTCGTGGAGATATTCAGCACGTCGGTGCCAGCGACTGTGTCGATCGTCTGGCTGGCCCCGGCGCCTGCGAGCGTGACGGCGGCCGACTGGGTCGAGTTGCCCGAACCGCGCAGCGTTGCGCCATTGTTGAGCGTGACGCCGACCGCATTGGTCACGCCAGTGAGCTGGAATACCGCCGGGCCGACGCTCACGCCGGAACTGGCGAGCGTGCCCGAACCCATTAGTTCGAGCGTGCCGACACTGACCGTGGTAAGGCCCGAGTAGGTATTGGGGCCGGACAGCGTCAGCCTGTTGGCGGCGGTCTTCGTCACTGATCCCGCACCGCTCATGATACCGGAGAAGGTGTTGCCCGTGGTCGAGTTGAAGGTCACGGACGAGTTGTTCGCAATGGCGGTCGCCAAGGCCCGGCCGGTTGCCCCGCCATTCCCGAATGAAATTCCGGCGCCGGCGCTCAACGTGCCGCCCAAGGTGCTATCGCCGAGAATGTATCCAATGTTGCCGACGAAGTTGTCGTAGACAAAATTGCCGCTGCCGGAAATGTTATTGTAGTAGAGTGACGGCGCCGACTGCGAAGAGCTGAGCGAGACGGTGAACGTTCCGGTGTCGATGGAAAGCATGTCGGCGGCACTGGAACCACCAATCCACCATGTCGCAGTGTTGCCCGTGGCGTGCCAGGTGGCGCCTGGTGCGGCGGAAGCAATGACAACGCTGCTGCCCGAAGCTGCCCCCGAAACATTGCCGGCCACACCAAATGAGCCACCGGTTAATGTAGTCGCAAGGACGATACCGGCAGTGCCGCCATCGACAACCGTGCCTGCAGCGAGGATCGAACTCGTATTGGCAAGTGTCACCTGGCCCGCACCCGTATTTCTGACCAAGCTTCCAGGTGCCAGGGTGACGGAAGAATTCCC
>JBKJRX010000222.1:0-10218 GCA_046593155.1 Lacunisphaera sp.
CTTCAAGGGCTACTCATACTTCCTCAGCCTCTCGGCCCGGGAATCCAAGGCGAAGAAGGTCGTGTTTGCCGGCGTCGTGAGCATGGGCGAGACCGCCAAGATTCTTTCGCCCCACGCCACCGTGGTCGTGCCCGACCGCGGCTCCGGCTGCTCGCTGGCCGATTCCATCACGGGCGAGGGGGTTCGGCAGCTGAAAACGCTCTATCCCGATGCGGCCGTCGTTTGCTACATCAACAGCACGGCTGAGGTGAAGGCCGAGTCCGATGTCTGTGTCACTTCGGGCAATGTTTACGACATCATCGCCCAACTTCCCGCGCGACGCATTCTCTTCGTGCCCGACCGGCTGATGGCCGACAACGTCCGGGTCGAGTTGAAACGCCGCGGCGTGGACAAGGAGATCATCTCCTCTGACGGCACCTGCATCGTGCACGACCAGTTTACCGGCGCGGATGTCACCGCCGCGCGCGCCCGCTTTCCCGGACTCAAGGTCGTCGCACACCCCGAGTGCACCGCCGAGGTGGCCGCCGCCGCTGATTTCGTCGGCAGCACGGGCGCGATGATGAAATACGTGAAGAACACGCCGGCGCCCTATTTCCTCATGCTGACCGAGTGCGGTCTCGTGGGCCGGCTGCAGGTGGAGGACCCGAAAAAACGCTTTATCGGCGGCTGTCGGCTGTGTCCCTACATGAAACTCAACTCACTGGAAAAGGTGCTTCAGGCGATGGTGGCTCCGCGGCCCGACCAGATCATCACCCTCGACGAGGATTTGCGCCGCCGCGCCGCCCGCAGCATCGAGCGGATGTTTGAGCTTACACCGAAGAGCTGACCACCTCGGATATCTGTAACGTATTATATTACACATTTCCCCATGAACGATGTCCGCACCGCCCATTTGATCGACCTCGCGCTCGAGGAGGACGCGGGCTTGGGCGACCTGACCAGTCGCGCCATTTTCCCGGCCAGGCACCGCAGCCGCGCAGTCATCGGTGCCAAGCAGGATCTTGTCATCTGCGGGCTCGAGGTCGCCGCCGCGGTATTCGCACGCGTGGACCCGGCGCTGAAGGTGAAACTGAGCGCGACCGACGGTGATCGCGTGAAGAAAGGCGCCGCCGTGCTACGCGTCGAGGGGCCGACGGTCGCGCTGCTCACCGCCGAGCGCACCGCGCTCAATTTTCTGCAACGGCTCAGCGGCATCGCGACGCAGGCGCAGCGTTTTGCCGACGCCGTGCGGGGCACCGGGGTGCGCATCGTCGACACGCGCAAGACCACGCCCGGCTTCCGCGCACTCGAGAAATACGCCGTGCGCTGCGGCGGCTGCTTCAATCACCGTTCCTCGCTCGGCGAACACGTGCTCATCAAGGACAACCACATCGCGGCCGCTGGTTCGCTCATCAAGGCCGTGCGGCTCTGCCAGGCCGCCGCGCCGCACAGTGCGAAAATCGAAGTTGAAGCCGGCACGCTGGCGGAGGTCCGCGAGGCCTGCCGCGCCGGCGCCGGGGTCATCCTGCTCGACAACATGACGCCGGACCAGGTCCGCGCCGCGGTGAAGCTCATCGCCGGCCGCGCGACCGTGGAGGTCTCGGGCGGCGTTCGCTTCGCCACGCTGCGCGACTACGCCCTGCCGGGAATCGACGTCATTAGCATCGGCGCCCTCACGCACTCGGCCATCGCCGTCGACCTGAGTCTGACGGTTGCGCCGGGGCGGTCGGTAGGGGCCGTTGCCCTCAACGGCCCTCGCGCCAAGGGCGGTTGAGGGCAACCGCCCCTACCACAATCGCGCATGAAAATCATCCACACCGACTGTCTCGTCCTCGGCGCCGGCCTCGCCGGTTCCGCCTACGCGTGGCACGCGGCCCGGGCGGGACTCAAGGTGGAGTTGCTCTCCCTCGGCGAGCCGCTGCGGGCCAATAGTGACTGGGCCCAAGGCGGCATCATCTACGACACGAGCCCCGATCCCGCGCAGCTGGCGAAGGATATTCTCGAGGCCAGCGACGGCACCGCCCATGCCGCGGCGATCGAACAGCTCGTGCGTGACGGCCCGGCCGCGGTGAAGGAACTGTTACTCGACGAATTGCACGTAGATTTCGACCGCGACGCCGCGGGCCAGCTCGACCTGGCGCGGGAGGGCGGGCACAGCGAGCGCCGCATCATCCACGCCAAGGACGCCACCGGCCACGCGATCCTCGAGGCGCTCGCACGAAAAGTGGATACGACCCCCGGCATCACACGCCGGACCGGATTTGCGGCCATCGACCTCGCGACCCTGTCGCACAGTTCGAGCGATGCGGGGGACCGCTATGAACCGCTGACTTGTTTTGGCTGCTACGCGCTCGACACGGCCACGGGCGAGGTCGTGGCATTCGTCGCGAAAAAGACGGTGCTCGCGACAGGTGGATTGGGCGGGATTTTCCTGCACACCACGAACCAGCCAGGCAGCGTCGGCCACGGGGTGGCGATGGCTTATCGCGTCGGCGCGCGGCTCATGGATCTCGAATACGTCCAGTTTCATCCCACGGTGCTTAGCGTGCCCGGCGCGGCGCCGTTTCTCATCACCGAGGCGTTGCGCGGGGAGGGGGCCGTGCTCGTCGACGCCGCCGGCCGGCGCTTCATGGATGGACTTCATCCGCTCGGGTCGCTGGCGCCGCGTGATGTGGTCTCACGTGCCATCAAGCAGCATCTCGCCACGACCGGCGAGGCATGCGTCTATCTCAATTTGTCGGCGCTGAAGCCGGAATTCATCCGCGAGAGGTTTCCGGGAATTTATCAACGCTGCCTGGCGGGTGGGGTGGATATCACGCGCGAGCGAATCCCGGTTGTGCCGGCGGCGCATTTCTCCTGCGGCGGCGTGCATGCCGATCTGCGTGGACGCACGAACGTCCGGCACCTGAACGCCATCGGCGAAACCGCCTGCACCGGCCTGCACGGCGCCAATCGCCTCGCGAGCACGTCCCTGCTGGAGTGCCTCGTGGGCGCCAAGGCCACGGCGGGTGCCGACGTCGCCGAGTTGTCGGCCGGGCAGTTTCATTTGCCGATCCCCAAGGCTTGGACCAGCCCGGCCAAGCTGGCCGACCCGATGCTGGTGCGGCAGGATCTGCACCAAATCCGGACCACCATGTGGAATTACGCCGGCATCATCCGTTCCCCGCGCCGGCTGGCCCGGGCGCGGCGCATTCTTTTGGAGCTCCGCGAGGACATTCAGGCTTTTTATCGGGACTGCCGGCCCACGGTTGATTTAATCGAGCTTCGCAATGCGGTGCAGACGGCGCTCCTGGTGGTTCATGCCGCGTCGCTGAATCCAGTCAGCAAAGGCTGCCATTTCGTGACCGAAGACGAGCAGGGTTAACGGGCCTTTTAGTGGCCCAGTCGGCTCCGTTAGCCCATGCTTCTGCAAGTGGGCAATTTGTGAACAAGTTTTGACAATTCGGAGCGGCTTTTTACTTGCCTGTGGGGTGGAGAATGGGGAGAAATGGGGTGTCGTGGGGCAGGGTGCTCCCGATAGCTTCCATGGCGCAATCCCGCACAACCGTTTATTCCGGCCGTTTTGAGCACACGCTCGACGACAAGAATCGTCTCACGATTCCTTCCGTCTGGCGCTGGGTGCACACGGATGAAGAGACGTTTCTGGCGATTCCGCATCCCGATGGTTACGTCGCCGTGCTGCCGCCGGCCCGCGTCGACAAGCTCCTCGCGCAGATCGCCGACATGAAGCTGTCGGATCGCGACGCGCAGGCCGTCAAGGCGAAGATTTTTTCCGAGGCCCTCTCGTTCACCTTCGACAAGCAGGGTCGTTTCGGAGTGAGCCCCGATCTCCTCCGCCACGCCGGCATCGCGAAGGACGCGGTCCTGAGCGGCATGGGTGACACCTTCAACATTCTCAGCCCGGCCCGCTGGACCGAGATGCAGCGCAGCACCGCGGGCGAAAACTTCGGCGACATGATGCGCCGCATCGGACTCTAACCATGAAGACACTCGTCACGCTTATCCGGCCCCAGCCGTTGCCCAAGCTGTCCCCTGTGTTCTGCGCGAACCGCCGCTCCCTGCTGCGTGAGCCGATCTCGATCGCCCTCCCGTGGAAGAAACTCCATGTCCGCGCCCGCTCTTGAGCTTTCCTCCCGCGCCATGAACCCGGGGCACCAACCCGTGATGTTGCACGAGGTTCTCGAATACCTCGCGCCGCTCCCGGGCTCGTGCCACCTCGACTGCACCTTCGGCGGCGGCGGCCACACCCGCGCCCTCCTCACCGCCGGCGCCTCGGTGGTCGCCCTCGACCGCGATCCCGCCGCGCAGCCCCGGGCCGAGTCCCTCCGCGCCGAGTTTCCCGCCACCTTCCGTCTGGTCGACCTTAACTTCGGCGACCTGGCCACGTTGCCCGACGCGGGCTTCGCCGGCATTCTTTTCGACCTCGGGGTTTCGTCCTTCCAACTCGACGAGGCTGACCGCGGCTTCGCTTTCCGTAACGACGCCCCGGCGGACATGCGCATGGACCCGCGCGCCGGCACCTCTGCCGCCCGCTGGCTGGAGGTTGCCAGTCACGACTCACTCGTCCGCGCCATCCGCGACCTAGGGGAGGAGCAGAACTGGCGCCGCGTCGTCTCGGCCATCGAGTCGGCCCGCGGCACAGGGGCGCTGGCCCGCACCGCCTCGCTCGCCCAACTCATCGCCGAGGCCATCCCGGCCGCCGCCAAGCGCGCGAGTCGCATCCATCCTGCCACCCGAGCCTTCCAGGGCATCCGCATCGCTGTGAATGACGAGATCGGTGCCATCGAGCGCGCGCTGCCCGCGGCCTTCGCCAAACTTGCCCCCGGCGGCGTGCTCGCGGTCATCAGCTTCCATTCCCTTGAGGACCGGCCGGTGAAGCAGTTCTTCCGTGCGATGTGCGGCCAGCCGGTCGACGCCAGCGACGCCACGCCGCAGCAGCTGCGCACGAAGCACGCCGACCCGCTGACCCGCAAGCCGCTCACGCCGTCCGACGCCGAAATTTCCGCCAACCCCCGCAGCCGCTCCGCCAAGCTGCGCGTCCTCCGCAAACTCTGATCCTGCACCCACCATGAAACCGCCTCCGGCCCGCGCCCACGTCAACCGGCTCATCGCCCTGACCCTGCTGCTCCTCGTTTTCTCCGGCTCTCTCGGCCTCGGCGCCGTCTGGGTCCGCCAGGAAATATCCCAAACCGCCAATCGCAGCCGCGCCCTCGTTGCGAAGGTCGCCGATGTCGAGCGCCGGCTCGATGAGGTCAACGCCGAGATCGCCGCCGCTGTCAATCCCGACGCCCTGCTCAAGCAGAACCAGGCCATGCGCCTCGGCCTGGCCTCGCCGCGCGAGATCCAGGTGGTGCGCATCGCCGAGTCGCCCGAACTCCGGCTCGCCGCCAAGCGCAACCGGGAGATCTTCAACCTCGCGTCGGCCGAAGCCGGCGACAACGCCCCTGCTTTCCGCTTCGTGACCGCGTCGCTGCGCTAAGACCATGTCGAAGGGTTTTGCCAACAACCGCCTGACGCTCCTCTCCCTCGGGGTCGTCGCCTGTTTCATGGCGGTGGGCGTGCGCCTGGTCTACCTGCAGGTGATCGACCGGGACGAACTGCTGCGCTTCGTGGACAAGGCCCGGCGCCAGATTGTGATCGAGCACGCCCGGCGCGGCACCATCCTCGATGCGCGCGGCAACCTGCTGGCGACCAGCCGTTCGGAAATGACCATCGCGGTCGACGCCTGGGCGCTCGATGAATTTCTGCGGATCGACAAGAACCCCGCGAAACGCGCCCGCCGCGCCGCCGAGGAACAGCTCAAGCGGGTGCAACTGGCCGCCCTGATCGGGCTGCCCGTGGCCGAGGTGGAAAAGGCCTTTGTCCCCGCCCTGCGCTCCATCAAGGTCGAGACCGACAAACGCGACGGCCAGGTCGACGGCCTGACCAAGGACCGCTGGGTCAAACTCCGGGAGGGCGTCGACGAACCCACCTTCGACAAGATCGAGGCGCTCAACATCCGTGGCCTCACCGCCGAGCGCGTCTACCGCCGGGTTTACCCGGGCAACGATCTCGCCTCCCATATTCTCGGCTTCGTCAACAAGGAGGGCTCCGCCGCGGCCGGCGTCGAGAGCAAGTTTGACCTCTATTTGAAGGGCGAGGACGGCTGGATCGAGTCCGAGAAGGACGGCGCCCGGCGCGAACTCGCCCAGTTCCGCACCCGCGAGATTCCGGTCAAGGACGGCCACGACGTGGTGCTCACCATCGACTCCGTCGTGCAGCACATGATCGAGAACGAGCTGCGCGGCATCGGTGCGAAATACCAGCCCCGCTTCGCCAGCATCATTGTCAGCGACCCCCAGACGGGCCGCATCCTGGGGATGGCGAACTATCCGTCGTTCAATCTCAACGAATACAACAAGGCCCCGCTCGACGTGCAGCGCAACCGGGCCATCACCGACGTCATCGAACCCGGCTCCGTCTTCAAGATCGTGGCGGCCGGGGGCGCCCTGGACCAGGGCCTGGTGACACCGCTGACGGCCTTCGACTGCAGTCTCACCACCATCAATTATCGGGGCAGGGATCGTGGCCTGCCCAAGGAGGATCACGACTTCGGTCATTTGACCGTGGCCGAGATCATCAGCCGCTCAAGCAACCGCGGCGCGGCCCAGCTGGCGATGCGGATGGGCGAGCAGAATTTCTATGAGTATGCGCGCAAATACGGCTTTGGACAGTTGACCGGCTTCCAACTGGGTGGCGAGGTGCGCGGCATGCTGGAGGTCCCAAGAAACTGGGACGGCCTGACCATCACGCGCATGCCCATGGGACACTCGGTCGCCGCCACGCCTCTCCAGATCCACATGGCGATGAGCACGGTGGCCAACGGTGGTGTCCGGCTCCGTCCCCAAATCATCCAGGAAATCCGCCAGGCGAACGGCACGGTCATCCAGACCTTTTCCCCCGAGAAGGTGGAGCAGGTGCTCAAGCCCAGCACGGGCGCCCTGCTGGCGCAGCTGTTGCACGGCGTCGTGGCCGACAAGGACGGCACGGGTTATGGCTTTGACCTGCCCGGCTTCGAGATCGCGGCCAAAACCGGCACCACGCAGAAGATCGTCGATGGCCGTTACGTCACCACCCACCACGTCGGTTCTTTCGTGGGCTTTTTCCCGGCCAGCCGTCCGCAGGTGGTTTTGACCGTGATCGTGGACGACGCCCAGGTGCCGGGTGGTAAGAATTATGGCCGGGCGGTCTCCGGTCCGGCCTTCCAACGCATCGCCGAGCAGCTCGTGCAGTATCTCGAGATCAAGCCGGTGACACCGGCCACCCGCAGCCTCCTCGCCATGTCAGGAGGTGCCCGGTGATCGGTTATCTCACACCCAACCATCTCCTCGTCGCCGCCTTCCGCTCCCTGCCCAAAACCCGCACCCGCCCGGCCGACCGGGTTTCCCAGCGCATCTTCAAAATGGCTCCGAAAATCTCCGACTATTTCCGCGATGGAGATTTCCAGGCGAGCAAGGGCGATCTCGACCGCCCCATCTCCGGCCTGGCCATGGACAGCCGCCGGGTGATGCCCGGCAACCTCTTCTTCGCGCTGCCGGGCCGCCGGGCCGATGGCAATTCCTTCATCGACGAGGCCATCCAGCGCGGCGCGGTGGCCATTGTGGCCGAAAAAATTCCCTCGGGCACTGCCGTGCGGGTGACCTACCTGCAGGTCCCCGACGCGCGCCGGGCGCTCGCGCTCATTGCGCAGCGCTATTTCAACTTCCCCGACAAGTCCATCGATCTTGTCGGTGTGACCGGCACCAACGGCAAGACCACCGTCACCAACCTCATCAAGCACCTGCTTTCGACGTCGGCGCAGCGCGTCGGCCTCATTGGCACCGTCCATTACGACCTCGGTGCCCGCGTCGTGCCGTCCTACCGCACGACGCCCGAGTCGCTCGAACTCTACGGCATGCTGGCGCAGATGCGCGAGGCCGGCTGCCGCCAGGCGGCGATGGAGGTCAGTTCCCACGGCATCGACCAGCACCGCGTGCTCGGCATGCAGTTTGGCGTCGCGGTGTTCACCAATCTCACGCGTGACCATCTCGACTACCACCAATCGATGGAGGCTTACTTCGAGGTGAAGTCCCGGCTGTTCAACGGCGGATCCGGCCCGGTGCCCTGCGCCGTGGCCATCAACCTCGACGATCCTTACGGCCGGCAGCTCGCCGCGGCGACGCCGCCGCACGTCAAGGTCATCACCTTCGGCGAGTCGGCCGGGGCCACCGTTCGGGCCGAGCACATCCGCCTGAATTTCAAGAACACCGCGCTGCGCCTCGTCTGGCCCGAGGGTTCCATCGAGATTGAGAGCCCCTTCATTGGGCGCTACAACGTGAGCAACCTGCTCGCCGCCTTCGCGGCCTGCTATGCGTTGGGTCGTGATCCGGCCGTCATCGCCGCGCGGCTCCGGAGCTTTGGCGGTGTCCCCGGCCGCATGGAACGGATCGAGGAGGGCCAGCCTTACAACGTGCTCGTGGACTACGCGCACACCGACGATGCCCTTCGCAATGCCCTCGGCATGCTCCGGGCCATCACGCCGGGCCGGCTGTTCGTGGTCTTTGGCTGCGGTGGCAATCGCGACCGCACCAAACGCGCGCTCATGACGGGTGCGGCGCAGGAGTTCGCCGATTTCACCTGGGCCACGGCTGACAACCCCCGCTCGGAGGCGTTAAGCCAGATCTTCAGCGACATGCAGGCGGGCGTGAAGCACGCCGACCGGATCACCTTCATCGTGGACCGCCGCTACGCCATCAGCCTGGCGCTTGATGCGGCCCGCGAGGGTGACTGCCTGCTCATCGCGGGCAAGGGCCACGAGACCTATCAGGAATTTGCCGACACCATTGTGCCGTTCGACGACCGCCAGGTCGCCCGCGAGCTGATCGGACTCAAGTCAATCCAGCCCGCCTGAGTTCCCGACCATGCCTGCCTTCGCCCCTGAAAAACTCGCCACCTGGACCGGCGGGAGTTGGACGCGCATTCCGGAAGGGGCGGTCACCGGCTTCAACCAGGACACGCGCACGCTGAGCGCCGGACAGGTCTTTGTCGCGCTCAAGACCGGCCAGCGCGACGGCCACGATTTTCTCAACGAGGCGCAAAAGGGTGGGGCGGCGGCGGCGCTCGTGGGTCGCGCGGTGAGCGGCACGACGTTGCCCCAACTCGTGACCACCGACCCACTCGGCGCGTTCCAGCGCATCGCCCGGGAGCATCGCCGTGAGTTTCACGCCACCGTCGTCGGCGTGACCGGCAGCGTGGGCAAGACCTCGACGAAGGACCTGCTCGCCCTGCTGCTCGGGGGCAGCCCCGATGTCCTCGCGACCGCGGGCAACCTCAACAATCACCTTGGCGTGCCGCTGACCCTCACCCGGCTTGACGTCTCGCACCGGGCGGCCGTCATCGAGGCCGGCATCAACATGCCGGGCGAGATGGCCGGCCTGGCGGAGATGATCGAGCCCGATCACAGTGTCGTCACGCTCGTGGCGCCCGCCCATCTGGAAAAACTCGGTTCGCTCGAAGGCGTGGCGAGGGAGAAGGCGCGGCTGCCGGCGGCCAACCGGCCGGGCGGCGTCGCGGTATTTCCCGTTTCCTGCTGGGCCTACGAGTCGTTCCGCACGCTGACCAATCCGCTGGTGCTGGTGCCCGAGAGTGAAGGCCCGACCAAGGCCGCCGCCCGCACCGTCAGGTTCAACGTCTTCCACCGCCCCGAGCGCACCGAGGTGACGTTTGAGGGCCGCCGCTTTGTCCTGCGTCGCGTCTCGGCCGGCATGGCGCAGAACGTCGCCCTCGCGCTGACGCTCGCTTCCGAGTTGGGCGTGAAGGACGCCGCCCTGCAGGCCCGGCTGGAAAACTGGCAACCCTCCAAGTGGCGCGGCGAACTCCGTCAGAACGGCGCGGCGACGGTTTATTGCGATTTCTACAACGCCAACCCGGCTTCGATGATGGACGCGATCGACGCCTTTGCCGCGGCGGTGGGCGCCGAACTGCCGCGGCTCTACGTGCTTGGCTCGATGGAGGAACTCGGACCCGATTCCGCCACCTATCATCGCCAGCTGGGGCGGCGGCTGCACCTGCGGCGCGGTGATTTTCTTTATGCGCTTGGCAGCCAGGCCGCTGCGCTGCGCGAGGGCCTGCTGGAGAATGGCAACGATCCCGCGCAGGTCGCGGTCGTCGCTGATGTCGCGCCCGTGCGCGAACACCTCACGGGTTTCAAGGGCGCCGTCT
>JBKJRX010000228.1:0-10155 GCA_046593155.1 Lacunisphaera sp.
CGCGAGGTCGAGTGAGCGCTTGATGCGCGTCGCCTCGGTCTTGGCTCCGGTGACGTAAATGAGCAGCGACCGTTGACGTCCAACGGTGAAGGTATCCCAGCGGGCGCGGGCCGCGTCGTCCTGGTTGAGCGCGATCTGGAATTCCTCTGGCATGTCGAGTTGTTCCGGCGTGGGGTCGGGGTGGAACGCGAGCACGGCCGGCGTCTTCAGGCCGATGCCGGCCTCCTTCATGAGATCGCGGCTGACGATAAAGAAGCTGCCACCGTCGGCGTGGTTCATCAGGGCGCGCTTGACGGGGTGGCCGTTGATGGTGCCCACGAGCCGGCGGACCTTGCTTTTTTCCACGCGGCGGCGAGGTCATCCGGCACCGGCAGCGCATGAAAGGGCATGCCTTGATCGAGAAGCACGGCACGCGGGGTGAAGCGAAAGCTGAGTTTGCCGGCGGCCATGGCTGATGACGCAAGGCCGGCCGGCGGGTGTCAAAGCGGGAGTTGGGTGGGGGATCCACACAAAGCAGCGAAGAAGCAAAGTTCGATCCGGGCCCGGTCCAAGAAAAGGGATTGGCGGAGAGAGGGCGGACTGTTTGGTTGGGGCATGGGCGATCCTGCACGTTACACCGATGAAATCGTTATTTCGTGGCCGGAACTGCACCGGGATGCGCGCTTTCTGTCGCAGCAGCTCCACGAACTCGGCAGTTGGCAGGGCATCATCGCCATCACGCGCGGCGGCCTGGTCCCGGCGGCGTTGGTGGCGCGCGAATTGGAAATCCGGCTGATCGACACGGTTTGCGTGTCGAGTTACGCGGCCGGCACGGGTGGCGGGGCGGCGCAGGCGCAGGGCGGCGTGGAGGTGTTGAAAGGCGTGTCCGGCGACGGGGCGGGTTTTCTGCTGATCGACGACCTGGTGGACACGGGCAAGACCGCCCAGGTGGTGCGACAGATGCTGCCCAAGGCGCACTTCGCCACGCTTTATGCCAAGCCCGCGGGGCGGCCGTTCGTCGACACCTGCGTAAAGGAATTCAAGCAGAACAAATGGATCTTCTTCCCGTGGGATATCGACTACCAGTTCGTGAAACCCATCAAGGACGGCGGCCGGGCGCGGGGGGAGTGACGGGAACCAAGGACGATGACGGACAACAGCCGGCGGGTATTTGCAGAACGGTCCGGGCAGGCCTAGGCTGGCGACATCATGCAGATTTATCTCATTCGTCATGCCCATGCCTTGCCGGGCAAGGACGACGCGGCGCGGCCACTGAGCAAAAAAGGCCGCGGGCAGATCCGCCAGGTGGCGAAGTTTCTCCGCCAGGGTGGTTGGTTGGAAACAAAAATATTCTGGCACAGCCCTTTGGTCCGTTCGAAAGACACCGCCCGGTTGCTGGTGCAGCATCTCAAGGTGCGCGGCAAACTCACGCTGGTGGCGGGACTCAAACCTGAGGATAAACCGGCGGGCATGGCCCGGCGCTTGAACAAGGTCCGACGTCCGGTGGCGGTGGTGGGTCACGAGCCGCACCTCGGCACGCTGGCCTCCTTGTTGCTCGCCGGTGTGGCGCGGCCATCGCTTTTCGTGCTCAAGAAGTGTGCCGTGCTCGCCTTGGAGAAAACGGGCAAACGTTGGGCGGTGCGTGGGCAGCTTTCCCCGGAACTTCTGCCGCCGGCATGGGGTGGTCCAAGGCGCCGGCTACAATAATTCTTAAACGGCTCTAAAGCCCGGTGTGAACTTCGGCGACCAGTTCGAAGGAACGCAGCCGGGCGGCATGGTCGTAGATTGCCGCCGTCACCATCAGCTCGTCCACCCGCGTCCTTTGGAGGAAAGCCCGCAGGCCTGCCTTGACCGTGGACGGTGACCCGATCACCGCTTCGCTGAACGCGTGGTCGACGCCGGCCTGTTCGGGCGGCGTCCAGAGCCCGTCCATGCTGTCCACCGGCGGGGGCAGCGGCCCCGGATGTCCGCGACGGAGAGCGACGAAACTTTGCTGGAGGGAGGTGGCCAGGCGGGCGGCCGCGGCATCAGTGTCGGCCGCCACGACCCCGATCGCCGCCATGGTGTGCGGCTTGGCCAGGGCGGCCGATGGTTGGAAGGTTTGGCGATAGATTGCGAGAGCCTGGTCCAGGTGGTCGGGAGCGAAGTGGGAGGCAAAGGCAAAGGGCAGGCCGAGCGCCGCCGCGAGCTGGGCGCTGAACAGGCTCGAACCGAGCAGCCAGATGGGCACGCGCAGGCCGGCCCCGGGCACCGCCTGCACGACCTGGCCCGGGACGGTGGGTTGGAAATAGGCCTGCAGTTCCTGGACATCCTGCGGGAAGGTGTCGGCTGAATTGATGGCACCGCGGCGCAGCGCCCGCGCGGTGGGCTGGTCGGTGCCGGGTGCCCGGCCCAGTCCCAGGTCGATGCGTCCGGGGAAAAGCGATTCCAGCGTGCCGAATTGCTCGGCGATCACCAGCGGGGCATGGTTGGGCAGCATGATTCCGCCCGAGCCAAGGCGAATCCGGCGAGTGCCGGCCGCGACATGGGCAATGGCGATCGCGGTCGCCGCGCTGGCGATGCCGGGCATGTTGTGATGCTCGGCCAGCCAGAAGCGGGCATAACCGAGCTGCTCCACGTGCCGGGCCAGTTCGAGCGAACGATGCAAGGCGTCCGCCGCCGTGCCCCCTTGCGGTATGTTGGAGAGATCGAGGACGGAAAACGGAACCATGGTCCTACCATGCGCACCTGGGACCGGTTTTCCAGCGGCCCGGGCCGAAAGGCCTGACGCCCGACGGCCGGGCGGACCTCACGGGCTCATGCCTCGAGCACTTGGGAATGCGACGCGCAGATCCGTTGGAGCGCTTCCGCCTCGGTGGCGAAGGCACTGCGCGGGTAGGCGCAATACAGGACCAGGCCTTCGCGCTGGCAATAGCGGTGCCAGAGTTCCTCGAGCCGGTGCGTGGCGGCGGCATTACCGTCCTGCCACAGGATGTGAACCATTTCGCCGAAGGCGCGCACGACGCGATGCCGGGCGTGCAGCCGGGCGATCAGGCGGCCCAGAACCTCTTCGAAAAGAATTTCGCTGGGCAGGCCATCGCGGAGGAACGACGCCAGGGTGGTTTGGGCGTCCAGGAACAGCAGTTGCTGGTCGGCCTCAAGACCCTCGAGATCGAGCCCATGGGCGGTGAGCCGGAACTCAAGCGCGGTGCGATGCTCGGACCGGGCAATCACCAGCACCGCTTCTCCCGCCTGCAATCCCTGGAGAATGAAGGCCTCCAAGGAACTCAGGAACACGGTTGAGTCGTCATAGAAATGAACGAGATGTTCACCGGGCTTGATCGGTCCGCACAGGGCCGTGAATTGGCCGGGCAGGGTGGCCTGTATCCTCTCACAAATCGGCAAAAGCATGGGCCGGACGTAGGCTTGGGAAAATTGCAGCAACAGGCGGCCGTCCGGAAAGTTCACCTCGACCTGCCGGGGTGCGCTCGCCGGCTTCCAGCCTTGCCGGGCTAGCAAAAGACTTTTGGCCTCCAGGGCTTCCCGGCTGTGAGCCTGTTCAAAATGATATGCGAGTCGGGTGCCGGCCATGAGTGAAGGCATCATCCTAGCCCATGCCCATTTTCCTGGAATGGGGTGAATACCTATTTCGGATGAAAAGCGTGATTCCGAAGGCATTGCGCGCGATGGACAAGCGTGGTTTGTCCACGGTTTCGTTTCAGGGCACGGCATCGAAAAACCGCACCAGATTCGCGATATGATCGTCCAGCGGCACGCCCAGTTTGTCGCAGCCGAGCTGCACGGTGGCGCGATCAATCTTGGCCGCAAAGCCCGGGTCCTTGAATTTCTTCCGGATGGAGCTGGGTTTCATCTGGCCGTAAGGCACCGGGTTCATTTTCCGGTAGGCGTAGAAAATGCCACTGATTTCGTCGCAGGCGACCAGGGCGGCGGCGAGGCTGGTCTGGGGGAGGGTGGTGAAACCGTGGTAGCCGTAGGCGTGGGCCTCGACGGCGTGGATGAGTTCCGGCGGATAGCCCCAGTCCTTGAACCACTGCAGCGACGGGGCGGGGTGGGTGTCGGGATGCTCCTCGTAGTCGATGTCATGCAGCAGGCCGGTGAGATACCAGAGCAGCGGATCCTCGTTTAGCTGCCGGGCATAACCCTCCAGGGCCGTTGCGACCATCAGGGCATGATGTCTTTGATATTCATCGCGGACATGCTGGTGAAGCAGGGCGGTGGCGGCGTCTTTGGTCGGGAGTGGCATGAGGCGGGTCAGCGGAAGATGAGGTGAGCCACGGTAGTCTCAAGATCCCAATAAATGATGGCGAGCGCCGTCAGGTCGAAGGCGGTATGCGCGATCATCAGCAGCCAGATGCGGCCCGTGACCATGGCAATCGTGCCAAAAACGAGGCCGAAGATGACGCCTTGGGCGACGCCCGCGAACCCCTGGTTCAGGTAGTGGGCCGCGCCGAACCACAAGGAGGTGAGCAGCACGATGACGGTCATGGCGCCGGGGGCCGGACCCGATCAGCCGGCCGAGGCGTTCGAACAGGTAGCCGCGAAAGACCAGCTCTTCCCCGAAACCGGCCGCGAACATGGCCCACACGGCGGTGGGAAGCAGGGCGCGGTTGCCAGTCAGGAAATGATAAGCCTGGTTGATCGGGTCGGCCCCCAGCAGCGGCATCACGACCGCTTTCAGGAGAAGCTTGAACGCCAAGCCGAAGGCCAGCCCGACAAGCACGGTGACAATCCAACTGCCCGGCCGGGCAAGGCCCAGTCGGGACCACGGGGTGCGGGACCATCGCGCCCAGACCAGCACCAGGGCGCCCCGACCGGCAGGACGATCATCTGGCCGACAATGATGTTTCCCGTGAGCAGGATGACGAGCAGCGCGAATATCCCGGCTGGTCCGAATCCGCCAAGCCCGGCGGCAAAGGCGTCTTTGGTCGGGGCTGTCATGGTTGAATTCGGATACCACAAGGAAACGAAAAAACAAAGTTAAGCCTGCTTTGGCGGCTCCGTGGCGACAGAGGCGAGGGAAGCAATGGCCAGGGCAAGGCGTGGCCTAGAGGCGCTACCGGCTATGATGGGAACACCCCCTATCGCCGGCAGCCGCATCGTGTATAGTGCCCGATGACCACGCCCATTTCGACACCCTGCTCATGACAACCGCTCCCCGTCTTCCCATCCCGTTCCTTGAGGATAAAATCCCGCGCTCCCGCAGCCGACTTGCCGGAATGAACGGACGATGGCACCCGGCGAAGGTCATTCTCATTGCCCTGGTCGCTTTGGTGGTGGCCGGCGGCGGTCGCGCCGCGCCGCTGCTGGAAAGCGAGGGGCCGGGCACGGTCCTCGTTCCCCTTCACAAACTAGGCGACGACGAGTTGATCATTGAGGAGGTCTTTCAGAGCCACCTCCCCGCGACGCTGGAGAAATATGGCTTTCGGCTCTCGGTTAATCCTCACTTGGGCGACTGGCAGAGGAAGGACCATATGCGCCTGACCACCACGGTGCGCTACGGCCTCACCGAGCGCTGCGAACTCAGTGCGGGCAGCAACCTGTATTTCAGCCACGGTAATGGTGACATCCGCGCTTTCGAAAACAACGGGGCGGCGAATCTCAAGCTCGGGGTGAAGCTGAATCTCGGCCAGCCCCTGTTCGCCGGCTGGGAAACCGCCGTCGGAGTCAATTATGAGTTTCCGACCGGCCGTCCGCCGCCGGAACTGACGGATGGGCTGCGCCATCTCCGTCCTTACGCCACTTTCTCGCACCGGCTGCAATCGCGTCCGGACTGGCGTATATTCCTGGGCTTCCGTTTCGATAATGTGAGCAAAACCTCCTTGCCGGGCGAATTCGCTAAAAATTCCTTTCAGGAGAGTTCGACGGGAATCACGGGCGGCTTTGTCATCGATCGCGGCCACTGGCACTACACCTTCGAGGCGTCCTACGATACGACCCGGTTGATCAGCCACAGCGGCGAAGATATCTACTCGGTCCGGCCCGGCGTGCTCTGGGAAATTCCCCGGCGCCGCAACCGGCAGGTGAAGAGCAACTGGATGGTCGGCGTCGCTTTGAACAACACCTATGGCCCGGGCGGCAATAGTTTGGGCGCGTCGTTCAAGCTCCGTTACAACCGCGATCTCAAGAATCAGCCTGCGCCGCTCGCGAACGTTTCCTCGCCCTAGCCCGTGAGCCCGACCGTCGCTTTCGGCAGGGTTCCACAATTTTCCACCCCACCTTAGGCAATATTTACCGGGGTCCGAACCGCAGAGCCCCGGATGGTTCCGTTGAATCGGATACATTAGGGTGGGCCGCCGATTACCACAAAACAACTGAGGGCTGAACGAGGCCGTCCGGCCGGCTTTGTCACCCTATTAACTAAACTCCCGGATCCATTAATAGCATGACTCCCACTCCTCCTCCCTCGGTTGAAATTGAAAAATCCAGCTCCCCGGCCTTCGTCTCCCGTCGCGCGGCACTCAAACGGCTCGGCGCCGGGGTGCTCGGCGTGGGTGCGATGACTTTGCTGCCCGGCGAACTCGGGGCCCAGGTCGGTCGTTTTAATGGGCGCTTTATCCTGCCGCCGAAATCAAACGCGCCCGCCCGCGATGCCGACGTGCTGAACTTTGCGCTCAATCTGGAGTATCTTGAGGCGGAATATTACAGCTACGCCGTCAGCGGCCGCGGGATTGAAACCTTTGGCGTCGGCGTCGATGGCTTGGGTCGGGCCGGCATGGTGACGGTCAAGGCGGGGGCGCAGGTGCCGTTCGCCACGCCGGCGATTGCCCAATACGCGGCCGAAATCGCCAACGACGAGCGCAACCACGTGAATTTCCTCCGCACGGCGCTCGGCGGCGCGAAGGTGGCCCGGCCGGCCATCAATCTCCGGGAAAGCTTTTCCACGGCCGCGGAGGCCGCCGGACTCGGCGCCGGTTTTGATCCCTTCCTGAACGAGAACAATTTCCTCATCGGGTCGTTCGTGTTCGAGGATGTCGGCGTCACGGCCTACAAGGGCGCGGCCCGGCTGATCGACAACAAGGACTTCCTTGAGGCCGCCGCGGGCATCCTCGCCGTGGAGGCCTACCATGCCGCGGCCATCCGCCTGCTCATGCTGCAGCGCAACCTGAGCGAAGCCGCGGAGGCGATTTCCATGCTGCGCGACGTCGCCGCCGGCACGGAGGCGGACGAGGGGATCATCAAGGACGGCCAACCCAACATTGTGCCCGCCGACGCGAACAGCATCGCATTCAGCCGCACCGCGCGCGAGGTGCTCAACATCGTTTATCTGGGCAAGGACCTCACGAAGGGCGGCTTCTTCCCGGAAGGTCTCAACGGCCGGATTACCTGACGACAGGGCTGGTCAACCTGAAGCCGCGAGGCGCCCGTCGCAGTTAGGGAGTGTTTGCAAAATGGGTCTTTCGTGGGCCAGCGAGCTCTTGTCGGCCATAGGCTTGGCGACGGCTGATGCTCGCGCCAAATCCGCGCCCGCAAGCAGGCGGCCTACCGTGGCTTCGATACCTCAAATCATATTTTGCAAGCACGCCCTAGCGACGGGCTGCCGGGTTGCCGCGAGCACCATGGGTAGGCGTGGTCCGGGGCACGCTAGGGCCGGTAGATCCAGTAGAGTCCTGGAGGGAACGAGGCAAAGCGGACGGAGTTGTGGTTTTCGCCCGGGTAGAACGTGAAACGGTAGTCGAGCTTGGCGGGCTTGAGTTCGTCGAGGAGCTTCACGAAGTCCTTGGTCGAGTTGGCGATGGCCCGCTCCAGGTCATCCTGTTCGCCGGCCGAGAGTTCGAGGCGGACGGGTGAGGCGAGACCGGCCTTGAGTTTTGCCCGGGCGGAGCCGAGGAGTGCGCCATGGTCCAACATGAGGGCGGGGCTGGCGGCGACGATGCGCTGGAAGAGCCCCGGTCGCTCCAGCAGCGTATAGATGGCGAAGGTTCCACCATGGGAATGGCCGAGCAGACCGCGGTCGGTGGGCACGGTGCGGTAGGTGCGGTCGACGAGAGGGATGATTTCCTTCTCCAGGAACTCGAGGAAAGCCGCGGCGCCGCCCGACGCGGGTTCATTCGCCATTTTGGCCGGCGTGAAATCGCGCGCGCGCAGCGGCATCGGGTTAACGCCCCGGCCGTGACCGATGTTAACGATGATCACCGGCGGCATGCGTCCCGAGTAGATGTTGTTGTTCTGCAGCGAGGCCATCAACGGGAAGTGCCAGCCATCGAGGACGAAGAGGACCGGGTAGCGTTTGCCCGAAGTGGCATAGTCCTCGGGCAATGACACAAACAAATCGTAGGTCTGGCCGATCTGCGCCGAGGCGATGGTGCGGTGCTCGGTGTGCTGGAGCGTGACGCCCGGGGCGGCTTCGGCCCCGCGGAGCGCCATGTTTGTGAGGAGCAGGATGAGGAGAAGACGGTGCATGGGGAGGGTGCGATTGGTGACCGGCTTACTGCTTCCGGACGGACAGGGTCCAGTCGCGGCCGGAGTCGATGTTGTAGGTGTTGGCGAAGTTGCCCTGGTTGACGGCCATCGAGACATAGCCGCTGCTGTTGATGAACATCAGGTTTTTGCCGACGGGCACGTCGCCAAAGGTGTGGGCGTAGGGGACGGTTTCCTCCCAGACGACCTTGCCGGCGTGGCGGATGGTCACGACGGCGAGTTCGCCCTCCTTGAGGCCCAGCTTCTCGAAGGTGTGGCGGTCGATCAGGCAGGCGGTGTTGCCGAGGTGGCCACGGGAGATGTCGATCATACCGGTGGCGGTGCCGCCTTCGATGACCGGCGCGGGGTAGTTGAGGGTGACGACCTTGGGCGCGAGGAGGGGGCCGACCTGTTCGTAGGTGATGATGCCGGCGGCGAGGCGCCCGGCGGTGAAGGCATAGACATCGCGGCCGTGAAAGGTGTGCGACCACCCGGTGCCGGCGCGGCGGTTGATCTTCTCGTCGATCTCGCGGACGGCCTCAACGCCCAGCTCCGCGGCCACCAGCGAAAGCGTGCCGTTGTCGGGGCTCACAAAATACTGCCCGTTTTTGGTCTTCAGCACGACGGACTTGCGCTTGGTGCCGACGCCGGGATCCACGACGGAAATGAAGACGGTGCCGGCCGGCCACACCGGCGCGGTGTAGATCAGGTTGCGGGCCGCCGCATCGATGTTGTAAAGTTCGATGAGCGGCTGGACGGTGAAAATAGGGATGTCCTTGTCCACATTGAAGACGACACCTGGCATGACGGCGCCGCCGAAGTCAGCCTGGATGACCACCGCGTTGCGCTCTTTGGCGGTCGCAGCGGCGAGACCGAGAACGAGGAAGAGGAGGGCGAAGCAAGCGGTGGGATTTTTCATAGGATGAAAAGATTCATGGCCGGTTTGCCGGATTGAAGCAACCGCGGACACAAATCTCGGGACAAGGCGTCGCGCCGCCGACGGCCGGCACGGGGTGAGGGCCGCTGTTGTGCCCGTTAATGCGGCGGGCTGGGCCGGATGACTTATGGGGCCTTGTGCGGGGGATATCGACGCAGCGATACCCCGCAAAGGTAGGGTTGCCCGATATGCACCTGTGCCGGTCCTGCCGGTCTGTAGAGGAGCAAGCATCTGCTCGCCCACCACTGTCCCAGCCATGAGATTCGATTACCTCCTTCAGCACCGCGACGAACTGCGTCGGATCGCCCGCCTCGCCAATCTGGTCTACGCCTACCAGTGGTTGGGGAATTTCTCCGAGCGGATCGCCCGGTCGGGTTTGACCGGCCTGGTGGTGATGCGCGGACCGAATGTGCACGCGAACCGGCACCAGGCGGTGTTCCTTGCGCAGGATTTCAGCCAGTCCGTGGTGGACGAGCATTTCCTCCCCGAGGAGATCACCGAGCTGCATGGGGTGCTTTCGATTGTGCACGATACCGGGCTGATCCTGGAAATGAGGTTCAGGCTGGAGGACATCGGCGACGTCTACCTGCCGGCGCTCCGGTGCGCACTGGTGGTGGCTGATGTTGATGTGCTGCCGAAGAAGCAGCCATTCACGGTGGAAGGCCCCAACTTGGATGCGGCCTAGAGCGTTTTAAAGAAAATCGTAGCCGGATTTTTAGCCACAAAAGAACGCAAGGAGCACAAAGACAATCCATGCAGACTGCTGTTCTTTGCGATCTATGTGTTCCTTTGTGGCTACACTTCAGGTTAAACCGCTCCAGCCGCGTGGACTGAGCCATCGC
>JBKJRX010000233.1:0-7362 GCA_046593155.1 Lacunisphaera sp.
TCGGAGTAGCGGCGGATGGGCGAGGTAAAGTGACTGTAGTCGGTCTTGTTCAGGCCATAGTGGCCGTCGGCCGAGGCGCGGTAGCAGGCCTTGCGCATGCTGCGGAGCAGCTGGGTGCGGAGAATGTAGCCCTGCGGGTGGTCTTTGAGGACGGCCAGCAGCTTCACGACCTCGGCGCGGTTGGTGAGGTCGCCGGTCTTGATGCCGAACGTGGCGAGGAACTGACGGAGCTCGGCGAGTTTGTCCTCGTCCGGGTCGTCGTGCACGCGGTAAAGCGAGGGCAGGTGGTTGCCGCGGGTCAGGCGCGCGACGGCCTCGTTGGCGAGGAGCATGTATTCCTCGATGAGCTGGTGGCTTTCGTCGTTGTGGATGAGTTCGATGCGGTCGGCGTAGCCCGCGGCATCCACGAAGATCTTCGTTTCGGGCATGTCGAGGTCGAGGCTGCCGCCTTGCATGCGCTCGCGGCGGATTTTGCTGCCGATGGTCCAGAGCTGACGGATCCATTTCTGCAGCTCCCTGAGTTCCTCCGCGGGCAGCTCACTGAGCGCCCGGCCGGTTGAGCCGGTTTGGTGGGCGGCGGGCAGGGGGAGCTTGCGGATCTTGGTGAGGTCGTCCTCAAACATCAGCGCGAAGGCCTGCTTGTAGGTCAGCCGCTTGCGGCTGCGGATGACGGTGTTGGCGAACTCGGTGGTTTTGATCCGGCCGCTCGCGCCGAAGGTGAAGAGCGCGGCCTTGGTCACCCGGTCCTGGGCCTCGACCAGAGAGCACAGGCCGTTGGAGAGTTTTTCCGGCAGCATCGGCACGACGGTGCCGACGAGGTAGGTGGAGTTGCCGCGGTTCTGGGCCTCGCGGTCGAGCGTGGTGCCGGGCTTCACATAGTGGCTGACGTCGGCGATGTGCACGCCGATGCGGATGTCGCCGTGGTCGAGGTATTCGATGGATAGGGCGTCGTCAAAGTCCTTGGCGTCGTCGGGGTCGATGGTGAAAGTCGGGATAGCCCGGTAATCGCGGCGGCCAGCCAGATCGGCCGGGCCGACCACGGAGGGCAGGGTGGCGGCTTCGCGGACGACGGCCTCGGGGAACGCGGTCGTCAGGTTGTATTTGTGGTAGATGGCGGCCAGTTCCGCGCGGGGCTCGAGCGCGCGGCCCAAGCGCTCGACGATAACTCCGTCGGGGTTCAGGTGGCGCTCCTTCCACTCGTTGAGTTTGACGACGACCTTGTCGCCCACCGCCGCGGGCGGCTTCAGGCCGCCCTTGGCCGGGTCGGCCACAATGATGTCGTGGCCCATGCGCGGATCGTCGGAGACGACATAGAAGTAGGTGCGGCCGCGCTGGAGCGTGCCGGTGAGGGTGGCGTTGCCGCGTTCGATGATCTTGATGACCTTGCCCGCGAGTTCGCCGGGCTTGAGGAAGTGCGGGAAGTCGCGATCCTTCGACGAGCGGAGGCGCACGACGACCTTGTCGCCCTGCAGGGCCACCCCGGTGTCCTCGGCGGCGATGAAGATGGCGGGCTTGCGCGGCTCGGTGACCTTGACCTCGGGAAACACCATGGCGGAGCCCTTCTGGCGGAAGTTGATCTTGCCGGTGACTAGGTCGGCCTCGCGCGGCACGCAGAGCCGGTCGCCCTTGATGAGGACGAGGTAGCCGGACCGGAGAAGTTCAGCGACCTGCTGGTTGAACTTGCGGCGGTCCTTGGGATTGAGGCGCCACTCCTTGGCGATGGCGTCGGCGGGGGCCGGGACATAGCTGCGGCGATTAAGATGGGCCAAAAGGCGGTCGGAATAACTCATAACTCGAATGACACGGGGCGGGCCGGAGTGGCTCCGGCAGATTAAAGCCCGGGATTTTCTAGTGGAACCGTGCCGCCGGGTCTGTAGTGTTGCAACATGCGAATTGCCCACGCGGCCAGCGAATTGTTTCCCTATCTCAAAACTGGCGGCTTGGCGGATGCGGTGGCGGCCCTGACGGGAACCTTGGCAGACCGGGGCCACGAACTGGCCGTTTTCATGCCGGGCTACCGCTCGGTGCTGGATGGCCCCCATGTGGCGGGCTTGAAACCGAGCCACAAGTTGAAGATCGAGATGGGCGATCTGTTCCTGGCGGGCGATGTCTACACGCTGAAACTCCGGCCGGGCCTCACCCTCTACCTCGTCTGCCGCGAGGAATACTTTGACCGCAAGCTGCCCTATTGGACGGGCGAGCGGGACTACGACGACAACGATGCCCGCTTCATCTTTTTCCAGAAAGCGGTGGTCGAGCTGCTGCGGCTGACTGATTTCAAAGCCGACATCGTGCACTGTCACGACTGGCAGACGGGCATGCTGCCGCTGTTTCTACGCGAGGCCGAGCGCCGCTACACGCTGACGCTGGCACTCAAGACGGTCTTTACGATCCATAACATCGCTTATCAGGGCGTGTTTCCGCGAAAATCCTACGCCCTGACCAACCTGCCGGAGGACCTGCTGACGATCGACGGTTTGGAATACTACGACCAGATGTGCATGCTCAAGGCCGGCATCGTTTATGCGGACAAAGTCACGACGGTAAGCGCGCAGTATGCCAAGGAGATCCAGACCCCGGAATTCGGCAACGGCATGGACGGGGTCATCGGCACGCGGCTTGACGATTTGCACGGTCTGCTCAACGGCATCGATACCGCGGTCTGGAACCCCACGACCGACAAGAGCCTGCCCGCGCGCTTCAGCGCCGATGAACTCGCGGGCAAGGTGAAATGTCGCACCAGGTTGCTCAAGGAATTTGGGTGGAGCGCGACCTTCAAGGGCCCGGTCTTCGGCATGGTGTGCCGCTTCACCCCGGCCAAGGGCCTCGATCTCGTGATCGGCGCGAAGGAATTTTTTGCCAAGGAGAACTGCCGGCTGGTCGTGCTCGGCAGCGGCGAGAAGAAATACGAGGAACTGTTGCGCGATTTCGCCGCCGCCCACCCGACCAAGGTGGGTCTTTGCGTCCGCCACGACGAGGCAATGAGCCACTTGGTGGAGGCGGGCTCCGACTTCTTTCTCATGCCCTCGCTCTTCGAGCCGTGCGGCCTCAACCAGATGTATAGCCAGGCCTACGGCACGGTGCCGCTGGTGAGCAATGTCGGCGGACTTGTCGACACGGTGACCGACATCGATACCAGTCCCGAAGCCGGCACCGGCATCATGTTCGCGCCGAAACAGGCGGATTTCGACGCCAGCCTGCAACGCGCCCTGACGCTGTTCGCCGACCAGACGCGTTATGCCGCCGCGCAGCGCCGCGCCATGCAGAAGGATTTTTCGTGGACGAAAGCGGTCGCAGCCTACGAACAGCTCTACACCGAGGCGCTGTGAAGAGGCTTGCCGGAGAAGATTACTGTAGGGCGGGATCGCTGATCCCGCCATTTTCCGGTTATCACTCCGCGTGCGAGGCGGGATCAGGCGATTCCGCCCTACAATAACGTATGGCCACGACCATCCTCTGGTTTAGACAGGACCTGCGGCTGCAGGACAACCCGGCGCTGGCCGCGGCGCTGAAAAACGGCGGCACCGTGCTGCCGGTCTACATCATGGATGATGCGGGGGAGGGCGACTGGCCGGCCGGCGGCGCCTCGCGCTGGTGGCTGCATCACTCGCTGACCAGCCTGGACGTCTCGCTGCGCGAGCGCGGGTCGCGGCTCCTGCTGGCCAAAGGAGAGAGCGGGGCGGTGCTGCGATCGCTGGTGAAGCAGACCGGCGCGACGGCGGTTTACTGGAACCGGCGCTATGAGCCTGCGGCCGTCGCCCGGGACAGGGCATTGAAGGCGGAGCTGGCGGCGAGTGGGCCGGACGTGAAGAGCTTCAACGCCGCTTTGCTCTTCGAACCGCATACCATTCAAAACAAATCGGGCGGGCCGTTCCAAGTGTTCACGCCTTTCTGGCGGCATTGCCAGACACTGCCGGTGGAAGCGCCCGGGAAATTGCCGGGCGGTGATTTCCCGGCTCCAACCAAATGGCCCGCCTCATTGGCACTGCCCGAGCTGAAACTGTTGCCGACGATCAAGTGGGACACCGGCTTGGCTGCGGCCAGGGAGCCCGGCGAGGGGCCGGCCCTGAAGCGCCTGAAAAAATTCACGGGCGGGGCGATGGCGAATTACGCGGATCAGCGAAATCTGCCCGAGCTCGACGGCACCTCGGCGCTCTCCCCGTATCTGCATTTCGGGGAGATCGGGCCACGGCAGATCTGGGCGGCGGTGCGGGCGCGGTCGAAGGACAGCGGGGTGTTTCCCGTCAACCGGGGTGGGCAGGTTTTTCTGACCGAAGTGGGCTGGCGGGAATTCGCCCACCATCTGCTGTTTCATTTTCCGCAGACGCCCGGCGAGCCGCTGCGAAAAGAGTTTGCGGCCTTTCCCTGGCGGAAAAACCCGAAGCAATTGCAGGCCTGGCAGCAGGGATTGACCGGCTATCCCATCGTGGACGCTGGCATGCGGCAGCTGTGGGCGACCGGTTGGATGCACAACCGTGTGCGCATGATCGTGGGGTCATTTCTCGTGAAACACCTGCGTATTTCGTGGCAGGAAGGCGCGGCTTGGTTCTGGGACACGCTGGTCGATGCCGACCTCGCGAGCAATACGCTCGGCTGGCAATGGACGGCCGGTTGCGGAGCGGACGCAGCGCCGTATTTCCGGATCTTCAACCCTCTGCTGCAGGGGGCGAAGTTCGACGCCGCCGGCAATTATGTGCGGCGCTGGGTGCCGGAGCTGGCCAAGTTGCCGGCAGAATGCATCCACCAGCCGTGGGAAGCTCCGCTGCATGTGCTCGCCAAGGCAGGGGTAAATCTCGGCGGAAATTATCCGCAACCCATGGTGGATCATGGAGAAGCGCGCGAGGCGGCCTTGGCGGCATTGAAGAGTATTCGCATCAGCCGGATCTGAAGAAATCTGAAATCGGGGCTTTTCAAACGGGGTCTGAAAAGTATGGTGGGCCGCTTATATGCAGAGAACATTCGTCATTTTTAAGCCGGACTGCATGGCCCAGCGCCATGTCGGCAACGTGCTGAACCGCTTTGAGACCGCCGGCTTTACGGTCGTGGGCTGCAAGATGATGCGGCTGACGCCCGCCAAGCTGCGCGAACACTACGCGCACGTGGCTGACAAGCCCTTTTACCCGGAGATCGAGGCCTTCATGAGCTCGCGCCCGGTCATCGCGCTAGCGCTCGAGGGCGACAACATCGTGCAAAAGGTGCGCGATCTGCTCGGACCCACGGACTCGCGTAAAGCCGCCAAAGGCACGATCCGCGGCGACTTCGGCACTGAGATGATGAAGAACGTCGTGCATGCCTCCGACAGCGACGAGAACGCCAAGGCCGAGCTGAAGCGCTTCTTCGAGCCGGCGGAGCTGTTCACCGTCTGATGATTTTGTGCACTTGACGCCCGGCGTCCGGGTGCGCTTTTCTGCTCATCCGACAGTTCATTTTCGCCCTCATCGTCTAACGGTTAGGACAGTAGATTCTCATTCTATAAATCGGGGTTCGATTCCCCGTGAGGGCACCACTTACCGCACAGGCGGTTGCAAAAGAGCGTAGCCAGAACGTAGCTAGGGAGTGTTTGCAAAATGTGATTCTGGGCTGCCAAGCCACGGTGGGCAGCCTGCTTGCAGGCGCAGATCTGGCGCGAGCAAGCTCGCTGGCCCACGAAATCCCGGTTTTGCAAACACGCCTTAAAAGCTGCTTCTGGCTTCGTCTTTAATAGGCCCGCTGAGTGGCCAGGAGGGCTCGCGATGAGCCTCCACGAGAAGGTTGCTTAAGCATCGTTGAGCATCACGCTCCACCCAGCCTCTTAACTCGTTTCTAAAGTGAATAATATTCCAAGCACTCTGGTGCCGGCTGCGCATAGATTGAAAAGAATTCTATCAGCGGTCCTGCTGCTTGGCTCCCTTGGTATCGCACTTGCCACGACAGCCCGGGCCCAAATCATGATCAATTTCGTCTATAACGGAACCGACACCACGTTGAATTTCAATGTGGCCGCAAACTCACTGAGTTCACTCACCTCCTACGGACCAACTTCGACGTCCTCGGAACATCATGTGCGATATGGAGGAGTGGCCAGCGTCGTGGGCACGGTCAACATGGATGCGTATGGAAATCCGGGATTTTCCAATACCTACTGGGGTAGTCCTAGTTCGCCCGAAGCCACCTCGTTTTCGGGTGATTGGATAAGATTTTGGGTGGGTAGCTCGTTCGTCCGCGTCCCGACGGGATATGACCGAGTAAACGGCACGCTGGCCGGGAGTATGACGTGGGCTGGCACTTCGCTGATGGGTCTGGGATTCGCTGCCGACGCCACAATCTCGGGTTCGTTTCCAGCTTTGGGCACCACCGTATACTGGAGCGCCACAAATACCGCCATCCCCGAACCCGGCACCTACGCTGCCCTGTTCGGGCTCGCGGCCTTGGGCTTTTCCGCAGTCCGGCGCCGAACCAAGCGGAGTTAAGCGTCGTTTACCCACCGCGCCGGCCGGCAAAAATTAAACTGCCTGATTGCGAGACTCCGAGGCGACGCTTCGAAAGTCCGCTATGAATCCTCACCAGTTTGTGGCCGCTGGGGTGTCGGAATTCGGCCGTTCGCCTTGAGCGCCCCCCACGACGCGCGGCCGCCAATTATCGCCCCGCTGCCAGCGACGCAAAGACCGTTTCAATCTTTTCCGCATCCTTGGACTTGTCGTGCACCCAGTTGCCGCGCTGGACGTAAATCTTCCCGTGATTGTGAATGAGTTCACGGCACCCGCACAAGGCAGCTGCCTGGACTGGGTAGGTGCAGACGGCCATAATCCGGGAATTCTGAATCGCGCAATTGACCTTCGTCTCGTAATTCATGAACCGCGTCATGCTTTCGTCTTTCTTGACCCAGCTGACACTACCGGAAGCGCGCAGCCCCGAGTAGCCTTGGTCCGTTACGGTCGACCCTAGCGCTCCGAACTGATCGCTTAGCTGCTCAGAAGGTTTTATGGAGCCGTCCGGATTCGTATAGAACTCCGTGTAGTGCTTGATCAGCATCTGACCCCGGGCCAGGTAGCGGGCAAGGGTAGGCACCGCTGCCGCGAGTGCGTTCCGTGCCTCCTCCACCGTCAAATCACCCACGAGCCACACGCAGGCTTCGTTCCTTTCCAACCCCTGCTTGAAATACGGCACCAGCATTTTGATCAGATCCTCTTTGGAGGTGTAGAACTGGCACACATGCGATCCCCACGGCATATCGAGCAGCGCCTTCTCACTCGCGACGGGCAGGGTAACGATTCCCTTCGCGATGAAATACAACAGCAGTTCCGCCATCATGTCGGCAGACATGCCCTGAAGCGCGCTCGCCTTGAAGTCCTCCGGAATTCTCGAGCCCAGCGCTTCCAGGCT